>CAUJJI010000179.1 GCA_963205265.1 Pseudomonadota bacterium
CGGGGTCTTCCCGGGCCCCCTCTTCTGCGGGGGCTCATCTTCCAATCCACGGGCCCCGGGGTCCGGGCAAACCCCCGGGACGACGGGGATTGGGTTTCCATCCCTGCCCAACCAACCCGTCATGTTGAAACAAGTTCAGGGTGACGAACACGTGAGCCCGCTAGGGCTCCCGGCGTTCCGGCCCGGTCAGGATGCGGTCGCGGGCGGCGCGGATGTCGCCGGATTCGATCTGCTTGTGCAGGCGCTCGCGGTCGCGGGCGCGGTACATGTCTTCGGCGTGGGCGATCTCGTCCTCGCTGACTTCCAGGCCCTCCAGCGCCAGGCGCGCCATCTTCACTGCCGATTCCAGCACTTCGCGCACGACGTAGCGTGCCGGGCTGCCCTCGAGCTGCAGCACCGTGCGGCGGTCGTAGCCGCGGACGTAGAGCGCGGCGTCGGGGAAGGCCTCGTGCACGGCCTCGAGCATGTCGGGGCTGAGCTGGTCGCCGTCCATGCAGAACAGGATCAGCTCGGCTTCGGCGGCCCCGGCCTGGCGCAGCAGGTCGAGGCGCGTGCCGTCGCCGAAATAGACCTTGGCGCCGAATCCCGCGGCGACGTCGATCATCTCGATGTCCCTGTCGACCAGGGTGATCGGTATGCCGGCGGCGACCAGCATCTGCGCGACCGTCTGGCCGAAGCGACCGTAGCCGACCACCAGCGCGTTGGCGCCCTCGGCCCGCGGGCCTTCGCGCTGGTCCTCGCCGCGTTCGATCGGCACTTCGCGGAACCGCCGGGTCGCGGCCATCAGGAACGGCGTCGTCGCCATCGACAGGGTGACCACGGCGCCGAACAGGCTTGCCGTCTCGGGCGCGACGAGGAAGGCGTCGACCGCCTCGGCGAAAAGCACGAAGCCGAATTCGCCGCCCTGGCTGAGCAGCACGCCCAGCGCCAGCGCGCTGCGCCAGTTCATGCGGAAGGCCATGCCGATGGCGAAGATCGCGCCGGTCTTCACCGCGATCAGCATCAGCGCCATGCCGGCGACGAACAGCGGCCGCTCGGCGATGGCGTGAAGGTTCAGCATCATGCCGACGGCCAGGAAGAACAGGCCGAGCAGGATCGAGCGGAACGGCTCGACGTCGGCCTCGAGCTCGTGCCGGTAGGGGGAATCGGCCAGCATGACCCCGGCGATGAAGGCGCCCAGCGCAGTCGACAGGCCGAGCAGTTCCATCAGCGCCGCCGCGGCGATCACCGTGAACAGCGCGGCGAAGACGAACATCTCGCGCTCGCCGAGATTGCCGATCAGGCGGAACAGCGGGCGGATCAGGAAGCGGCCGGCGGCGATCAGCCCGGCGACGGCGGCGATCGTGTAGAGCGTCAGCAGCCAGCCCGGCGGGCCGCCCAGGTCGGCCGGGTTGCGGCTCATCGCCACGATGATGGTGATCAGCGGGATGATCGACAGGTCCTGGAACAGCAGGATGGCGAAGGCACGCTCGCCGAACGGGGTGCGCAGCCGTCCCGACGAGCGCAGCAGCGGCAGCACCTGCGCGGTGGAGGACAGCGCCAGCGGCAGGCCCAGCGCCAGCGCCGCTTCCCAGGAAAAGCCGACCAGCGCGATCACGCCGGCGACGGCCAGGCCGCAGGCGACGACCTGCAGCAGGCCCACGCCCAGGATCTCGCGCCGCATCCGCCACAGCCGCGACGGGTTCAGTTCCAGCCCGACGACGAACAGCAGCAGGGTGATGCCGAGCTCGGCGATGCCCAGCTTGCCTTCGGCGTCGCTGACCAGGCCCAGGACCTGCGGCCCGACCACTGCTCCCGCCACGAGGAAGCCCAGAGTCGCGCCCAGGCCGAGGCGGCGGAACAGCAGCACGAAGACCAGCGCGAAGCCCAGCAGCAGGCAACCGTCGCGCAGCAGCGACGTGGCATGGGCGGTATCGGTCATGGCGCGAGCTTGGGGAATGCCGAGCCGGCGGGCAAGGGCTAATGTGGGCTTGCGGATTCCGCTTTTTCCGGGGGTATCAGATCCTCACCTGTAAGAGGAGGATCTTGGATAAGGCTACCTCCCGCCCAGCTTGCGCAGCATGCGCCAGCCGTAGGCCTTGGCCTTGTTGCCCGCCGGCCATCGGCCGGTGCTTGCCGGCTTGAGTCCGACACGGCGCAGCACTGCGTTGAATGCCCGCGCATCGGCTTCGGCGAAGCTCCATTCGGAGCGCCAGGTGATCGACAGCGACACCGACGGCTCGGGCCCGTTGCGCACGAAGTGGGGGGCCATCACCGGGACGAACAGCGCCTCGCCGGGGCCGATGGTGAATTCGCGGCCGCCCGCGGCGAGCTCGTCGCGCCAGGTGAGCTCGCGGGCACCGCCGGTGTGATAGGCCTCGTGGACCTCGTCGGGAGCATAGGAAGGGTCGCCGGCGGGAAACTGGGTCATGGTCTTGCTGCCGCGGATCTGCAGCAGGATATTGTGCTCGGGATCGAAGTGGTACGGCGTCACCCCTCCGGGCGAGGTTATGAACACGAAAGCCTGGGTCAGCAGCATCCTGCCGGTCCGCGCTTCGATGTCGGGGCGCAGCTCGGCCAGCAGCTCTTCGAGCAGGGCACCGTAGGCGGCATGCTGTTCGATGTTCTTGAGCGCCGCCCAGCTGCCGGTCGTTGCGATGTTGCGGATGGTCTCGCCGATGGGGATGCCGGTCGGATCGGGCTTGCCGTCGATGCCGATCGGCAGGTCGGCGAAGTTGTATTCGATCGAGCCTGCGGGCAGCGCCTCGGCCAGCTGGGCCAGCGCTTCCAGCTCGAGCAGCGGATGGTCGCCGAGCGCGTGCGCCAGCCTGTGCGGTTTCTCGGGATAGTGGCCGGCGAAGATTTCGCGCGACTGCGGCGGAAACACGGTCATAATTCGCGTCCTGCTGGATTGCGGCGCACTTCGGCGCGCATGAGCCGGTGAAAGGCGGCGCGGCGCAGCGGGCCGCCGATGGCGATGGAAAGGCTGCCGACCGGGCGGCGCTCGCGCCAGACGTGGTCGATCATCGGGTGGTCGGCGGCGGCGCAGCTGTCGCTCCAGGCGATGCCTTCGCGCCCGAGGATCGCCAGGTTCTCGCGCTGCAGCAGGACGCCGGGGGAAAAGCGGGCGAAGCTCTCGTCGAAGGCGGTCTTGTAGGAGAAGGCGCCGGGCGGGCTGAGGAAAGTGGCGAGCATGGCGATCGGCCGCCCGTCGAGCGACAGGGTCAGCCGCTCGAGGCTGCCGCGCGCGGCGCCGCCCGCCATGGCCTCGCGGAACAGTGCAGCCGTTTCGGGATAGCAGGCCAGCGCCGAGCCGGCGCGGCCTTTCCAGCCGCCGGCCTCGAGCCGCAGGAAGTCCTCGACCCAGCCGGCGAGGCCGGCGTCGTCGTCGCGCCGCTCGACCGCGACTTCGCCCAGTTCCGAAAGGCGGGCGAACTGGCGGCGCAGCTCCTTGCGCTTCTTGCCCGACATCGCCGCTTCCAGGTAGGCGTCGGGCGTCAGGTCGGACGCGAGCATCGCCCGCTCCTCGCTGTGGACGATGCCGGCCTTGCGCCCATGCTCGCGCAGCACGGCGGCCAGGGCTTCGCAGAGAGGGCCGGAAAGCGGCAGCTGGCGCAGGTGCAGGAACAGGCCGAGCCCGGCGCGCGCGTCGGCCCAGGCGAGCAGCGCCTGCCAGAACGGGCGCTCCTGCCCCCTGGCCACCAGCGGCGCGCCCAGGAAGCAGTTGGCATGGACCCAGCCAGAGAGATTGGGCAGGGGATAGCGGTAGTAGCGCCGCTGGCGCAGCAGCGGCATCAGGCCCGCGAGCCGGCCCTGCGCCTCGAAGCACAGCACCAGGACGTCGCCTTCGGGATCCAGCGCCTGCAGCGACGGCTGAAGGTACCAGCGTTCGTAGAAGGGATTGGGCTCGCTGCTCGTCGCCGCCAGCTGGTCCCAGGCCTCGCCGCGGTGCTCCAGCTCGCGCCAGGGAAGGCAGCGCAGCGCAGCGCCGCCGCGGGCGGCATGAATCGCTTCCGCAGCACCCGGCGCCGGGACAGGCCTGAATTCCGCTCTGGTCGCCAAGTGCGCTTAACCCCGTTCGCGGCGCAATATCGCGCTGCGGCAACCCGGTTAGCAGGGGAAAACCAACGATTTGCTAACGATGCCGGGCCGGGCAGGCTGCAGACTGCGGCCGGAAGGGCCGTGGATAAGGCCTGCCGGCGCCGGCAAAGCCTATGGCGAAAGCGCCCGAGCCGGGTTAGCCTTCGGCCATGCCGATGGGAATTCGTCTAGCCTTGATCGCGGCGGGAGCCGTCGTCTTCCTGGCCTTCGTCTGGGGTGTGAAGGGGCACTTCCGCTCGAGCAGGCTGCCCGGCTGGGCGACGCTCATCGCGGTCCTGTCGATCCTGTCGTTCGCGGCGTTCGTCGCCGGCGTCCTGCAGGCAGAGCCGTCGCCCCGCATCCCGGTGGCGCTCGTCCTGCAGGCCTTGAGCCTGGCCCTGTTCGCCAGCGCCGTCCGCGCCACCCGGGCGACGCGCCTGACGTACGTCGGCGACGACGACACGCCGACTTTCCTGATCTCGCACGGGCCCTATCGCTGGGTCCGCCACCCCTTCTATACCAGCTACATCCTGTTCTGGGGGGCCTGCGCGATCATGACGAACTCGATCCTTTCCTATGCCGGCTTCATCGTCATGACGATTGCCTATGTCGTCAGCGCGACGTCGGAGGAAAGGAAGTTCGCCGGTTCCGACCTGGCCGACGAATACGGCAGGTACCGGCAGAAGACCGGGCTGTTCTGGCCGAAGATATTCTGAGCGGCAGGATCCTCCTCCCACGTCCTAAAAGCAAAGGGCCCGCCGGATCGCTCCAACGGGCCCATTACGTAATGCGATGCCTCCCGGCCCGGCCGCTCGCGCGACCGGAGCCGGGCGGGGGCATCAGCCCCCGTGACCAGCCAGGGCCGCGAGCAGCAGCAGCGCGACGATGTTGGTGATCTTGATCATCGGGTTGACGGCCGGACCGGCGGTATCCTTGTAGGGATCGCCGACCGTGTCGCCGGTCACCGCGGCCTTGTGGGCTTCGGAGCCCTTGCCGCCGTGGTTGCCGTCCTCGATGTACTTCTTGGCGTTGTCCCAGGCGCCGCCGCCCGAAGTCATCGACAGGGCGACGAAGAGGCCGCCGACGATCACGCCGAGCAGCAGCGCGCCGAGCGCGGCGAAGCCGTTCTCGGGGCCCGCGACCCAGCTGATGACGAAGTAGACGGCGATCGGCGCCAGCACCGGCAGCAGCGAGGGGATGATCATCTCCTTGATCGCCGCCTTGGTGACGAGGTCCACGGTCCGGGCATAGTCGGGCTTCGAAGTGCCTTCCATGATGCCGGGATTGGTGCGGAACTGCTCGCGCACGTCGACGACCACGTCGCCGGCGGCGCGGCCGACGGCGGTCATGCCCATCGCACCGAACAGGTACGGGAGCAGCGCGCCGAGCAGCAGGCCGACGATGACGTAGGGGTTCTCCAGGCTGAAATCGACGCTCAGCTCGGGGAAGAATTCCCTCAGGTCGGTGGTATAGGCGGCGAACAGCACCAGCGCGGCGAGGCCGGCCGAACCGATGGCATAGCCCTTGGTCACGGCCTTGGTGGTATTGCCCACGGCGTCGAGCGCGTCGGTCTTTTCACGGACCGAATCGTCGAGGCCCGCCATCTCGGCAATGCCGCCGGCATTGTCGGTGACCGGGCCGTAGGCGTCGAGCGCGACGACCATGCCGGCCAGCGCCAGCATGGCGGTAGCGGCATAAGCGATCCCGATCAGGCCCGCGAGCTGGTGGGCGATGATGATGCCGGCGACGATGACCAGCGTCGGCAGCGCCGTCGCTTCCAGCGAGATCGCGAGACCCTGGATGACGTTGGTGCCGTGGCCGGTGACCGAAGCCTTGGCGATCGACCGCACCGGGCGGTAGTTGGTGCCGGTGTAGTATTCGGTGATCCAGATGATCAGGCCGGTGATCGCCAGGCCCAGCAGCGCGCAGTAGAACAGCGTGCGGCCGGTGAAGCCCTGTTCGCCGATCGGGTTTTCCATCCCGCCCAGCGCATAGCTGATCGCCCACCAGATCGCCGGGATCGACAGGACCGCGGTGACCAGGAATCCCTTGTACATGGCGCCCATGATGTTCTTGCCGCCGCCGAGGCGGACGAAGTAGGTGCCGATGATCGAGGTGACGATGCAGACGCCGCCGATGAGCAGCGGCAGCGCCATCAGGTTGGGCAGCAGGTCGCCGACGCCCTGCAGCAGCAGCGCGGTCAGCACCATGGTGGCGCCGACGGTGACGACGTAGGTCTCGAACAGGTCGGCGGCCATGCCGGCGCAGTCGCCGACGTTGTCGCCCACGTTGTCCGCGATCACCGCCGGGTTGCGGGGATCGTCTTCGGGAATTCCCGCCTCGACCTTGCCGACGAGGTCGGCGCCGACGTCGGCGGCCTTGGTGAAGATGCCGCCGCCGAGACGCGCGAAGATCGAGATCAGCGAGGCACCGAAGGCGAGGGCGACGAGCCCGTCGACGACGGTCCGGTCACCCTGGCCGACCGTGTAGCCCGCGGGCCCGGTCAGGTACCAGTAGAACACCGCGATGGCGAGCAGCGCGAGCCCCGCCACCAGCATGCCGGTAATGGCGCCGGCGCGGAAAGCCAGCGTCAGGCCTTCCTGCAGGCCCTTCTGGGCGGCAGCCGCGGTGCGCACGTTCGAGCGTACCGAGATGTTCATGCCGATGAAGCCGGCGACGCCCGAAAGCACCGCGCCGATGACGAAGCCGGCCGCGGCGACGGGCTTGAGCGTCAGCGCGACGATGATCGCGACGACGACGCCGACGATGCCGATGGTGGTGTACTGCCGCTTCAGGTAGGCTTGCGCGCCTTCCTGAATGGCAGCGGCGATTTCCTGCATCTTCTCGTTGCCGGCCGGGCTGCTGAGCACCTGCTGGCTGGTGAAGATGCCGTAGATCACGGCCAGGAGGCCGAGACCGATTGCTATCGTGACAAGACTCACTAGGGAACTCCCCCTCAAATTCCTCTGCTTAGTCCTCCGCAAGGCCGGCCGGCCCAGGGAAAAACCGGCACGGGTATAGGGCTGCACGACAGGGGTGCAAGCCTTAATGCCGGATTCATCGTTGCATACCGGCGCTTTCTAGCGGTGCTCGTATCCGATCGCGTCGGTTTCGCCGAGCGGCTGTCCGTCGAGCAGGATCGGCGCGGCCGCGGCGGGCAGGGCCGTGCCGATCGCATGGACCGGCAGCGGCAGCTCGGCGCCGGCGGGCGCGGTGAACAGCAGCTGGTAGTCGTCGCCCCAGCGCAGTGCCTCGGCGCGGCGGCCTTCCGCGGTGGCGATGGGCACGGCGGCACTCGCGACGGCAAGCGTCACGCCGCTTGCCCGCGCCAGCCGGCTGGCATCGAGCAGCAGTCCGTCGGACACGTCCATCATCGCCGTGACGTGCGGCGCCAGGGCGATCCCGGCATCGAGCAGCGCTTGCGGACGCCGGTAGGCCAGGCTGTCGCCGCTGCCGGCCTGCAGCGCCTCGAATCCCAGCATCGCCGCGCCGACCGGACCGGTGATGTAGAGCCTGTCGCCGGCCTTTGCCCCGGCGCGCGACGGCACCGGCCGGTGCGTGGCGCGGCCGATCGCCGTCAGTCCCAGAACCTGGCCGTCGCGCCGGGAAATCGTATCCCCGCCCAGCAGCGGCGCGCGATAATGCGCCAGCGCTTCCTCCAGCCCGGCGAGAAACCGCGCGTCGTCCGCCCCCAGCGTGTAGCCGACCAGCACGCCGACCGGCTCCGCCCCCTTGGCGGCGAGATCGGAGATGTTGCAGGCGACGAGCTTCCAGGCGACGTCCGCCGGGTCCTGGCCGGGCAGGAAATGCACGCCCTCGGCCATCATGTCGTGCGTCAGGACCAGCACCTCGCCCCCGAAGTCGATAACCGCGCAGTCGTCCTCGAGATTGCGCGCCCCGGGATGGGTGGCAATGCGGCGCAGGGCAGCGATGAAGGCGAGTTCGGAGGTCATTGCCTCCCCCGCCCTTCGTTGGGGGAGGGATGGCGATGAGCGAGCTGCACGAGCTCCTTCAAGCCGACAAGGCATCCCCCACCGTTTTCCATCACCTCATGGTTCCAGAACCGCACGATGCGGTACCCTTCCGCCGCGATCGCGCGGGTCCGCTCGGCATCCGCCTCGGGGGAGTGCTGCCCGCCGTCGATTTCCACGACCAGCTTCAGCGGATGGCTGGCGAAGTCGACGATATAGTGGCGGATAGGCACCTGGCGGCGAAATCGGGCCTGGGGAAAGGCTTCCCCCAGCAAACGCCACATCCGCCTTTCCGCGTCGGTCGGATTGCTGCGCAGCGCCCGGGCGCGGGCTATCGAGATGGAGGGAGGGTGCTTCTTCACGGAGGTCGCTTGTAGCGGATGGATCACCCCCTTCCAACTCCGGCTAGGCCCTTGCAGGGCCAAGCCTGCGTATCCTTCCCCCATCGAGGGGGAAGGGGGCCTGGCGCTGGCTTTCACCTCCCCCTGGATGGGGGAGGGATACGCAGGCTTGTGAGCGTAGCGAACTAGCCGGAGTTGGGTGGGGGTGCGCTCTCCGCCGGACGCGGCGCTTGGGGAGAGGTCATTTCTATCCAGGGAAAGTCACCGCACCCCTTTGGCCACCGCATCCAGCACGCCGTTGACGAATTTCGCCTCGCGCGGGTCGAAGAAGGCGTGGGCGACGTCGACGTATTCGCTGATCGCCGAGCCGGTCGGCACGTCGGCGCGGGCCAGCAGTTCGTAGGTGCCGGCGCGCAGGATCTGCAGCATGGTCTTGTCCAGCCGGGGCAGCGACCAGCCCTTGGCGAGCCGAGCGCCCAGCAGTGCGTCGATCTCTTCGCGGCGAGCGAGGACGCCTTTGACGACGTCGTCGAAGAAGGCCACTTCCGCCTCGGCATAGTGGGCGCCTTCGATGTCCGGGTCGATCTCGCCGCCGAGGCGGTGGCGATGGAATTCGTCGAGCAGGGGGGCGAGGGCGGTCGCTTCCATCTCGTGCTGGTAGAGCGCCTGGACGGCGGCGAGGCGGGCGGCGGCGCGGGCCTGGGAGCGTCCCTTCACCGGCCGAGCCTCACGGCGATCGAGCGGGCATGGGCCGGCAGGCCTTCGGCCTCGGCCAAGGCGACGGCCGCGGGGCCGATGGCGCGCAGGGCGGCCTCGTCGAACTGGATGAAGCTGGTCCGTTTCATGAAGTCGAGCACCGATAGGCCGGAGGAAAAGCGGGCGCGCCGGCCGGTCGGCAGCACGTGGTTGGGCCCGGCGACGTAATCGCCCACGGCTTCGGGCGTGAGCCGGCCGAGGAACACGCTGCCGGCATGGCGGATCGCCTGCATCAGCGGCTCGGGATCGTCGAGTGCGAGCTGGACATGCTCGGCCGCCAGCGCATTGGCGAGCGCCGGCGCTTCGGCGAGATCGGCCACCTCGATGATCACGCCGTGGTTTTGCCAGCTCTCGGCGGCGGTGCGCGCGGTCGGCAGCGTCGCCAGCTCGGCGCCGACCGCTGCGGCGACCCGGTCGGCGAAGGCCGCATCGTCGGTGATGAGGATCGACTGCGCGACCGGATCGTGCTCGGCTTGGCTCAGCAGGTCGGTCGCGGTCCACAGCGGATCGTTGCGGCCGTCGGCGATGACCAGGATCTCGCTCGGCCCGGCGACCATGTCGATGCCGACGACGCCGTAGAGCTGGCGCTTGGCCTCGGCGACCCAGGCATTGCCGGGGCCGGTGACGACGTCGACCGGGCGGATGCGCCCGGTGCCGTAGGCGAGCGCGGCGACGGCCTGGGCGCCGCCGATGCGCCAGACCTCGTCGACTTCGGCAAGCCAGGCTGCGGCAAGGACCAGCGGATTGGCTTCGCCGCGCGGCGTCGGCGTCACCACCACCAGGCGCTCGACCCCCGCGACCTTGGCGGGAATGGCGTTCATCAGCAGCGAGGAAGGGTAGGCCGCCCGGCCGCCGGGGATATAGAGCCCGGCGGCATCGACCGGCCGCCACTTCGCGCCGAGCCTGACGCCGGCGGCGTCGACCTCGTCGCGGTCGGCGGGCTTCTGCGCCTCGTGATAGGCGCGGATGCGCTGGGCTGCGAGCTCCAGGGCGGCGCGCAGGCCGGGCTGCAGTTCCTCGAAGGCGCGGCGGCAGTCCTCGCGCGGGATGCGCCAGTCGGCCTCGTCCGCCAGGGTATGGCCGTCGAAGCGCGCGGTCAGCTCCGCCAGCGCCGCGTCGCCGCGGAGGCGGACATCCTCGAGAATCAGGGCGACGTCGCGGGCGACGTCGTCGTCGCTCTCGCGGCGGTCCTGCACCAGGCGCCGGAACGCCTCGGCAAAGCCGGGATCGCTCGACTTCAGGCGAAGCATCAGCCGGCGGCCCTGGCTTCGGCGACCAGGGCGCGGAAATCCTCGACCAGGGCGGCGACGCGCTCGTCGGTCTTGAGCGCGGCGCGGTTGACGATCAGCCGCGCCGAGATCTCGAGGATCACGCTGGTTTCCACCAGCCCGTTGTCCTTGAGCGTGCGGCCGGTCGAGACGAGATCGACGATGCGGCTGGCGAGGCCGAGCCCCGGCGCCAGCTCCATCGCGCCGTTGAGCTTGACCACTTCGGCCTGGACGCCAGCCTTCTCGAAATGGCGGCGCGTCAGGTTGGGGTACTTGCTGGCGATGCGCAGGTGGCTGGCCGTGCCGTTGCCCGGCTTCTGCCCGACCGGCTCGGCCACCGACAGGCGGCAGTGGCCGATGTCGAGATCGACCGGCGCATAGAGATCGGAATAGGCGAATTCCTCGACCACGTCGGAGCCGACGATGCCGACCTGCGCCGCGCCGTGGGCAACGAAAGTCGCCACGTCGAAGGCGCGTACGCGGATGATGCGCATGTCGCTGTCCTCGCAGGCGAAGGACAACGCGCGCGACTTCTTGTCGTGGAACTCGGCTTCGGGCACGACTCCGGCACGCGCCATCAGCGGCAGCGCCTCGTCAAGGATGCGGCCCTTGGGCACGGCGAAGATCAGCGGCTTCTGCATAGGCTGGCGCATGTAGGCGGCAGCAGGCAAAAGGGCAACATGGTGCAAGACAGGAAGGCAGACGGGTCGGCGACCGGCCACAGCGGCAACCGCAGCGTGGCCGAAGCCTATGCCAACCAGGTCGACTATTGCCGCGAGAACGACGCGACGATCACTGCACGGATCGTCGCTGCCGTGGCGGCGCTGCTCGACGATCCGGGGGCCGGCCCCTTCCTCGCGCGCATCCGGGACTGGCCGGGAGCACCGCTCGGCGACGGCCTGCCGCTGCGTTCCGCCGGGGCCCTGCACGGGCTCCATCTGTCGGGGCAAGAGCCGGCGCTGGCGCCGATCTACGCGGGAGAGCCCGCCGACGACGTCGCCGTCGTCCGCGAGGCGGTGCGCCGCCACGGCGACCGGCTGCTGCCCTGGCTCGACAGCCCGCCGCAGACCAACGAGGCCGGGCGATCGGCGAATTTCGTGGCGGCCATGCTGTGGCTGGCGGCGCAGGGCCTGCCGCCGCGCTTCGAATGCCTAGAGATCGGATCGAGCGCCGGGATCAACCTGATGATCGACCGCTACCGCTACGAGCTCGGCGGCGTCGTGGTCGGCCCAGAGGACGCGGCGATGCGGCTCGCTCCCGAATGGCGCGGGCCGCCGCCGCCCGATCGCCGGATCGAGATCACCGCGCTGGCCGGCTGCGACGTCGCGCCGCTCGACCTCACCGACCCGGCCCAGGCGCTGCGGCTGAAGTCCTACATCTGGCCCGAACACAGGGTGCGCTTCGAGCGCCTGGCAGCGGCGATCGCCGCGGCGCAGGCGAGGCGGCCCGACCTCGTCCGGATGAATGCCGCCGAATTCGTCGAGCAGCGCCTCGCGCGTCCGCAGGCGGCGGGGACGACGCGCGTCCTGATGCACTCGATCGTCTGGCAATATGTCCCTGCCGACCAGCAGCGGCGGATCGTCTCGGCCATGGAGCAATGGGGGTCGAAGGCGACGCCGGACCGGGCATTGGCCTGGGTCTCGGTCGAGGCCGACCGGACCTTGCTGAGCCATGGGCTGAGCCTGCGCTATTGGCCGGGCGGCGAGGGGGAGCGGATATTGGCCGCAGCACATGCGCACGGCGCCTGGGTGGATTGGCGCGGGTAAGTGACTTCCACGCCCCTTCCCCCTCGATGGGGGAAGGATGCGGAGACTTGGCAGCTTGCTGCCTAGTCGCAGCTGGGTGGGGGTGCGCTCTCCCCAGGCGCTGCGGATTGAGGAGTGCGCACCCCCACCCAACTCCGGCTAGTTCGCTGCGCTCTCAAGCCTGCGTATCCCTCACCCATCGAGGGGGAGGATGGATATCCTAAGGATAGTCCACCAGCGTCGGCACCTCCTTCGGCAGCGGGATGAATTCCGCCTCGTCGCCCGGGACTTTGGGAAAGCGCCCCTCGCGCCAGTCGGCCGCGGCCTGGTAGATCCGCTCGGCCGAGGAGCTGACGAAGTTCCACCAGACCAGGCGCTTGCTGCGGAAAGCCTCGCCGCCCAGCAGCATCACCCGGCCGCCGTGGTCGGACGAAAGGGTCATGGCCAGGCCCGGCGCGAGCACGGTCAGCTCGTAGGGAGCGAGCGCCACGCCGGCGACGCTGGCCTGGCCGCCGACGAGCATCAGCGCGCGCTCGTCGGCCTCGGCGTCGATCGGCACGGCGCCGCCGGGCTCCAGGGCGATCTCGGCATAGATCGTCGCGGCATGCTGCGTGGTCGGCGCGGTCCTGCCCCACAACGTGCCCATGATGATCCGGGCGGCCGCACGGCTGCCGGCGATCAGGGGCAGGTCGCTATGGCTCTCGAAGGCCGGCGCGATCTCCTCGCGGCCGTCGGGCAGCGCCAGCCAGGTCTGCATGCCGTAGAGCCGCGGGCCGACCGCGCGCTCGTCGGCCGGGCTGCGCTCGGAATGGACGATGCCGCTGCCGGCGGTCATCAGGTTGACCTGGCCGGGGCGGATCGTCGCGAATGTGCCCAGGCTGTCGCGATGGTCGATGGCGCCTTCCAGCAGCCAGGTCACCGTGGCGAGGTTGACGTGGGGATGCGGCCGCACGTCCATCGCCTGGCCGTGCTCGAGCTGGGCCGGACCGAACTCGTCGACGAAGATGAAGGGGCCGACCATCAGCCTGCGTCCCGGCGCCGGCAAGGCGCGCCGCACCTTGAAGGCACCGAGGTCGTGAGTCACCGGGGCGATGGACTGCAGGAACGGGCTGGGAAGGTCGTCGCTCATGCCGGGATTCCTTTGTGGCAGTTGCAGGCCAGTTCGATCAGCGCGAGGATGTCCTCAGGATAGATCGTCTCGTGCCAACCCGCCAGCTCGCTGCGGGTGAGCCAGCGGTGGTCGCGCATCACCCGCCGCTCGAGCTCGGTGTGGCCGCTGGTGTCGATCGCCGCCGTCGCGGTGCGGTGGAGGAAGAAATACTCGATCGCGCGGACCGGCTCGCCGTCGTACTCGTAGTCGGCCTGGCGCCGGATGCCGAGCGGCAGCGGCTGCGCATCGATGCCGGTCTCCTCCAGCAGCTCGCGGCGGGCGGCATCGGGGTAGTCCTCGCCGGGGTCGCACTCGCCGCCGGCCATGATCCAGAACGGCGGATAGGCTTCGGCGGTATAGCGGAACAGCAGCAGCCGGTCCTCGGGATCGAGCAGGAGGATGCGCGCAGTGCGCCTCGTCCGTCGAGGCGCGGCTGTGGTCATTCGCCGGGCGCCTTCGCCTTGATCGCCAGGGCATGGACGCGGCCGCCGGGAATGTCGCCAAGGGCACGGTTGACCATCCGCTGGCGCTCCAGCCGCGCGACGCCGGCAAAGGCCCCGCTTTCGATCTCCACGGTGAAATGCGATTCGCCGCTGCCGTCGTGGCCGGCATGGCCGTGATGCTTTTCGCTGTCGTTGATCACCGCCAGCCGCGTCGGCGCGAAGGCGGCGGTGAGAAGGCGCGAGATTTCCTGGGCGACCGGTCCTGTCATGATTTTTCCCGTATTGATGTCTGGCCTTCTAGCCGATCCGTTGCCATGTGGAAGGGCATGCGACACGATCGGTTCCACGGGCGTCACCAGGTGGATGGCAGGCAATGCCACTGGCCCGAATGCGAGGAGGCGGGCGAATTCCGCGCGCCGGGAGAACGCTCCTCGGGCTTCGACGGGCCGGGCGACTACCGCTGGTTCTGCCTCGAGCACGTCCGCGAGTTCAACGCCGGCTACGATTTCTTCCGCGGCATGAGCGCGGACGAGATCCTGCGGGCGCAATCGCCGCTGCACGGCTGGGAGCGCGAGAGCCGCGCCTTCCGCCCGACCGCGGGCATCGATGGCGTGCCGCGCTGGGCCGATTTCGCCGATCCGCTCGAGGCGATCAGCGCCCGGGCAAAGAACCACGTCCGCTCGCGCCAGCCGGCCGGGCGCAAGGACGGCCGGCCGGTGACGCCCGAAGAGCGCCGCGCGCTCGATGTCCTCGGGCTGGCGCTGGACTGCGACCGCATGGCGCTGCGCAAGCGCTATTCTGAACTGGTGCGGCGCTACCACCCCGATCGCAACGGCGGCGACCGCAGCTTCGAGACGCGGCTGCAAGGCGTGGTCGAGGCGTACCAGCTGCTGCGGCGGGCGCGGGCGTTCGCCTAGCCGTCGCAGAGATTGCGTTGCCTCGCTTCTGCGCAACCTTCCCCCATCGAGGGGGAAGGGGAGCTTAACCCTCGCACAGCGCCTTCAGCTGGTCGGCGCAGACTCCCCAGCCTTCGGTGAAGCCCATTTCCTCGTGCTGCCGGGCGGTGTCCTCGCTCCAGTGGCGGGCGCGGGCAGTGTAGCGGGTGCCGTCGCCTTCCGGGGCGATTTCCCAGATGCCGATCATGAACGGGCCGGCCGGCTGGAAATCGGCAGTGACGGCATCGGTGGTTACGAAGCGTCGGCCTTCGTCGTAGGCGAGGTAGACGCCGTTCTGCGGCTCTTTCTCGCCGTCGGGCCCGTAGAAGGTCATGTCGCAGGCGCCGAGCGGGCGCTTGTCCTGGCGGTCGATCTCGGCGCGCCAGGGCTTGGGGCACCACCATTCCTCCTGGCGCTCGGTCATGACCTGCCAGACCTTGGCGGGCGGGGCGGCGATGAAGCGGGTTACGGACAGTTCGTTGGCGCTGCTCATAGATCCTTCTCCGATCCGTAGGGTTTGGTGATGAGCTCGAGTAAATGGCCGTCGGGGTCTTCGAAATAGACGCCCCGTCCGCCCCAGTGGCGGTTGATCTCGCCCGGCTTGCTGCGCGCGGGATCGGCCCAGAAGGCCAGCCCCTTTTCGGCGATCAGCCGCATGCCGGTGTCGAACTCCTCGTCGCCGACCAGGAAGGCATAGTGCTGCGGCGCGATCGGGCCGTCCTTTTCCATGAAGTCGATCGAGACGTCGTTGGCCAGCGGGATCACCAGGAAGTGGTGGAACGGCTGCGGCTCGGGCAGGCTCAGCATCTCGGCCATGAAGGCGGACGACCTGTGCTTGTCCCGGCACCAGACGATCGTATGATTGAGCTGCGCGGCCATGATGTCAGTCCCTGTCGGGTGCACCGAGCGGGAAGAAATCGCGGTACGGCCGGGCATCCTCGACGCAGCGCTGGACCGGCGGGAGCGAGAGGAGGTGGGCACGCCAGGCCCGCAGGCGGGGGAATTCGTCGCCGATCGGGTGGACCCAGTCGGCATAGAACAGCGACGGCGCGGCGGCGCATTCGACCAGGCTGATGTACTCGCTGTAGGGATAGTATTCGAGCCAGCCCTCGAGCCAGGCATAGGTGCGCTGCAGCTTGGCGTGGACTTCGTCGATGCGGGGGCCGGCGGCATTGGCGCCGTCGCGGATATATTCGTCGACCGCGACCTGCATCACGTTCATCACGTAGTTGTCGAACACCCGGTCGAGCATCCGGATGGCGATCGCCGCGTCGAGGTCGTGCGGGATCAGCGGGCTTTCGCCGGGATAGTGCTTGGCCAGGTACTCGATGATCGAGGTCGATTCGAAGATCAGGTTGTCGCCGTCGGCCAGCACCGGGAACTTGCCGAGCGGGCCGGCGCCGGCGACCACTTCGGCATGTTCGGGGTGGTCGGCATCGATGATGCGGAACTCGAACGGAGTGTCGTCGGCATAGAGCGCGATCAGCGCTTTCCAGGTGTAGGAAGAGAAGGGATGGCCGTAGAGCGCTAGCATGCTGGTCTTGTCCTGTCGGTTGGCGTCGCCGCGGGGGCGGGGCGCCTCAATCGGCTGCGGAAAGGGTTCTGTAAAGCGGGGCGGCCCGAGATCCCCGGTCAGCCCCGGCGCGCGGCCTCGATCGCGGCGATGTCGATCTTGCGCATCGTTCCCATCGCCTCGAAGGCGCGCTTGGTGGCGGCAGGGTCGGCGTCGGAATAGATGTCAATCAGCTGGCGCGGCGTGATCTGCCACGAGACGCCGAAGCGGTCCTTGCACCAGCCGCACTGGCTTTCCTGGCCGCCGTTGTCGACGATGGCGTTCCAGTAGCAGTCGGTCTCCTCCTGGTCCTCGGTGATGACCTGGAAGGAAAAGGCCTCGCTCTGCGGGAAGATCGGCCCGCCGTTGAGGCCGATCACAGGTATGCCCATGCAGGTGAATTCGACCACCAGCACGTCGCCCTGCTTGCCGTCGGGATAGTCGCCGGGCGCGCGGATGATCCGGCCGACCGAGGTGTCGGGGAAGATGCCTGCGTAGAAGTTCGCCGCTTCCTCGGCATCGTGGTTGTACCACAGGCAGACCGCGTTCTTGGGTCTCACTTGCGCATCTCCTCGATCAGCTTGTTGTCGATCGCCTTTCCTTCCTTGTAGGCAGGGCGGGCCTGGAGCCTTTCGGCATAGGCGACGAAGGCGGGCTTGGGCGGTACCGAACCGAAAGTCAGGCCCCAGTCGATCGCGCTGCCGACGTAGACGTCGGCCATTGTGAAGCGCTTGCCGCAGACGTAGTCGCGGTCTTCGAAATGGCCCTCCAGCGTGGACATGGTCCGCTCGAAGCTGCCCCAGCCGGCCATCGGCTGCTGTTCTGCCGTCGGTTCGCATTTCAGGAACCGCGCGGTGATCGCCTGCTCGACCGGTCCCGCGGCGAAGAACAGCCAGCGGAAATAGTCGGCCATCTCCTCGTCCTTGGGCAGCAGGTTCGCCTGCGGGTGCATCTCGGCAAGGTAGTGGCAGATCGCCGCCGCCTCGGTGACGACGCGATCGACGCCGGCGTGGCGGTGGACCAGAGTCGGCACCTTGCCCATCGGGTTGGCCGCCAGCAGCGCCGCGGGCTTGTCGGCCCAGCTGACGATGACCTGGGCGTAATCGGCCCCGACCTCGTGCAGCGCCCAGCGGGCGATCTGCCCGCGCGACATCGGATTGGTGTAGAAGGTGTACTCGGCCATGGTCACCGCTCCTTCGCAACGAGCGAGAAGGGCGCGCCCTGGGGGTCCATGCCGTTGATGATCCATTCCCCACCGGGAACTTCCATCGGGCCGTTGAACACCTGCCCGCCGAGTTCATTCACCTTGGCGACGGCCGCGTCGATAGCGGGAACGCGGATGTAGAAGTTCCACATGCCCACCGGCACCTGCTCGGGCTTCTGCATCATCGCGCCGATGGTCTCGCCGCCGTGGTCGATGAAGCAGTAGTCGCCCATCGGACCCATCGGTAGCGATTCGTTGAATTCGAAGTTGAAGTGCCTGGAATAGAACCGCTTCGCGGCCTCGAGGTCGGGCGAATAGAGCTCGTTCCACGAGACGTGCTGTTCTTCCCAGCGGCTGTAGACGTCGCTGGTGGCGTCCTCGGCCCCGGCCGGGGGGATCGGCGCCATGACGTAGATCGGCACGCCCTGCGGGTCGGCGACCATGGCGATGCGGCCGACCGCGAGATCGAAGGCCGGCATCAGCGCCTTGCCGCCGTCGGCGACGATCGCCTTCACCGCCTCGTCGACGTCGGCGACATGGAGATAGCCGAGCCAGCAGGGCCTGGCGCCGCCCTGCTGCATCTGCGCGTCGAGCCCCAGCACACCGCCGTTGCCGCCGCCGTCGGCACGGGTGATGTGGCGATAGTCTACCCCGCCGGCAGCCGGGTCCGCCTTGGCGGAGATCCGCCAGCCGACGACCGGGCCGTAGAAGGCGGCCGCGCCGTCGGGATCGGTGGTCATCAGCTCGTACCAGATGAAGCTGCCGGAAGGGTTCGCCATTCTCTCAGACTCCTGCGCTCTGCCGGGTCAGTTCGACGACCGGCCGGAAACCACCGTATACCATGCGCTTGCCGTCGAAGGGCATTTCGTCCGCCGAGGGGCCCGGCATTTCCGCCATCATCTTCTCGTGAGCGGTGTTGCAGACTTCGGCCGAGGGCCATTCGATCAGGGAAAAGACGACCGCCTCGCCGTCTTCGGCCTTTACCGCGCGGTAGAAGTCGGTCTGCTTGCCGTGACGGACGTCGTCGCCCCAGGCCTCGACCAGGCGGAGCGCGCCGTAGCCTTCGAACATGCTCCAGGCGTCGTCGGCCATCTTGCGGTAGGCTTCCTTGTTGCCTTCGGGCACCGGCACGATGAAGCCCTGGACATAGGCGCCGGGCGACGGCTTTCCGCGCTCGACGATCGGCTGGAAGCCGCCGTAGATCATGCGCTTGCCGTCGAAGGGCATGGGATTCTTCTCGGGATCGAAGCGCGGGTCAGTGCTCATCGCTTCCTCGAGCTTGGCCATCTGGGTATCGCGCGTCGGCTTGTCGGCCCATTCGATCCAGCTGAACACGACCGATTCGTCGTCGGTGCTGTCGACCGCGCCGAAGAAGTCGGTGGTGTGGCCCTTCGCCACGTCTTCCTGCCAGCATTCGAGGATGCGCAGCGCGCCGTGTTCCATGAACACCTCGTCGGCCATGCGGGCGTGCTGGATGAACTTGTCGCGGTTCGCCGTGGGCACCGCAATCACGAAGCCTTCGATGTAGGTCATGGTCTTCTCCTGCCTGTTGCCCAAGATGCCCCCTGGGTCGTTTTGCCGCACTCAGCCGGCCGTCGCCGGCATTTCCGCTTCACCAGATGCGACGGCGGGGTCCATCCACATCACTTCCCAGATATGCCCGTCGAGATCGGTGAAGCTGCGGCTGAACATGAAGCCGTGGTCCTGCAGCGCATTGACGTCGGCGATGCCGCCGCTCTTGCCCGCGGTCTCGGCTTTTTGATTCACCTCATCGCGGCTGTCGCAACTGATCGCCAGCATGACTTCGCTGCTCTCCTTCCCGGGGATCGGCCGCGCCGTGAAGGACTTCCACTTCTCATGCGTCAGGATCATTACGAAGATCGTGTCCGACAGCACCATGCAGGCGCCGCTATCGTCGGTAAAGCGCGGCTCGTTGGTAAAGCCCAGCGCTTCGTAGAAGGCTTTCGACCGGTCGAGATCGGCGACGGGCAGATTCACGAAAATCATCCGGGGCATGGGGTCGCTCCTTCGCTTGTCCGATGGCCGGCCGGCGAATCGGCCTTGCATTGTGATGGCGCACGAGGTTACAAAACACAACCATGAAGTTACAAAATGAAACAAAGGTTCGAGGGACACGCCACGGCAAGTGGTACGACGATGCCTGCGGTACGGCTTTCGCTCTCGAACTGGTCGGGGAACGCTGGTCGCTGCTGATAGTTCGCGAGCTGATGTTCGGCGGCCGCCGTTTCACCGATCTCCGCGCCGGCCTGCCCGGAATTAGCGCCAAAGTGCTGAGCGAACGGCTCGAAGGTCTGGAACAGGCGGGCGTCATCCGGCGCCGCCAACTGCCTCCTCCGGCCGGGTCGCAGGTCTACGAGCTGACACCCTGGGGCTATGCTGCCGAGGATGCGATCCAGGTCCTGGGGCGCTGGGCGGCCTGCTCACCGGACCATGACCCGACCCTGCCGCTCTCCGCCGCCTCGCTGATGATGAGCCTGCGGACCATGGTCGACCGCAGCCGGATCGGCGATCTGCGGGCGACGGGGGCGCTGCATGTCGGGCAGGACCGCTTCGTCGCCGCGGTTGCGGACGGAGCGCTGCGCGTGGAGCGGGGCGAGGTCGAGGCGCCCGATTTCACGTTCTCCGCACCGGTGGCGTCGGCGCTTGCGGGGGTGATTTACGGCAAGCTGCCGTTCGAAGACGTCGCCGGCCTGTCGGTGGCGGGCGACCTGGAGAAGGCGGCGCGGTTCGTCGACCTGTTCCACTTGCCGGCGAAGTTGGGATGACACCCCATCGCTCCGTCGTCCCGGCGAAAGCCGGGACCGCTGGCCTCGTCGATGGAACGTTCTGCCCAGTCTCCAGCGGTCCCGGGTCAAGCCCGGGCCGACGGGGATGTCGCCCGGGTCAAGTCCGGGACGGTGCGTTGCCCCAAAACCCCATTGCAGCCCGTGGCGCGCGCGTATAGGCGAATGCCGCGATGACAAACATACCCAACGTCCAGACCGACACGCGTGACAGCACGCTCCTGAATGCGCCCGATACCGAGGTTTCGGTGCGGGAGACGTTCGGGATCGACATCGACATGATGGTTCCGGCCTTTTCCGAAGCCGACGAGCGGGTGCCCGATCTCGATCCGTCCTACGTGTTCGATCCCGACACGACGCTGGCGATCCTGGCGGGCTTCGCTTTCAACCGGCGGGTGATGGTGCAGGGCTACCACGGCACCGGCAAGTCGACCCATATCGAGCAGGTCGCCGCGCGCCTCAAGTGGCCGTGCATCCGCATCAACCTCGATGCCCATATCAGCCGCATCGACCTGATCGGCCGCGACGCCATCGTGCTGCGCGACGGGCTGCAGGTCACCGAGTTCCGCGAAGGCCTGCTGCCCTGGGCGCTGCAGCACCCCGTCGCCCTGGTCTTCGACGAATACGACGCCGGCCGCCCCGACGTGATGTTCGTCATCCAGCGCGTGCTGGAGACCGAAGGCAAGCTGACGCTGCTCGACCAGAACCGGGTCATCCGCCCCAGCAAGTGGTTCCGCCTGTTCGCCACGGCCAACACCGTCGGCCTGGGCGACACGTCGGGGCTCTATCACGGCACCCAGGCGATCAACCAGGGCCAGATGGACCGCTGGAACATCGTCGTCGGCCTCAACTACCTGCCGGCCGACGTGGAGCGCCAGATCGTCCACAGCAAGATCCCCGACATGGACGAGAAGCAGGTGGCCGACATGGTGAAGGTCGCCGATCTCACTCGCCAGGGTTTCATCAACGGCGACATCTCCACGGTGATGAGCCCGCGCACGGTGATCACCTGGGCGCAGAACGCGGCGATCTTCAAGGATCCCGGCTTCGCCTTCCGCCTCTCGTTCCTCAACAAGTGCGACGAGACCGAGCGGATGCTGGTGGCGGAATACTACCAGCGCGTGTTCGGCACGGAGCTGCCCGAAAGCGTCGTGGCCAAGGCCTGAAGCGCGGCGCCAGCGGGGGCAGCCGTCAGCCGCCCGCGACCCGGCGCTGCACCATGTTGCCGAAATCCAGCTCCGAGGCCGGCACGGCCTGGCTGTAGAGGAAGCCCTGCACCTGGTCGCAGCCGTGCCGGCGCAGCGCCTCGAGCTGCTCGTGCACCTCGACCCCTTCGGCAGTGGTCGTCATCTTCAGCTCGTTGGCCAGCGCGATCACCGACCGGACGATCGCCTGGCAGTCCTCGCGCTCGGCCAGCTCGCTGACGAAGCAGCGATCGATCTTGATCTTGTCGAAGGGGAAGCTGCGCAGGTAGTTGAGCGACGAATAGCCGGTGCCGAAATCGTCGAGCGCGATCTTCACCCCGAGCTTGCGCAGCCGGTGCAGCACGGCGAGCATCCCTTCCGATTCCTGCATCAGCAGGTTCTCGGTGATCTCGATTTCCAGCCGGTGCGCGGCGACGCCGCTGCTGCCGAGCGCGTTCACCACGACCGACAGCAGGTTGGCGTCCTTCATCTGCATCGGCGACATGTTCACCGCCACGGTGATGTGATCCGGCCAGCGCGCGGCATCCTCGAGCGCGGTGCGGATCACCCACTGGCCGATGTCGACGATGCTGCCGGTCTCTTCGGCGATGGGGATGAAGGTATCGGGCGACACCGCGCCGCGGGTCGGATGGTTCCAGCGCAGCAAGGCCTCGAAGCCGACGACTTCGCCGGTCTCGATCCGCAGCAGCGGCTGGTAATGCAGCTCGAGCTCCTTGCGCAGGATGGCGCCCCTGAGATCCAGCTCCAGCGTGCGGCGCTCGATCATCTGCGTCTGCATCTCGGGGTCGAAGATCGAGATGCCGCGCCGCCCGCGCGACTTCACGTCGTACATGGCCAGGTCGGCGGCGCGCAGCAGCTCGTCGCCGGTGGCGGCATCGTGCGGGGCAAAGGCCACGCCGATGCTGCAGCCGATCGGCATGACCAGGCCGTCGATCTCGATCGAGGTGCCGATGATCTCGACGATGCGCTCGGCGACGAGGAGCCCGGCATCCACCGAATCGAGATTGGGCATCAGCACGACGAACTCGTCGCCGCCGATCCGGGCGACCATGTCGCGCGGGCGGACGACGTCCTCGATGCATTGCGCCACCTTGGCGAGCACGCAATCGCCCACTGCGTGGCCGTGGCTGTCGTTGATCGCCTTGAAGTGATCGAGGTCGACATAGAGCATGCCGATGATCTCGTCCGCCGAGACGCGGGTGAAGGCCCGCTCCAGCGTGGCGTTGAGCAGCGTGCGATTGGGCAGCTGCGTCAGCAGGTCGTAGTGGGCCATGAACGTGACCTTGGCCTCGGCCCGCTTGGCCGTGCTGATATCGGCGATGAAGCCGCGCCAGCCCGGGCCGTTGCCTTGGAGCTTGTCGACGGGGCGGCCGTTCAGCGACCACCAGTGCTCGACGCCCCGGACCCGCACCGGCACCACGACATTGCGGAACGCCTGGCCCGCCGCGAGCAGCCCGCGAAGATCGGCCGCCTCGTGCGGGGAGCCGATCAGCTCGATCAGCGACATGCCCTCGAGCGTGCCGGAATCGAGCGCGCAGGCGCTGCAGAAGCGCGGCGAGGGGTTGCGGATGCGGAAGTCCGCGTCGATTTCGTAGAGCCAGTCGCTGCCCTCGTCGTCGTACTGGTTGAGCAGCAGCTGGATCGTCTCGTGCGATTCGCTGAGCCGCCGCGTGCGGATGCGCCGGGTCGCGAACATGTAGTAGAGGTTGTAGATCGACCAGTGCATGAAGGCGCAGAGCATCAGCACCACGGCCACGATCGGAGCGGCCTGCAGGCCATCGTGCGCCAGCAGCCCGAGGACAGTCGCGGCGCCTCCCGAGATGCTGGCGGCCAGCGCGAGGTGGGGCAGGGCGATGCTGCTCACGCCGTCCACCGCCATCATCGCCAGGGCCAGGGCGACCAGGCTCGGCTGGTCGGCCGGATGGGCGATGAGCAAGCCGGCGAAGATCACGCCGAACCACCAGCCGGCGCGTAGGCGGATCACGCTGTAGCGGTACTTGAGCGCCAGCTTCTCGTCGAAGCCGGGCTGCGCCTCCTTCCGCCGTACCGAGATCTGGGCGGCCATCACCACGGCCCAGCCGGAAAGCGCGGCGAAAGTGAACAGCGGATGGCCCAGCGGCCCTACCAGCCACAGCAGCAGGGTCACTCTGACCAGTTCCAGCAGCGACAGCGGAAAGCTGCGCAGGTAGTCGGCGCGGCAGCGGGCGAACCAATGCTCTTCGTGCGGCTCGACGTGATGGCGCGTCAAGGCGAGCAACGAGAATGGGGTCTCGGCGATAAGCCGATGCCCGGGCTTTGCCGCATTCACCATCAACCGGCCTCCCTGCCGCTGCGCACCGGACGGTCGGATGCGCAGGTCCTTGTTCTTTTTTGCCGTGGCGGCGGGAGTTAGCGGCGAAACCCTTATGCCGGGTTAACCGCTTTTGATCGAGGCACTTAGCCGTAGTCGGCAGCGACGAAATAGAGCCCGTCGGGCGGGGCGTTGAGGCCCAGCGCCCGGCGGTCGCGCGCTGCCAGGACCGCCGCGATGCGCTGCTCTTCCCAGCGGCCGAGCCCGACCAGGGCCAGGCAGCCGACCATCGAGCGGACCTGGTGATGCAGGAAGCTGCGCGCCGCGGCTTCGACCAGCACCTGTTCGCCTTCGCGCCGGACGGCCAGCCGGTCGAGCGTCTTGACCGGGCTCTGCGCCTGGCAATGGACCGAGCGGAACGTCGTGAAATCGTGCCGCCCCACCAGCGCCTGGGCGGCACGGTGCATCGCCCCGGCATCGAGCGGCTGGCGGACGAGCCAGGCGCGCCCGGCCTCGAGCGCCAGCGGCGCGCGGCGATTGACGATGCGGTAGAGGTATGACCGCCCGACGCAGGAGAAGCGCGCGTGCCAGTCGTCGGGCACGGCTTCGCAGGCGAGCACGGCGATCGGGGAAGGGCGCAGCTTCGCGTTGAGCGCCTCCATCAGCCGGAAGGGCGTGAATTCCTTCGCGATGTCGACATGGGCGCGCATCGCCAGGGCATGGACGCCGGCATCGGTGCGGCCGGCGGCATGCATCGTCGTTTCCTCGCCGGTGATGGCAAGGACCGCTTCCTCCACCGCCTGCTGGACCGAGGGGCCGTGCGCCTGCCGCTGCAGGCCCATGAACGGGCCGCCGTCGAATTCCAGAGTCAGCGCGAAGCGAGTCAAGCGAGGCGCGTCCCTGCCGGGATCGGGCGGCCGCGGAGCAGGGCTCCGGTGTCCATGGCCGGGCGACCGGCGCGCTGGACGAGGCTGGGGCGGATCGCGCCCGTGCCGCAGGCGATGGTCAGGCGGTCGTCTAGCGTCACTGCTGCCTCCCCTTCGCCGGGGAGCAATTCGACGATATCCGCCGCCAGCACCTTGTACCGCTCCCCTTCGAGCTCGAAGAACGCGCCCGGCACCGGGGCGAAGGCGCGGACCTGGCGCTCGACCTGGCGGGCGTCCTCGGCAAAGTCGAGGCGGGCTTCAGCCTTGTCGATCTTGCCGGCGTAGGTCACGCCGGCCTCCGGCTGCGGGACTTCGGCGTGAGCGGCGAGGTCGCCCAGCACCTGCACCATCAGCCGTCCGCCCATGTCCGCCAGTTCGGCAGTCAGCTCGCCGGCGGTCTTGCCGTCGATCGGCGTCCGGCCGGTGAGCAGCATCGGCCCGGTGTCGAGGCCGGCTTCCATCCGCATGATGGTGACGCCCGTCTCCTCGTCGCCGGCCAGGATCGCCCGCTGGATCGGCGCCGCGCCGCGCCAGCGCGGCAGCAGCGAGGCATGGACGTTGAGGCAGCCGTGCCGCGGCGCGTCGAGCACCGGCTGTGGCAGGATCAGCCCGTAGGCCGCGACCACGGCGATATCGGCGCCGAGCGCGGCGAAGCTTTGCTGTTCCTCGGCGTTGCGCAGCGAGACCGGGTGGCGCACGGCGATGCCACGGGCCTCGGCGGCGCGCTGGACGGGCGAGGGGGTCGGCTCCTTGCCGCGGCGACCGCCGGGGCGCGGCGGCTGGGTATAGACGGCCGCCACCTCGTGCCCTGCCTCGAGCAGCGCGGCCAGCGCCGGCACGGCGAAATCGGGCGTTCCCATGAAGATGACGCGCATGCTGTGAAATGCTTTCCGTTTTCCGTCCTGCGCCCTATCTGGGCGGGGATGGCATCGCAAGAGATCGAGACGCTCGCTGCCGCCCTGTCGCGGCTGCCGGGGCTGGGCCCAAGGTCGGCGCGACGAGCCGTGCTGTGGCTGATCAAGCGCCGCGAGACCTCGCTGCTGCAGCTGCTCGACGCGCTGGCGGCGGTGCGCGAGCGGCTGGTCGAGTGCGGCAGCTGCGGCAATGTCGATACGTCCGATCCCTGCGGCATCTGCGCCGATCCCCGCCGCGACGCCCGCGCGCTCTGCGTCGTCGAGGACGTGGCCGATCTCTGGGCGCTCGACCGGGCGCGGCTGTTCGCCGGCCGCTACCACGTGCTCGGCGGCCGCCTCTCGGCGCTGGAGGGGGTTCGGCCCGAGGATCTCTCGATCGGCAAGCTGATCGACCGGGTCGCGGCGGGCGGCATCGACGAAGTGGTGCTGGCGATGAATGCCACGCTCGAGGGCCAGACCACCGCCCACTACCTGGCCGAGCGGCTGGAAAGCTATCCGGTGCGCATCACCCAGCTGGCGCATGGCCTGCCGGTCGGCGGCGAGCTCGACTATCTCGACGAGGGCACGCTGGCCCAGGCGATCCGGGCGCGAAGGCCGGTCTAGGCGGGACGACGCGAAGGCGTAACCGCCGGAGGACGGGCCGGGCCCCATCCGCCGCTCGCCATCTTGCAGGCCGCCGGTCTCGCGACTATCTCCCGGCCATGGCCATCCGTGAGATCATCGAGATTCCCGACCCGCTGCTGAAGCAGGTCTCCACCCCCGTCACCTCCTTCGACGAGGCGCTGAAGACGCTCGTCGCCGACATGCTGGAGACGATGTACGACGCCCCCGGCATCGGCCTCGCCGCCATCCAGGTCGGCGTGCCGCAGCGGGTGCTGGTGATCGACTTGCAGGAACCCGATCCCGACGCCGAGCCGGAAGTCTGCACCGCCCACGGTGGCGAGCCGCATACGCACCAGCCGATAAAGCGCAACCCGCGCGTCTTCGTCAATCCCGAGATCCTCGACCCTTCCGAGGAGCTGTCGGTCTACAATGAGGGCTGCCTCTCGGTCCCCGAGATCTACGCCGAGGTCGAGCGCCCGGCCCGCATCCGCGCGCGCTGGCAGGACATCGACGGCACGGTCCACGAGGAAGAGATGGACGGCCTGATGGCCACCTGTCTCCAGCACGAGATGGACCACCTCGAGGGCATCCTGTTCATCGACCACCTTTCGCGGCTGAAGCGGCAGATGGCGATCAAGAAGCTGGAGAAGCTGCGCAAGGCGGCGTGAGGGGCATCGGTCGCTCGCTTCGATATCCGCCGGCGCCTGCAACCCGGTTGTAATGTAGGAAATCCCTCGCTAAGTTCCCATTTCGTTCCAGATGGGAGCCGCCGTGGAAATCGCCCTCTATGCCCTGGTTTTGCTTGCCGGACTCGGACTCGGCTGGCTGGTCGGATCGCGTCCGGCGGCCGATCTGCGCCAGCGCCTGCTGGTCCGCGACGGCGAGGCGCGCGAGCTCGAGGAGAAGTTCCGCCGCGCGATCATCGATCTTTCGGCCGCGAGCGTCAGGGCCGAACAGGCCGATGCCCTGTCGGCGCAGCTCACCGGGCTGACCGGCGAACTCGCGACGCTCAAGGCCAATGCCCACCATTTCGACGAGCAGAAGCGCCTGCTGATCGAGGCGCAGGAAACGCTCAGGCAGCAGTTCGAGGCGGCAGGCGCGAAAGTGCTGGAAAGCGCCCAGGAAGCCTTCCTGCGCCGCGCGCAGGAGCGCTTCGCCGTCTCGGAAGAGCGTAGCGAGGAAAAGATCAAGGCACTGCTCGCGCCCGTCGGCGACCGGCTCAAGACTTACGAGGATCAGGTCGCAGCACTCGAGGCGAAGCGCGTCGATGCCTTCGGCCAGCTCACCGGCCAGATCGAGGCGCTGCGCATCGGCCAGGAGCAGGTGAAGGCGGAAGCCGCCCGGCTCGGCAATTCGCTGCGCAACGCACCTAAGGCGCGTGGGCGCTGGGGGGAGCAGCAGCTGAAGAACGTGCTCGAGCAATGCGGGCTCGCCGAACATACCGATTTCGTCACCGAGCATTCGGTCAATACCGAGGACGGGCGGCTGCGCCCCGATGCGATCGTGCGCATCCCCGGCAACAAGCAGCTGGTGATCGACGCCAAGGTCTCGCTCAACGCCTACCAGGACGCGTTCGAAGCCGACGACGAGAGCCTGCGACGCGGCCATATGGACCAGCACGCGGCCTCGATGCGCAACCACATCCTGACTCTGGGGGCCAAGAGCTACCAGAGCCAGTTCGAGAATGCGCCCGACTATGTGCTGATGTTCGTGCCGGGCGAGCATTTCATCGCCGCTGCGCTCGAGCATGATCCGACGCTTTGGGACTTCGCGTTCGAACGCCGCGTGCTGCTGGCCAGCCCGACCAACCTCGTGGCCATCGCCCGCACCATCGCGCAGGTCTGGCAGCAAGAGGGGCTGGCCAAGGAAGCGCGCGAGATCGGCAAGCTGGCAAGCGACCTTTACGACAGCCTGGCCAAGACCCAGGACGATCTCGTCAAGACCGGGGTGCACCTCGGCCGCGCGGTGAACAGCTTCAACGACTTCGCCCGGACTTACGAAGGCAACGTGCTCAGCCGCGCGCGGCGCCTGACCGAAAAGCACATCAAGATCGGCAAGCGCGAGATCACCGAGGATGTCGCCGTGGTCGAAAGCGCGCCGCGTTTTTCCGAACGCAACGGCGAGGGCGAGGCGGAGGTCCCGCTGCTGGTCGATGCCGCGCTGGACGAGCATACCCGGGAGGCCGGATGAGACATCTGATCTGGTGCGCGCTGCTGGCGCTCGCGGCCTGCAATTCGGGCAGCAAGGGCGAGGCCGAGCCGGCCCCTTCCGAGCAGGCGAGCGCATCGCCCGCGCCGCGCGACGAAGCCGCGGCGCTGCTCGCTGGCCTCTCCGAACCGCGGCAGAAGGGCCGCTATGCCCCGCGTGACGACTGCGCCAAGGTCGCGGGAGCGAGCGAATTCCGTGCAAGCCTGGCGAAAGCGGTGCTCGCGCGCGACGTCGCTGCGATCGCTGCGCTGACTTCGCCCGACGTGCGCCTCGGCTTCGGCGGCGACGACGGCCGCGAGCGCATGGTCGAGCGGATGAGCGACCCGCGCGATGGCCTGATCGGCGAGATCGAGCGCCTGCTGCCGCTGGGCTGTGGGCTCAACCAGGCGGGCGACCTCGTCATGCCGTGGATCTTCGCCCAGGACCTCGGCGATATCGACGGCTATACCGCCAATCTCGTCACCGGCGAGGACGTCCCGCTTCATGCTGCCGCCGATGCTAAATCGGCAGTGAGCCAGCGCATGTCATGGGACATCGTCGAGCTCGGCGACGGACCCGACGGCGACCTCCTTCCGGTCGTGGTGCCGGACGGGAGCAAGGGCTTCGTGCCCAAGGCGCAGCTGCGCAGCCTGCTCGACTATCGCCTGCTGGCCAGCCGCGAAAGCGGCGCCTGGAAGATCACGGCGATACTGGCGGGGGATTAGCGGTGGAGGAGCAGAACCTAAGTTCCCATTCGTCATGCTTAACTTGTTTCAGCACCTATCGCGCCTCTAGGTTCCGGAGCTCGCGCCAGAAGCACAACGGCGCCATTGCCTGTCAATGGGGGCTATGGGGCTAGACGAAAAAATGGGCCCTGAACGAGTTCAGGGTGACGATAAAGGGATCTCGATTGCGAGGAGCGAGGGGAAGCAGCTCGACGAAATAGCTACTCCGCTCGCTCAAGCTCCGCCGAATGTCCGCTGGACTTGAGTACGAGCCGGTCGCTACCGACTTTCACCTGGGGCGCCCCGGCGAGCAGGGCGCCGATCGCTTTCTCCTGGGTCCAGACCTCGCCCTCGCAGTACATCTGGGTCTGCATCAGCGGGCCGGCGATGAGGCGGCCGCTTTCGACGCGCCAGGGGCCGCCCATGCCGTTGCAGCCGACGGTGGCGCCGATGCGGTCCTTCTCGAAAGTGATGGCGGCCTTGCCCGAGACGGGAGCGGCGCCGTCGATGGAGACGAAGCGCCAGGTCGAGTTCGCCAGGTTGGCCTGGCTCTTGTTCGCCGCGGCGCAGCCGGGAAGCAGCGACAGGGCGAGGACGAGAGCGACCGCGAATCTCATGATGCGGGCAGCTTAACCCGGCCATCATGATTCGCCGATGAACGGCCCGGCGCTAGCCTGTGGGCAAATGTGCCAGCGCCTCGTAGGCGAGGACCGCGGCGGCAACTGCGGCGTTGAGGCTGTCGGCTCGGCCGCGCATCGGGATCGTCACGCGCAGGTCGCAGGCGTCCTCGTAGGCTTCGGGCAGGCCGCGCGATTCGTTGCCGACCATGAGGAAGCAGGGCGCGGCGTAAGGCGCGGTGCGATAGTCCTGCGCGTCGCGCAGCGAGGCGGCGACGAGCTGTCCTTCTCCGCCACGCAGCCAGGCGATGAAATCCTCCCAGCGCGCCTGGGCGATCCGCTGGGTGAACACCGCGCCCATGCTGGCCCGCACGGCCTCGACCGAGAACGGATCGGCGCAGTCGTCGAGCAGGATCAGGCCGCCGGCGCCCACCGCGTCGCCGGTGCGCAGCATCGTGCCGAGATTGCCGGGGTCGCGCAGCGCCTGGGCGACCAGCCAGATCGGCGCGCGGCCCCGGTCGAGTGCAGCGAGGCTCGTATCGAATTCACGGAATACGCCGGCGACGGACTGCGGGTTGTCCTTGCCGGTGACCTTGGCGAGGATCGCCTCGTCCATGTCCAGCACCTCGCCGCCGGCAGCGGCGACGTCTTCGGCCAGGGCGTCGAGCAGCGGATGCGGGCTGCGCGTGGTGGCCATGACCAGCGTCTCGGGCAGGATGCCGTTTTCGCGCGCATCGGTCAGCAGGCGCAGGCCTTCGGCAAGGAAGCGCTTCTCGCGCCGGCGGTGCTTCTTCTCGCGCAGCGAGCGGAGGAACTTGACCGTCGGGTTGGAAAAGCCGGTGATGGTGCGGGGCATGGCCACCCAATGCTCCGTCCGCGCGGTGAGGGCAAGATGGGGAGGGGAGACCTATTCCTCGCCGAACCCGTCGCGCACCAGTCCGGCCAGAGTCGACAGCGCGCCCTCCGCACCCGGGCCGGCAACGCAGATGCTGATCTGGTCGCCCTTGGCGGCGCCCAGCATCATCAGGCCGAGGATCGAGCCTCCGGCGGCGTCGACGCCGTCCTTGCTGACGCGGATGTCGAGCCCGTCGGGAAGCTCGGCCACGGCATTGACGAACTTGGCGCTGGCGCGTGCGTGCAGCCCGCGCTTGTTGACGATCTGCACCGTCTCGCAGAGCGCGCTCACGCGTCCTGACCCAGGTACTCGGAGGCGATGGTGATGTAGTTGCGGCCGGCGTCGCGCGCGGCGATCGCCGCGTCGCGGACGCTCATGCAGCAGCGCGCCTTGGCGAGGCGGATCAGCATCGGCAGGTTGATTCCGGCGATCACTTCGACCTTGCCCGCCTTCATCAGCGAAATGGCCAGGTTCGAAGGGGTGCCGCCGAACAGGTCGGTCAGGACGATCACGCCTTCGCCGCTGTCGACCGACTTGATGGCCGTGGCGATCTCGCGCCGCCGCCGCTCCATGTCGTCGTTGGGCCCGATGCAGACGGTCGCCACGGCTTCTTGATTGCCGACGACATGCTGCATCGCGTGGACGAATTCCTCGGCGAGGTTGCCGTGGGTGACCAGGATCATACCGATCATGTGGTGAATGCGCTCCGAAATCCCTGCGAAAGCGCCTGGGTTGTGGGTCTGTACTTCACGCGCGGCTTCCCCCTTCCAGAAGATCGGCCGCGCGCGCGCCCAGGTTGCGGTGCAGCAATGTGAGGGAAAAACCGGCGTCGCGCAAGGCTGCGGCGATCTGCTCGGCAGCAAAAACCGAGCGGTGTCTTCCTCCGGTACAGCCGAAGGCGATGTGCACATAGGCCTTGCCGTGGGCCTGGTAGCGCGGAAGCAGGATCAGCAGCAGCTCGCGGATATGCTCGAAAGCCGCGGTAAAGGCGGGATCTTTGCGAATATGCTCGCCGACCTCGGCATCGAGGCCGGTCAGCGGACGCAGCGTCGGCACCCAGTGCGGATTGTCGAGAAAACGCATGTCGAAAACCAGGTCGGCGGCGGGAGGCATGCCGCGCGAAAAGCCGAAGCTCGATACCGTCACGGTCATCGTCTGGGTGCCGAGCGCGGCGAAGCGCTCGCGAATCACCTGTTGCAGCTCGTTCGCGGCGAATTCGCTGGTGTCGATCACCATGTCCGCCCAGCGCCGCATCGGCTCCAGTAGCTCGCGCTCCGCGGCGATGCCCTTGGCAAGCGGCATCGCGTCGGCCAGCGGGTGCGGGCGGCGAGTCTCGTTGTAGCGCCGTTCCAGCTCGCGGCCCGAGCAGTCCAGGTAGAGCGTGGTCACTTCGAGGTCGTCGCGCTCGGCCAGCGATTTCACGCGGGCGATGACCTTGCGCGGATCGAAGCCGCGGGTGCGGGTATCGAAGCCGATGGCAAGCGGCGTCGGCGCTTCGGCATCCGGTTGCGCCGGGTTGTCGATCAGGCCTTCGAGGAAGCGGATCGGGAAATTATCGATGACTTCCCAGCCGAGGTCCTCGAGCACGCGCAGCGCCGTCGTCTTCCCGGCGCCGAGCAGTCCCGTAACCAGGAGCAGCCGCTGCCTGGGCCTCGGAGAGCTGCTGTCGACGTCGCTCGGCATGCCATGGTTTTGCGCTCGGTCCGAGGAAAAGGAAAGTTCCATACGAACATTCTCCCCGGTGCAGCTTAACCTGGGCTGAGTCCGAAGCGCGACAGGGCCATTTCCGCCTTGAGAGCCAGCACCTCGCCGCCCGGCCAGAGCCTGGCCAGCGGCACGTCGACGCCGCCGATGGACAGGGACTCGGGCTCCTCGACGTAGCGCGGCGCCTCCCGGTCGAGCCGGATCACCAGCGCCACGGGGGCCGCATCACACACCGGCATTGCGATCAGCCCGAGATTGCGCACTTCGAGCAGGCCGCGTGTGCGGGGGTGCGGATGCGCGAAGAGAGTGCCGCCCCGCGTTTCCAGCACCACGCCGTCGTCGCCGATCAGCTCCGCCCCGCGGTCGATCAGGGCCAGGGCAAGGCTCGACTTGCCGCTGCCGCTCGGCCCTTCGATCAGCAGCGCGCGGCCGGCGATCGCGACGCAGGTCGCCTGGCGGACCAGGGAGGAGGGGGCAGGCTGCGCCATCAGCGGGAATCCCACGCCGGCAGTTCGATCAGCAGCCGCGCCCCCGCTTCGCCGTCTGCGCGCGTCTCGGCGCTCAGATTGCCGTAGTGGGCCTCGACGATGGTGCGGGCGATCGCCAGGCCAAGGCCGCTGTGGCTGCCGAAGTCCTCACCTGCCGGCCGGACCGAATGGAAGCGCTCGAACACCTTCTCGCGCGCTTCCAGCGGTATGCCGGGGCCCTTGTCGCTGATCGAGATCGCCACCCGGTCGTCCTCGCGCGCCAGTTCCACCGCGATTGCGGCTCCGGGCGGCGAGAAGGAGACAGCGTTGTCGAGCAGGTTCTCGATCACGCGCTCGAGCCGGGGGGCGTCCCCGGGCACGACCATGTCGTCGCTGCCGCAGCGCGTTACGGTGATCGGGCAGTCGCGGTTGACCTCGCGGCGGTCGCGCTCTGCGACGATGCCCTTGATCAGGCGAACCATGTCGACCGGCTCGAAGATGGTGCGGCTGAGCTGGGCGTCGATGCGGCTGGCATCGGCGATCTCGGTCACCAGCCGGTCGATGCGCTGGACGTCGTGCGCAGCGATGGCATTGAGCTGGCGGCGCAGCTCGGCATCGTCGACCCTGTCGAGCGACTCCAGCGCACTGCGCAGCGAGGCGAGCGGGTTCTTGATCTCGTGCGCGACGTCGGCGGCGAAAGTCTCGACCGAATCGATGCGATGGCGAAGCGCCGCGCTCATGTCCGAGATCGCGCGGGCAAGCATGCCGATCTCGTCCCGCCGCTCGGGCAGGCGCGGAACCACGACTTCGCGGTCGCGGCCCAGCCTTACGCGGACCGCGGCGCGCACCAGCGAGCGCAGCGGCTGGACGATCGTCCGGGCGAGGAACAGCGACAGCAGGATCGAAACGACCAGTGCCGCGCCGACGATGATCGCGAGCGTCTGGCGCGCGTCGCGTACGCTTTGCGTGACGTCGGCGGCATTGCGCGTCGTCAGCAGCACCTCGCCCTTCTCGCCGACCGGCACGGCGGCGGTGATGACCGGGGTGCGGTCGGGGGCAAGGCGGTTGCGGATCACCGTCGCGCCCAGTTCGCGCGCCTCGCCGACTTCGGGCCAGGCGGCGGCCTCGTCGGTCGCGGGCTCGGCATAGTTCGGGATCGGCGGCGCGCCGAGCACGAAGTCCATCCCGCGATCGAGCACGCGAGCGGCGTTCTGGAACCAGGGCTCGACGGCGGGATCGGCCAGGGTGAAGGAGGGCGGGGCAAGCTTGAAGCTGTCCACCGCCAGCTTGCCCTTCTTGTCATAGAGCCGCAGCCGCAGCTGCTGGTCGGTGCCGATCGCCTCGAGCAGCGCGCGGCGTTCGCGCTTCGTGGTGCCGCGCAGGGCGTCGGCGACGATCTCGGCTTCGGCCTCGGCCAGCTGGAAACGCTCGGCGAGCAGCTGGTTGCGATAGCTGTCGAGGTAGAACAGGCTCCCCGCCAGCAGCACCAGCGCGATCACGTTGACTGCCAGGATGCGCGAGGTCAGCGATACGCGCGCGCTCCAGAACAGCCGCTTGGGCCCGCCGAAGCTTCTATCGCTCATCGGAATAGGAATAGCCCGCGCCGTAGAGCGTATCGATCGCGGCGAATTCCGGATCGACGGCGCGGAACTTGCGGCGCAGGCGCTTGATGTGGCTGTCGATCGTGCGGTCGTCGACGAAGACGTCTTCGCTGTAGGCCGCGTCCATCAGCTGGTTGCGGCTCTTGACCACGCCGGGCCGGGCGGCGAGCGCCTCGAGGATGAGGAACTCGGTCACCGTCAGCGAGACCGGGCGGCCGTCCCAGGCGACGCGATGGCGCGCCGGGTCCATCGCCAGCCGGCCGCGGACGATGGCTTCGGCCGCCGGTTCTTCCGGGACTTCCCCGGGCTCGGTGCGGACCAGTTCGCTGCGCCGGAGGATCGCGCGGATGCGGGCGATCAGCAGGCGCTGGCTGAACGGCTTGGAAATGTAGTCGTCGGCCCCGAGCGCGAGGCCCAGCGCCTCGTCGGGCTCCTCGTCCTTCGAAGTCAGGAAGATCACCGGCAGGGGCGACCGTTCGCGCAGCCGCTGCAGCAGCTCGAGCCCGTCCATGCGCGGCATCTTGATGTCGAAGATGGCGAGGTCCGGGGGATTTTCCAGCAGCGCCTTCAGCGCCGTCTCCCCGTCGGTATAGACGCGCGTGGCAAAGCCTTCGGCCTGCAGGGCGATCGACACGGTGGTCAATATGTTGCGGTCGTCGTCGACCAGCGCGATGCATTGCTGCGCAGCAGCGAACGGAGCAGCGGCCGGTTTTCCGGTATTCGCGTCGGGCGGCGGCTCGGCCATCGTCACCTGGAAAAGAGCTGTAAGATCTGGGCTGCTGCTGCGGTAGCCTGTCGCAGTGCGACTGACAACGCAGCGTCGCTGTGCAGCATCGGTGCGAAATGGTACATGCCTGTAATGCAGGTTGCGCCAATTTGACGAAATGGGGTCCCTAGACTATGCGCGCAGCGATTCTCGAAACTCGATCTGCCGCATCTGCCGGGCACCCCCAAGTCCGTCGGCACCAATGGAGATGATGTTGACCACCGGTTCTCTCAGCTATCCCCTCGATCGCCAGGGCATCAGCACCAGCGCAGTCATCCATGCCAATCTGGGTACCGCCCCGCTGGTCGAACATGCCGTCCGGAATGGCGAGGGTCTGCTGGCCAAGGACGGTCCTTTCGTCGTCCAGACCGGCAAGCACACCGGCCGCTCGGCCAAGGACAAGTTCATCGTCCGCGATGCCGAGACCGAGAGCACGGTGTGGTGGGGCAAGACCAACGTCCCGATGACGCCGCATCACTTCGCCAACCTCAAGGAGGATTTCCTTGCCGCCCTGGGCGCCAAGGACAAGCTCTACGTCGCCGACCTGTTCGGCGGCTCGCAGCCCGAGCACCGCGTCAACGTGCGCGTCATCAACGAATTCGCCTGGCACAGCCTGTTCATCCGCACGCTGCTGGTGCGTCCGGAAGCCTCGGAGCTCGACGGCTTCGTGCCCGAATACACCATCATCGACTTGCCGAGCTTCCGCGCCGATCCCCACCGGCACGGCTCGCGCACCGAAACCGTGATCGCGGTCAACTTCTCTGAGAAGCTGATCCTCATCGGCGGCACGGCCTATGCCGGCGAGATGAAGAAGAGCGTCTTCGGCATCCTCAACTACCTGCTGCCGCCCAAGGGCGTCATGCCGATGCACTGCTCGGCCAACATCGGTCCCGACGGCAAGACTGCGGTATTCTTCGGCCTGTCCGGCACCGGCAAGACGACTCTCTCGGCCGATGCCAGCCGTACGCTGATCGGCGACGACGAGCACGGCTGGTCCGACACCGCCGTGTTCAACTTCGAAGGCGGCTGCTATGCCAAGATGATCCGCCTGTCGGCCGATGCCGAGCCCGAGATCTTCGCCACGACCAAGCGCTTCGGCACGGTGCTGGAAAACGTCGTCATCGACCCGGCTACCCGCCAGATCGACCTCGACGATAACTCGCTGGCCGAGAACAGCCGCGGTTCCTACCCGATCGACTTCATCCCGAACTGCTCGGAAAAGAACCTCGGCCCGGTGCCGGCCAACATCATCTTCCTCACCGCCGATGCCTATGGCGTGCTGCCGCCGATCGCGCGGCTCACCCCTGACCAGGCGATGTACCACTTCCTGTCGGGCTATACCGCCCGCGTCGCCGGCACCGAGATCGGCGTGACCGAGCCGGAAGCGACTTTTTCCACCTGCTTCGGCGCGCCCTTCATGCCGCGCCACCCGTCGGTCTACGGCAACCTGCTCAAGGAGCGTATCGCCAGGGGCAACGTCAAGTGCTGGCTGGTGAACACCGGCTGGTCGGGCGGCAAGGCGACGATGCCGGGCATCAGCCGCATGCCGATTCGCGCCACCCGCGCCCTGCTCAACGCTGCGCTCGACGGCAGCCTCAATGGTGCCGAGTTCCGCGAGGATCCGAACTTCGGCTTCGAGGTGCCGGTGGCGGTCAACGGCGTCGACGCCAAGCTGCTCGACCCGCGCGGCGCCTGGGCCGACCCCGCCGAATACGACAAGACCGCGCAGCAGCTGGTCCGCCAGTTCATCGACAACTTCGCCCAGTTCGAAGACCACGTCGACGAGAGCGTGCGCAACGCGGCCCCTGTAGCGGCTTAAGAGCCTCCCCGTTAGCGGGGAGGAACAGCACCTCTATCGTCGTCCCGGGCTCGACCCGGGACCGCTGCGATCCGGGCCGGACGTTCCATCGACG
>CAUJJI010000180.1 GCA_963205265.1 Pseudomonadota bacterium
GTCAGCAGGTCGGTGGTGAGCGGCGTCGGGCTCGTCTGGTGGCACTCGAAGATCTTGCGGCGGAAGTGTGCCCAGCAGGAGTAGCGCGACGATCTGGATGAGAAGTTAGCGACGATCAGGATGAGAAGCGCTGACCGCGACGGTGCCGTTTTGATGTGTTTAATTGTCGCTGGCAAGGCCTATGTCGCAGGTTGATTGTCGTGGAGCGACAGGCCGGTATTTTTGATTGTCGCGACCTTTGCGGGCCGACCTGCGCCGTGCTGCTTTCGGTCGATCGCGGCGCGCCGCCGATAGCTTTCGACGTTCATTTCGAAGATGGTGGCGTGGTGCACGAGGCGATCGACAGCGGCCAGCGTCATGGCGGGATCGGGGAAGACCCGGTTCCATTCGCCGAACGGCTGGTTGGCGGTAATCAGCAGCGAACGCCGCTCGTATCGCGCGCTGATCAGCTCGAACAGGACCGAGGTTTCGGCTTGGTCCTTGGCGACGTAAGCCAGATCGTCCAGGATCAGCAGATCGAAGCGATCGAGCCGATTGATCGCGTTTTCGAGCGTAAGCTCGCGGCGCGCAACCTGCAGTTTCTGGACGAGGTCGGAGGTCCGGACGAACAGCACGCGCCAGCCCTTTTCGATGAGCGCCAGTCCGATCGCCGACGACAGGTGCGATTTGCCCCCGCCGGGCGGGCCGAACAGGATCAGGTTCGCGCCGTTTTCGAGCCAGCTGTCTCCGGCGCAGATCGCCATGACCTGCGCCTTCGATATCATCGGCACCGCGTCGAAGTCGAACGTATCGAGCGTCTTTCCCGGCAACAGCTTTGCTTCCGCCAGATGCCGCTCCATCCGGCGGCGACCGCGTTCGGCGATCTCATGCTCGGTGATGGCGCTGAGGAACCGTGCCGCCGGCCAGCCCTCCTTGTCGGACCGATCGGCGAACGTCGGCCAGAGCTGCTTGATTGTCGGAAGCCGCAGCTCATTGAGCATCAGGGTGAGCTTGGTCGCATCGATGCCCTGGGTCATGCCATTTCCTCCGCGCGAGGAGCCAGCAGCGCTTCATAGGCGCTCAGCGGGACGAGCTCGACGATAACCTCGGGTAAAGCCGCGGGGTCGGGCGCGAACCGCGCACGCAGCGCTGCCATGTCCGGCATGCCCTGCGGCGTCGCCAGCAGGGATTCCAGCACGCCAGCAAGCTCGGCCTCGCAGGCCCGCTCATGTGCAAGGCTGAGCAACTCGACCATCGTCCGGCACGCCATCCGATCGGCGAGCCGCTCGATCAGCCGGTCGAACATGCGCCGATAGGCCTCGCGCGGGAAGAGCTGGTCACGGTAAACGAGGTTCAGCAACGCCATCGGCTTACGCCGCAGCGCATGGATCACATGGCGATAATCGACGACATGATCATGCTTGCCTTTGCGGTCGGCGCGACCGCGCGGCAGAGTGAACAGGGGCGTGCCGCCGAGGAAGAGCTCAAGCCGGTCGTCGTAAAGCCGTACCCGCAGCCGGTGACCGATCAGCCGCGACGGCACCGTGTAGAAGACCTTGCGCAGCGTGAACCCGCCCGAGGAGGTGACCATGACGAGCACCTCTTCATAATCGCTGGTGCGCATGCCCGGCAGCGACTGAAGCACCGCCCGCTCGGCGTCGATGCGCTTCGCGCTCCGGGCATTCTTGCGCGCGACGATCTCGTCGATGAAGCGTCGATATTCCGCAAGCTCGCCAAAGTCGGCCGATCCGCGCATCAGCAGGGCATCACGCACTGCCGCCTTCAGATGCCCGTGCGCGCTTTCTATCGCGCCATTCTCGTGCGCAACGCCGCGGTTGTTGCGGCTCGGCTCCATCCGGTAATGGCGGCACAGCGCGTCATATCTGTGCGTCAGATCATCGCGCGCCGATGCATCCAGATTGCGGAACGCCGCCGACAGGCTGTCGCTGCGATGTTCACGCGGCGCCCCGCCCAGCGCCCACAGCGCATTTTGCAGACCCTCCGCCAGCGCGACATAACTCTCGCCGCCAAGGATCACATGGGCATGCTCGAAGCCCGAACAGGCGAGCCGGAAGTGATACAGCCGGTGGTCGAGCTCGACCCCCGCGATCCGTACACCCAGATCGGCCATGTCCGTAAAATCCGACAGCCCCATCCGCCCCGGCTCGTGCACCTGGCGGAAGATCACATCGCGATCCGGGCCTTGCAGCGCCCGCCAACTGCGGATCCGACGCTCCATCGTCCGCCGCACTCCATCGGGAAGCTCAGGATGACGACGCTGCATTTCTTCGAACACCGCGACGGCGCGGATTCCCGGCGCACTCTCCAGAAGCGGTACAACCTCGCTATCGAAGATATCCGCCAGCGGATCGGGGCGACGGCGACCGCGCGGCGCCTTCTTTTGCGACGGCAACTGCGCATCCTGCTCCAGCCGATAGGCCGTCGCCGTGCTGAACGCCGCGCACGCCGAAGCTGATCGCGGCGACACTGTCTGTCTCATCTTCATATATAATCTCACCTGATGATCGTTGATATGGCTCCCAGGCACCGCTTCTCCCCTTCAGAAGGAGGCGCCACCTGACAGGTCACGATCACCAAAAGCGCCCTTCCAGAAGAAAAGGCGCTCGCGGCGGTGTGTCTGTCGCTCCTCG
>CAUJJI010000181.1 GCA_963205265.1 Pseudomonadota bacterium
GCACCCGCTGGAGCGCCCCGCTCGGGGTGCGCGGGGCCGAGTGCGTCCCCCAGCGCCAGGCCGCTCTTTGCGCGTTGCTGGCACTATGATTTCGGGAAGGGGTTCGCGAACGCGCCGGGGAGGCCAAAGCTATACTCGGGGGCGCGGAGCGGTGGTGATAGTTCTTTGGATTGCGCCAGGCGAAGCGGACGATCGTCACCCGTAAGGGCCGAGACTTGCCTGCAAGGCTCGGCGGAGCTTGGGCTTCAGGCGGTCCGAAGAGGGCCGCATCAAGCCCTAGCGTAGTAGAGCGCGGTGCCCGGTTTCCATCGGAAGGCGGGCAGGCGCCGTGAAGGTCCTACGTGTGTTTGGGCGGCGTATCGCGCGGCATCATGAAAATTTGATTGTGACAGAACAGAACCGCGAGAATGATGGTGCCGATCAGGGTGATTATCGTCGGGAGGAGGCCTGAAGTGCACCAAAGCACAAGCGGGGCTGGTATCCAGTGGAGTGGATAGAAATCGCGGTGGACACTGTCGCCGTACAGGGTTCGTCCGTATCGGTCGGTGGGTCTCCGGTCGCGCGACATGCGTCAGTGTGCGCTGCTACAGGACTTTGAGCAGAGCGACCGTCCAGAACAGCAGGCCGAGCCCGGCGATGACAATCGCCAGATCGGCGCGCCAGATAAGGTTCGCATTCGGAGAACGGACGGATTTCATGGGGTCTGCATAGCAGAAACTCCGAAGGGCATTAAGCAAAAAAAGGGGGAGCCCGAAGGCTCCCCGAGGGCGGGAGAGATCGATGTGGCGGGGTTATTTGTCGATCAACGACACATAGCCGCCGATGGCGCTGGCGATCGTGGTGATCGCGATCAGCAGGTTCAGCCGGATTTCGACCGAGCGGTTGGCTTCCTTGATTTTCATCGCGATGTGCTCCTCGAGAGATTCCACGGCTGTCTGAGCCAGGTCGTCGCTGACTTTGGCTTCGCGCAGGACGCGGAAGAAGGTGATTTCCATATTGGACATGTTTGCCTCGCAGTTGGATGCCGGGATTGGCACTGAAGGCGCGGCCGCGCGGGGTGCGACGGTCAAGGCGGGCTTAGCCCCCCTGAAAGGGTTGCCTTGACCGGAAAAGCAGACCGTGGCGGCAAGGTGAACAGTGCCGGTCCCGGGTCGTTCGTCTGCGACGCGATGGCGACTTTGGAAATCACCGTTGGCCCCGGCCTCGATGTCGTGGGCGGCAGGTTCAGGCAGCGCGGCGGTTTCCGAGATGTCGCGGGTTGGAGAGGGAGCTTCGCTCGGTGGTGAAGGTGTAGCCATCCCAGTCGAGCCAGCGGTGGTAGCGGCCTCGTTCGTCGAGACGGCCGTAGCAGACCCGGACGGTAACGTTGGGGTCGGCGGGGAGGTCTTCGACGATGGTCACAGTGAAAGTTCCTCCCATGCCCGATGGTGTGTCCCAGACTTGCGTTTCGGCGTCGATCTTCGGGACGGGGTAGCGCGAGGCATGGTCGGCGCAGCCTTCATGCGAAGCGCGGACCGCGAGCGGCGGCGGCACGCCGGGAAGCGAGCAAGCGCCGTAAACGGTCTGTTGCTGCGCGCGCTCTGCAGGGAGCGGCGTGAAGCGAGTGCAGGTTCGGCAGCGGATTGCGGGATCGTCAGGCACGGTGGGCAGTTCCTTCAGGCAGCCATCTTGAGCTCGGGCGTGTGGGCCTCGAGGTCAGCGAGATGGATCAGGTAGAAGTGGGCGAAGGCGAGAGTTTCAGCGATTTCCTCGTCGTCGTGATTGATCGTGTAGCGCTCGTTTGGCGAGAGCTGGTCGAGCTCGAGCCCTGCGAGAAAGCCGTCCCGGATTTCGGCATGGCGTTCGAGTTCACCGAGCATTGCGCTGGCGCGGGCGAGATCGCGTTCCTGGAAGATGGCGTCGAGTTGCATCGGCGTGATCCTTGTGCCTGTGGCGTCTTGTGACGCCGGATGGGCGGCGCTCGTTCGAGCGCCGCCCGGCGGGGGTCAGAGGAAGAGGACTTCGTCGGCGACGATTTCGACCGAGTAGCGCTTGACGCCTTCGCGGTCGGTCCAGTCGGAGTAGTGCAGGCGGCCCTGGACCTCGACCATGTCGCCCTTGGCCTTGTGCTTGGCGACCGAGCCGCCGAGGCCGTTGAAGCAGGTGATGCGGTGGAACTCGGCGAGGGTTTCGGTGTAGCCCTTGTCGTTCTTGACGGTCCTGCCGTCGACGATCTTCGGGCGATCGGTGACCAGCGTGAAGCTGGTGATCGAGGTTTCGCCCGACTGGCGGGTTTCGGGAGCGGCAGCGATGCGGCCGATCAGGATAACGAGATTCTTCATGGTATGCCTCCGGTTTCGGATCGGCGGAACCGCCCGCCGATGAACTCAGGAGGCGACGCTCAAGGGGCGTGGGTGCAAGGTCCCCGAAGGGGCCGTTCCCAAAAGCGAGGAGTGGTGCGGAAGCTCGTAGAGCTTCCCGGTCCGCTGCTTTTTGGTTGCAGCCGCGACCTGGCGGCGCATTGGTTCATAGGGTCGAAGGGCGGTGCCGGTGTCCGTCGCACGGGGCCTTGACGCCATGATATCGTGATCCTCCTGACCGGCCCCTCTCGCTCTCCCTCGTGATCCGCCCCAGGGCGGATGGTGCCTCGGTCTTCACCGCCGCTGGCGCCGGGTGCGATCGTTGGCCCGGGGCAGGACCGTCAGCTGCGAACGATGGGCCCGGTGGCCCCAGCCCCACCGCGGCCGCCTGCGTCGGCCTTGGCCGGTCGTCATGCCCATGCGGTCGGCGGTGAGGTCCGCGTCGGCCGCTGCGCGGTGATGGCGCGTCCGGCGATGCGCTGCGTGCTTGGTGAACGGTCTCGCCGTGGTCCGCGCT
>CAUJJI010000182.1 GCA_963205265.1 Pseudomonadota bacterium
GCTTCGACGCTGGGCATCGTCGGCATCATCGCGCGGCTGACGGTCGGCTTCCTGCTCGACCGCTTTCCCGGCGGGCTGATCGGGGCGACGACACAGTTCCTGCCGGTGATCGGCTGCGCGATCCTGCTGACGGACGATCCCGGCATATTGCTGCTGACGCTGGCGGTCGCTACTTTCGGCATCGCGACGGGAGCGGAGATCGACGTTGCGCTCTACCTCGCGACGCGCCACTTCGGGCTGAAGTCGTTCGCCGCCCTGTTCGGAGGCGTCATCACGTTCGGCGCGGTCAATGCCGCGATCGGCCCCTACGTTGCCGGCTGGCTGCACGATCGTTCCGGGAACTACGACATGCTGCTGGCGATGATCATGGTGGCGATGACGATCGGGGCAGTGGCCATGGGAACGATGGGACGGCCGCAGCGCGAGTGGGCGAGGGGGCATTAGCCTGCGAAAAGCGGCGGGCTCTCCGCCTTTCCTTGACCCCCCGCGCCGCGGCACCTAGTTGGTTTCGCGGATTGGGGACATATCGATGGCAGCTGCTGCACGTAGGGTTGGAGCCGAAAGCTCCGCGACAAGGGCGCTTATTCTCGAAGCGGCCGACAAGCTGATCCGCGACGAAGGCTATGCGTCGGTCAGCACGCGCCGGGTGGCGTCGCGAGCGGGGCTCAAGCCTTCGCTGGTGCATTACTACTTCCCGACCACCGACGACCTGCTGGTCGCGATGTCGCGGCGCGGGGCCGAGGAAAGCGACCGCATGATCGAGCAGGCGCTGCAGTCCGACGATCCGGTGCGCGCATTGTGGACTTTCCTGACGGACCCCAGCCGCATTGCCATGGCGCTCGAATTCATGGCCCTGGCCAACCACCGCGAGGCGGTGCGCACGCATATGGCCGAGCATTGCGAAGCCATGCGCCGGCGCGAAGTGGAAGCGTTCACCCGGCTGCTGGGCGAACGCCTCGCCGACGGCGCGGACTGTCCGCCCTCCGGGCTCAGCGTCGTGCTGGCGGGTATCGGCCGCGCTCTGGTGATGGAAGGCGGTCTCGGCGTGACGTCCGGCCACGCGGAAGCGCGCGCTTTCGTCGAGCAGTGGCTCGACCGGCTGCTGCCGCCCAAGGGCCAGCCGGCCGGATCATAGCGGGAGGCAGCCCATGCCGGTGATTGAAGCGACTGGGCTCGGCTACAGCGAGATCAAGCCGCTGATCGGCGCCGTGGTTCACGCCGGCAAGGAGGCGCTGCTCGCCGGCAGCCATTCCGCCGACATCCGCGAGCTGATGGAGCAGCGCGGCGTGCTGCTGTTTCCCGAGGCCAGGTTCAGCGAGCAGGAGCTGGTCGCCTTTACCCGTACCCTGGGACAATTCGCTGCCGACCGCGACGACGACATGCCGACGCCGATCTCGATCGATCCCGCGGGCGGCACCGGGGCCGACTACACCCGCTCATCGTTCTTCTGGCATTTCGACGGCTACATGAACCCCGTGCCGGTCCGCGCCTCGATCCTCTGCGCCAAGGCACTTTCGGCGAGCGGCGGCGATACCGAGTTCTGCAACACCTATGCCGCCTACGACGCGCTGCCCGAGGAGCGCAAGCGCCAGCTCGAAGGGCTGAGCGCGGTCCATGCGCTGGCCGGCGCGCAGCTCAGCGTCGAGCCCGAGCCGAGCTACGAGACTTTCCGCCAGTGGCTGGGCGTGCGGCGCAACACCCTGCCGCTGGTCTGGACGCATCGCTCGGGCCGCAAGTCGCTGGTGATCGGAAATACCGCGGTCAACGTCGTCGGCATGGACCCGCTCGACGGCCTCGAGCTGCTGGTCTGGCTGCGCGACTGGGCGACGCAGGAGCGCTTCAGCTACAGCCACCGCTGGACGGTCGGCGACGCGGTGATGTGGGACAATACCGGCACGCTGCACCGGGTGACCCCCTATCCCGCGGATTCGGGACGCCTGATGTTCCGCACCAAGCTGGCGGGCGAGGAGCCGTTCGCCTGACCCGGGGCGAGAGCGGAAGCGCTTGACCTCGGCGGCGCTTCGCTGCAGTGCGACAAAAATTGAACTATCCCTGGAGAAGTCCCCCATGCCGGTAGCCACCGACACCCGCCTGAAGACCGAAGAGATCAAGCCCGGCATCGGCAGCCGCGTGCTCAACGCCAAGGAAGAGCTGTTGAGCGGCGCCCTGGCGACCGAGATCCGCGAACTGCTGGAGCAGCGCGGGGTGCTGGTGTTCCCGCAGATCGGCTTCACCGACGAGGAACAGATCGCCTTCACCCGCACGCTCGGCACTTTCGCGCCCGAAGGTGAAGGCAACGAAGGCGTGACCAAGATCACGCTCGACGTGAAGGAAAACCCGTCGAGCGCCGAATACCTCAAGGGCTCGCTCTACTGGCACATCGACGGCACCCGCAACGACGTGCCGATCCTGGCCTCGCTGCTGTCCTGCCGGGTGCCGTCGCCGAAAGGCACCGGCAACACCGGCTTCTGCAACACCTATGCCGCCTACGAGGCGCTGCCGGACGAGCAGAAGGCCGAGATCGAGGACTACCGCGTGGCGCACGGCCCATGGGCCTCGCTGTTCTATTACGAGCCCGAGCCGAGCCTGGCCAAGCTCAAGGGCTACCAGGGCATCGGCGAGGCCGAGCTGCCGCTGGTGTGGAAGCACCGCTCGGGCCGCAAGTCGCTGGTGCTGGGCTGCACTGCCCAGCGCGTGCTCGGCGTCGACGCGATGACGAGCGCGCAGATCCTCGTCGGCCTGCGCGAATGGGCGACCAGCGAGCCGTTCAGCTACAGCCACGAATGGAGCGTCGGCGACCTGGTGATCTGGGACAACACCGGCACCATGCACCGCGCCGAAGCCTACGACCCGACCTGCGGCCGCATGATGCACCGCACCAAGCTGCAGGGCGAGGAGCCGTTCGAGTAAGGTCAACAAAGCCTTAAGCGCTTGGCTGCTAGTCAGCTCGCGCGAGCCGCCGGAGGCGGCACCGCAGCGAGAGAACCGTGCAGCCAAGCAGCAGCCATGTCGCATCGATAACCGGTTTGCGGGCGATCGCCGTCCTGGCGGTGATCCTCTACCATGTCGATGCGACGTGGATGCCGGGCGGCTTCGTCGGCGTCGACATCTTCTTCGTCATCTCGGGCTTCGTCGTCGCCCACTCGGTCATGGGGCGACCCTATCCGACCTGGCGGGCGTTCCTCGCCGATTTCTATACCCGGCGGTTCCTGCGGTTGTACCCGGCGCTGCTCGCCTTCGTCGCCGTGGCGACCGCCGCCAGCCTGCTGTTCATCCCGCTGGTCGAGCCGACCCGCGATTTCGAGCGCTTCGGCGCGGCGGCGGCGCTGGGCATCAGCAACTTCATGCTGAAGGATGCCGCGACCGGCTATTTCTCTGTCGCCAGCGAGTTCAATCCCTTCACCCACACCTGGTCTCTGGCGGTCGAGGAGCAGTACTACCTGCTGTTCACCCTCTTCGCCTTTCCGCTGCTGGCCCGGCGCGAGGGCAGGGCCAGGCCGTGGCTTGTCGCGCTGGTCGCGGCGGCGGCGCTGGGATCGCTGGCCTGGTGCGCCGCCGCTACCGCCACGGCGCCCTCCTTCGCCTTCTACATGCTGCCGATGCGGTTCTGGGAACTGGCCCTGGGCCTGCTGCTGCGCATCGCGGTCGACGCGCCGGTCCTGACCGGCTTCGCGGCGCGGCGCGCCTGGCTGGGCGAGGGGGTCTCCTGGCCGGCGCTGGCAGCACTCCTGTGGGCCTGCGGCATAACGCCGGAGCAAGGCTTCCCCTGGCCCGGTGCGCTGCTGCCCTGCCTTGCCACCGCTGCCTTGATCGGCGCGCTGTGGCTGTGGCGCGACTGCCGTGTCGCCCGGCTGCTGGCTTCGCCCGTGCCCCTGTGGATCGGGCTGGCAAGCTATTCGCTCTACCTCTGGCACTGGGGCGTGGTCGTGTTCATGCGCTGGACCGTGGGGATCGATAGCCTGGAGCTGCAGCTGCTCGCACTGGCCGCGACATTTGCGCTGGGCGGGGCGAGCCATCGCTGGATCGAGGGGGCATTCCACCACACCCGTCGCCGCGCCGCATGGCAGCCGTCGCAAGTGCTGCTGCGCTTTGCCGGGGCCTCGGCCCTGGTGGTCTCGCTGTCGCTGCTGGCGATGGGCGTCAAGCCCCAGGTCAGCCTGGCCGCGGCGAGCCGGCTCGACGTGTGGAATCCCTACAGCGGTCCGGCGGAAGAGCGGCCGTGCAAGGCGCGCTTCGTGAGCCGCGCCGAAGGCAACGCCCGCATAGCGCATTTCGCGGCTCCATGCCTCCGGCCCGATGCGCGGCGGCTGTTCGTGCTCGGCGATTCGCATGCCGCCGCCTACCGGCGCATGCTCTGGCGAGTGGCCGAGACGGGTGCCTGGGACGTCCGTCTCTATGCGCTCGACGGCTGCGGCTTCGTCAATTTCCGCATGCGCGAGCGCGAGGCCCCCTGCGAGGCGTTCACCGCCGCGGTGATCGCCGACATCGGGCGGCAGGCGCAGGAGGGCGACGTGATCTTCCTGCCGTCGCTGCAGACCGCGCGCCTGCTCAACACCTGGGGCCGTCCCGAGCCGCCGGCCTACGGCACCGCGATCGCGCCTGCGATCATGCGCGCCAACCGCGAGCGCCTGGCCAAGCTGGCGGGCCTGGGCCTGCCGATCGTCGTCGAAGGCGCCAAGCCGCTGATGCCGATCGCGCTGTTCCGCTGCGCCGACTGGTTCAACCGCGCCCAGCGCTATTGCCGCGACGGCGCCTCGGTGTCGCGGGCAGCGATGGCGGAGCGCATGCGTCTGCCGGAGACGGCGCTGCACCGGATTGCGGAAGGATTGCCGCGCGTCACCATCTGGGACCCGGCGCCGCTGCTCTGTCCCGGCGCCCGCTGCGACGGCTACGACGGCACGCTGCCGCTGTTCTTCGACGTCGACCACCTGAGCGCCCATGCCAACGACCTGCTGCTGCGGCCCTTCCTCGGCACGATCGACGCGGCCGCGCCACGCGGGCCGGAAGTACTCGCTCGCAGTGGCGCTTGACCCTGTCGCCGGCTACGCTGTACACATGTTCAGTAACGGGCATGCGGCCCGGCCTGGGAGAATGGCAATGGCGACAGCAGTTTCGTCGCGCTGGCAAGTGCGCGACGTGGCGCCGAAAATCGGCACCGAGATCATCACCGACAAGGAAACCCTGCTCAGCGGCGAGCGCGCCGGGGAAATCCGCGACATCATGGAACGGCGCGGCGTCATCGTCTTTCCCGAGATCAACCTCACCGACGAGGAGCAGGTCGCCTTCACGCATACCCTGGGGACTTTCGCCCAGGAGGCGAGCGAGCAGGCGCTGACCGGCGGCAAGGGCGTCTATCCGATCACCATGGACCCGACGATCAACCCCCATGCCGACTACCTCAAGGGCGCCTTCTACTGGCACATCGACGGCACCATGTCGCAAGTGCCGATCCTCGGCTCGATCATGAGCTCGCGGCGGCTTTCGGCCGAGGGCGGCGATACCGAGTTCTGCAATACCTATGCCGCCTGGGACGAGCTGCCTGACGACGAAAAGCAGGCGATCGACGGGCTGCAAGTGGTCCACGCGATGTGGCGATCGCAGCTCTACCACGATCCCGAGCCAAGCTACGACAAGCTCAAGCAGTGGCAGGCGATCGGCAGGAACGTGCTGCCGCTGGTGTGGAAGCACAAGACCGGCCGCAAGTCGCTGGTCCTCGGCGCGACCGCACTGCAGGTGCAGGGCATGGACATCGCCGAAAGCGAGGCGCTGCTCGTTCGCCTGCGCACCTGGGCGACGAGCCCGCAGTTCGTCTATCGCCATAAGTGGAAGCTGGGCGACATGGTGATCTGGGACAACACCGGCACCATGCACCGTGCCATGGCCTACGATCACAACAGCGGCCGGCTGATGCACCGCACCAAGCTGGAAGGCGAGGAAGCCTTCGCCTGAACCGATGGACTCCTCCCCTGAAATGGGGAGGAGCTGGGCGGCCAAGCTCCGCGATGTCGACCGCGCGCAGCGCGTGCCCGTCGCTGGCCGCCGAAGCGCCGGTCGCACGAGTCTGTCGGCATGTCTGCAACTTCACTTGGCGTTCACGTGGGCGCTGGCTATAGGCGAGGCCATGCCGAACCGTTCTCCGCTCAAGCTCGCCGTTCTCGCCGCCGCTACCGGCGCCATGGTCCTGACCTCCGGCTGCGCCGGCAAGGGGGGCAAGAACAAGGATACGGCCTATGTCGCCCGCGACGTCGACACGCTTTACGCGGCGGCCAAGGGGCGGCTCGACCGCGGCGACTACAAGGAAGCCGCCGCCCTGTTCGACGAGGTGGAGCGCCAGCATCCCTATTCGCCCTGGGCCCGTCGCGCCCAGCTGATGAGCGCTTTCAGCTATTACGTGGCGCGCGACTATACCAAGGCCATCCAGTCCGGGCAGCGCTTCCTGTCGATCCACCCGGGCAACAAGGACGCGCCCTACGCCTACTACCTGATCGCGATTTCCTATTACGAGCAGATCAGCGACGTCAGCCGCGACCAGAAGATCACGGCGCAGGCGCTGCAGGCGCTGACCGATGTCGTCCGCCGCTATCCCGACACGCGCTACGCCGCCGATGCCCGGCTGAAAGTCGACCTCGTCAACGATCACCTCGCCGGCAAGGAAATGACGGTCGGCCGCTTCTACCAGCGCAGCGGCAAGTGGCTGGCGGCGACACTGCGCTTCCGCAACGTCGTCGATACCTACCAGACCACCAGCCACACGCCCGAGGCGCTCTATCGCCTGGTCGAATGCTATCTCTCGCTGGGCATCCCCGAAGAGGCGCAGAAGGCCGCGGCGGTGCTGGGGCAGAACTATCCCGGCGGCGATTGGTACCGGAAGGCCTACGGCCTGATGAACCAGCACGCGCCGAATACGACGGTGAGCTGAGGCTGCGAGCTTGGGTAGTGGCGCTCTGACGCGCCTGCTCGAAGGTCGTCACCCTGAACTTGTTTCAGGGCCCATTCCTCCCCCCGCGCCGGAGCTCCAAGAGAACGGAAAAGGGCGCCGTTGCGCGTAGGTCGCGAGCTTCGTAGCCCGGAAGCGCGATGGGTGCTGAAACGAGTTCAGCATGACGTGGCGAGAAGGTCTTTCGTCCCCGCAACATTCTACCTCCCAGGTTGACATTTTCCTCCAGGCGGGGCTCAACTGCCCGGCTCATGTTGTCGCAGAAGACTCGCTACACCATCCGCGCGCTCCAGCATCTCTCCGACCATTGGCGGCAGGGGCCGGTGCGGCTCGACGCGATCGCCGAGGCGCAGAACATTCCCCGCAAGTTCCTGACCGTGATCCTTTCGGAGATGGTGCGCGAAGGCATCGTCGTCTCGCACCGCGGCCGCGACGGCGGCTACGAGCTGGGGCTGGCGCCGGTGGACATCCGCTACGGCGACATCATCCGCTTGACGCGCGGCAGCCTTGCCCTGGTGCCCTGCGCCAGCCGCAACGCGCACGAGCATTGCAACAACTGCCTGCCCGAGGCCGAATGCCGCCTGCGCGGCCTCATGCTGGTCCTGCGCGACGAGATGGCGACCATGCTCGACCGCATGACGCTTGCCGATCCGATCAAGCTGGAACCGCCTTTCGAAACCGCCGAAGCCGGGTGACGGGCGGGCGCGCTTGGTCTAGAACGCGACGCGAACATGCTGACCCGCCTTTCCATCCGCAACATCGTGCTGATCGAAGCGCTCGACCTTGAATTCGCCGGCGGCCTCGGCGTGCTGACGGGCGAGACCGGGGCGGGCAAGTCGATCCTGCTCGACGCCCTGGGACTGGTGCTCGGCAACCGGGCCGACAGCGGCCTGGTCCGCGCCGGCGAGGACCGCGCGAGCGCGACGGCAAGCTTCGAATTCGCAGCCCTGCCCAAAGCCATCCGCGCCCTGCTCGACGATGCCGAGGTCCAGATCGAGCCGGGCGAGCCGCTGATCCTCAAGCGCCAGCTGCGCGCCGACGGCGGCAGCAAGGCCTTCGTCAACGACCAGAGCGTCGGCGTCGCGCTGCTGCGCGAGCTGGGCGGCCACCTCGTCGAGCTGCACGGCCAGCACGACGATCGCGGGCTGGTCAATCCGCGCGGTCATCGCGCGCTGCTCGACCGCTATGCCAGGGCCGACGTCGCCGGCGTCGAGGAGGCCTGGCGGAGCTGGCGCGCGGCCGGCGGGGCTCTCGAAGAGGCGCGCAGGCGGATCGCCCAGGCATCGGCCGACCAGGACCTGCTGCTCGCCTATCTCGCCGAACTGAGCGCGCTGGCGCCCGAGGGCGGCGAGGAAGACACGCTGGCCGAGGCGCGCGCCGCCATGCAGAAGGGCGAACGCCTGTCCGACGACCTCGCCGCGCTGCAGCACCTCTGGGCCGGCTCCGAAGGCGCGCTTGCCCAGCTGCGCGGCGCGGCGCGACGGCTGGACCGGATCGCCGGCGAGCATCCGCTGCTGGCCGAGGCGCTCGCCGCGCTCGACCGCGCGGTGATCGAGGCGAGCGAGGCGGAAGACCGCATCGCCCATGCGGTCGAGGCGCTGGCCCACGATCCGCAGGCGCTCGACCGGATCGAGACCCGGCTGTTCGAGCTGCGCGCCGCGGCGCGCAAGCACGGATGCACGGTCGACGAGCTGCCCGACCGCATGCTGGTCATGCGCGCCGCGCTCGACGCCATCGAAAGCGGGGCGGAGGAAGTTGCCGGCCTCGAGCAGGCCGAGGCTGCAGCCGCGGAGCTGTTCCGTAGCCGGGCAGGGGAGCTGCACGCCGCGCGCATTGCCGCCGCCGCGCGCCTCGACGAGGCGGTCGCGGCCGAGCTGGCGCCGCTGAAGCTCGACGCCGCACGGTTCCGCACGGCGGTGACCGAGCTCCCCGAAGAGCGCTGGGGACCGCAGGGAACCGATACCGTCGAATTCCTCATCAGCACCAATCCCGGCGCCGATTTCGCGCCGCTGGCCAAGATCGCCAGCGGCGGCGAGCTGTCGCGCTTCATCCTGGCGCTGAAAGTGGCTCTCGCCGAGGAAGGCGGCGCGGCGACGGTGATCTTCGACGAGATCGACCGCGGCGTCGGCGGCGCCGTTGCCAGCGCCATCGGCGAACGCCTCGCCCGCCTCGCCGAAGGCGGCCAGCTCCTCGCCGTCACCCATTCGCCGCAAGTCGCGGCACGCGGCGGCCAGCACTACGTGATCGCCAAGTCGAGCGAGGGCACGGTCACCCGCACCTCGGTGGCACTGCTCGATGCCCCCGGCCGCCAGGAAGAAATCGCCCGCATGCTCTCGGGCGCCGAGATCACCGCCGAAGCCCGCGCCCAGGCCGACCGGCTGCTGGAGCGGGTGTGAGCGGGGTAGGGATGATGGGGATCGAAATCAGCGAAGCCGAAGCTGCCAACGAACTGATGCGTCACGCGCGCGAGATCGCCCGGCACGACCGGCTCTACCATG
>CAUJJI010000183.1 GCA_963205265.1 Pseudomonadota bacterium
GGGCCGGCGCCTGTCAGGGCGACCACTTATCCGGATGCGGGGAATTACCCAACGTAAGGCAGGGCATGGGAGCAACCCGACCCGCCGACGCCTCGCACCGCAGGGCTCGCAACCAGCCAAGCCTGTCGCGCCAGGCAAACCCCAGCGCCGGCCGTCCCGTGCGTGTGTTTCCTTCCCCGGCGCAAGCCCGCATTCGCCAGCGGGGGTGAAGCTGTGCCTAAGATCCTCCCCCATGGGGGGAGGGGGACCGCCGGCGCAGCCGGTGGTGGAGGGGTGTCCCCCTCCGATCGAACGCTGACACCCCTCCGTCATTCGCTACGCGAATGCCACCTCCCCCTACGGGGGAGGATCTGGGCGCCCTCCGCTCTGCCGGCGGCGGCGAAGCCCTAGGGTTCGCCCACTCCCCACAGCCGCTCCTCGCGGACGAAACCCAGGTGCGGGCCGACTGCGAAGCGGCACCAGCCGGCGGCGCAGTCGCCGAGCTTGCCGACGACGCCGGGTTCCACGCGCCACAGCAGCTTCGCCGCTTCGCTGCCCTTGTCGCGCATGGCGGCAAGGGCCTTGCCGCGGACGATGGCGGTGCGGTCGCGCGACAGGAACTGGCCCCGCACCCAGCCGCGGGCGCCGTCGGGATCCTCGACCAGGCGCCAGCCTTCCTTCAGGCGCAGCACTTTCACCGGCAGCTCCTTGCGGCGATAGACCCAGGCGATGTTGTAAGTCTCCGCCGGGCCGACGCGCATGTTGACCTTGCCGACGCGGATCGAGGCCCAGTAGGGCACCTCGCGATCCTGCCCCGCCGCGGCGGTCGCGGACAAGGTGAACAGGGCAAGGGCTGAGAGGAGGAGTCGCAACGACATGGCTTTTGCCATAGCGTCGCAGCGCGCCATGCTTCAAGGGCGCTTGACCCCGCCGCCCGCTGCGGCATAGCCGAAGCAGCCATGACCGTCGTGACAGAATCATCCCTTGCCCGGCGCCGCAGCGGCGACAGGCCGCGCGTGATCGTCACCCGGCGGCTCCTCGCCGCCACCGAGCAGCGCATGTCCGAACTGTTCGACGTGGTGCTCAATCCCGACGACCGGCCGATGGATCGCGACGCGATCGTGGCCGCGATGCGCGACTGCGACGTGCTGGTCCCGACCGTGACCGACCGGATCGACGCCGAAGCGATCGCCGCCGCCGGCGACCGGCTGGGGCTGATCGCCAACTTCGGCGCGGGAACCGAGCATATCGACCTGCATGCCGCCCGCGAGCGGAAGATCATCGTCACCAATACGCCGGGCGTCTTCACCGACGATACCGCCGACATGACCCTGGCGCTGATCATCTCGGTCATGCGCCGCTTTGCCGAGGGCGTTCGCCTGCTGCACACCGGGCAATGGACCGGCTGGGCGCCGTCGATGCTGCTCGGCCAGCGGCTCGGCGGCAAGCGGCTGGCGATCCTGGGCATGGGGCGAATCGGCCAGGCAGTCGCCCATCGCGCCCGGGCCTTCGGGATGGAAGTCGTCTACCACAACCGCCATCGCCTTCCCGCGGCGCTCGAGAACATGCTCGGCGCCCGGTACGAGCCCGATCTCGAAACCCTGGTGGCGGAAGCCGACGTGCTGTCGCTGCATTGCCCCGCCGGCCCGGAAACGCACCACATCCTCGACGCCGCACGGCTGGCGAGGATGAAGCCCGGCGCCTGCGTCATCAACACCGCCCGCGGCGAGCTGATCGACGAGGAAGCGCTGATCGCCGCGCTCGCCGCGGGCCGCCTTGGCGGTGCCGGGCTCGACGTCTATGTCCACGAGCCGGCGGTCGACCCGCGGCTGCTGGAATTGCCGAGCGTCGTCGCCATGCCGCACCTGGGCAGCGCCACGGTCGAGGGGCGCGAAGCCTCGGGAGAGCGCGTCATCGCCAATATCCGCTTCTGGATCGACGGCCATCGCCCCCCCGACCAGGTGCTCGAAGGCTGGGCCTGACGGCGCACCCCGCCTGCGAAGCAGGCTGCGCATCACGCAAGAACTTGTCTGCACCCGCGCAATTGCTCTAGAGCCGCCGCCGGAAGGATGAGCGCGCTGCCGCGGCTTCGCGCTTTAGGGAGGGTTCTGATGCGCAAACTGCTTGCGATTGCTGGTGCATTGTCGGTCGCGCTGCTGCCTGCGGCCGTGCTGGCCCAGGACGGCCAGGTCGACGTCGCCGATACCGGCGACACTGCGTGGATCCTCATTTCCTCGGCGCTCGTGCTGATGATGACCATGCCCGGCCTGTCGCTGTTCTACGGCGGCCTGGTGCGGTCGAAGAACTTCCTCTCGGTGATGGTCCAGTGCGGCGGCGTCGCCGCGGCGGCATCGCTGGTGTGGATCGTCACCGGCTATACCCTTGCCTTCGGCCCGGTGACCGAAGGCTGGCTCGGCGGCGGCAGCGCCTGGATGCTGATCGATCTCGGCAATGTCCGCGACGGCTACCAGATTCCCGAAAGCGCCTTCGCGCTGTTCCAGCTGACCTTCGCCGCGATCACTCCGGCGCTGATGGTGGGCGCCTGGGTCGATCGCGCCCGCTTCGGCTGGGTGATGGGCTTCTGCACGCTGTGGAGCCTGGTGGTCTATGCTCCCGTCGCGCACTGGGTCTGGGGCGGCGGCTGGCTTTCCTCGCGGCTCGGCACGCTCGACTTCGCCGGAGGCATCGTCGTCCACACCACGGCCGGCATTTCCGCGCTGGTCGTGGCGATGCTGATCGGCCGCCGCCAGGGCTTCCCGAAAACGCTGATGCTGCCGCACAGCCCCTCGCTGACCATGGCCGGCGCGGCGCTGCTGTGGTTCGGCTGGTTCGGCTTCAACGGCGGCTCGGCGCTGGCCGCCAACGACGACGCGGCCACCGCCATCCTCAACACCCATACCGCCGCCTGCACCGCGGCTCTCGCCTGGCTGGTGATCGAGCGCTTCAGCGTCGGCAAGTCGACCAGCGTCGGCTTCGCCACCGGCGCGATCGCCGGGCTCGCCACGGTCACCCCGGCGGCCGGCTTCATTTCCCCCGGCGCGGCTTTCGTCTTCGGCCTGATGGCGGCAGGGCTCTGCTACCCGGCGATCCAGCTGGTGAAGCAGAAGCTTCACATCGACGATTCGCTCGACGTCTTCGCCGTCCACGGCGTCGGCGGCATGGCGGGCTCGATCCTGCTGTCGGTATTCCTCTCGCAGGACCTGGGCGGCACCGGCTATGCCGAGGGCATGACCATGGGCAGCCAGTTCGTCGCGCAGTTCGCCGGCGTCGGCGTCACCCTGCTGTGGTCGGCAGTGGTCAGCGCGATCCTGGCGGTCGCCGTATCGGTGGTCTTCCCGATGCGCGTCGGCGAGGATGCCGAGCGCGAGGGCCTCGACATCACCAGCCACGGCGAACGCGCCTGGGAGATGGATTGAGCAGCCAGCTCAGCACCCACGCAGGGAGAAGCACGCGTCGTCACCCTGAACTTGTTTCAGGGCCCATTTTTCCTCGTGGCGCCGAAGCTCTGCATGGACGGACGACGGCGCCGTTGCCTCTCAATCGTGAGTTTCGGGGCTTGGGGCGCAATGGGTGCTGAAACAAGTTCAGCATGACGACTAGGCTAGCCCAGGACGAGGCACCCCCTCGCCCGCGTCAATCCCCCGTCAGGATCCGGTCCACCAGTTCCTTCACCGACGGCGTATAGTTGTTCGAATAGAACGGATCCTGCTTGAAGCGGTAGGCGGCGTGGCCGGCGAACATCAGGTTCTGGTTCACGTCGTCGCCGTGGGCGATGTTCTGCAGGGTCTTCTGGATGCAGAAGCTGCGCGGGTCGGCGAGGCGGCCGGTGGTGTAGTCGTCGTGGTCCTTCCACGCCGAGAAGCCGCAGTGCGACAGGCAGCCCATGCAGTCCGACTGGTCGACGCGGATCGCCTCGCGCTCTTCCGGCGTGACGAAGATCACCGTGTCGTCCGGCGTCCGCAGCGCCTCGGTGAAGCCGCTCGCGGCCCAGGCGCGCGCGCGGTCGCGGTCCTTGGGCGTGACCCAGTAGTTCTTGCCCTTGATGCCGACGTCGAGCTGCACCGTATGCTCGCCCGCCTCGACTCGCGAATAGGGGATCTGCCGCTCGGACCGCGCCTCGAGGTTGCGCAGGAATGGGTTGCGCACTGCCGACGAATAGAAGCCGGTCGGCGAGAAGCGATGGAGCAGGACGTCGCCCGGCTCGAGCAGCCGCAGCGCATCCTTCCAACCCTGCGGGATGGGGCTTTCCCGGGTCAGCAGCGGCCGCGTGCCGAACTGGAAGGCGATGGTGCCGAGCTCGGGATTGTCGATCCAGTCGTCCCACTCGCGCAGGAACCAGACGCCGCCGGCCATGACGATCGGCACGTGATCCGGCACGCCTTCGGCCCGCATGGTGTCGCGCAGCGCCTTGACGCGGGGATAGGGATCCTCGGGCCTGGTCGGGTCCTCGGCGTTGGACAGCCCGTTGTGGCCGCCGGCCAGCCAGGGGTCCTCGTAGACCACGGCCGCCATCAGTTCCGAGACCTTGTGATAGGCACGCTTCCACAGCGCGCGGAAAGCACGGGCCGAACTGATGATCGGCAGGTAGTTGACGTTGAAGCGCTCGGCGATCTCGCTGAGGCGATAGGGCATGCCCGCGCCGCAGGTCACGCCGGTCACGAGGCCGCGAGTCCGCTCGAGCACGCCTTCGAGCACCTGCTGCGCCCCGCCCATTTCCCACAGGACGTTGATGTTGATCGCGCCGCGGCCCGACGAGATGTCGTAGGCACGCTTCACCTGCTCGACCGCGCCGTCGATGGCATAGCGGACCAGTTCCTCGTGCCGCTCGCGGCGCGTCAGCGCCTGGTAGACCTGGGGAACGATCTTGCCCTCGGCATCGTAGCTGTCGGCATTCACCGCGCTGACCGTGCCGATCCCGCCGGCTGCCGCCCAGGCTCCCGAACTGGCGTGATTGGTCGCCGATACACCCTTGCCGCCCTCGACCAACGGCCAGACCTCGCGGCCGCCGTAGACGATCGGCTTCAGCCCCTTGAAACCCATTTCTTGCCCTGACTTTCCCTTGAGCGTCGTTGCATGCAGCCGGTCAAGCGCCCGCCTTCGGACCGCCCGCCAACACGCATGGCTTTATATCCGCGGGGGCAGGTCGCTCACCGGCAGCTTCGAACTGCGCATAATACCCCTGCAACTCCGGCTTACGAACAAATTCCGTCAAACGAAAGCCCACAGCGGCAAATTCGCAGAACAACAGGGCCGGAGCGATGCCGTGCCGGTCGGTCGGCCGGTCGGTATCGACCACGATCACTTTCCCGCCGGCCCGCAGCGCCGGCCGCAGCCGCCAGAGGAAGGCGTAGGGCTCGGCGACCTCGTGGTACATGTGGACCAGGAAGATGCGGTCGAAGCTGGCGTTCGGCAGGCCGGGATCCTCGGGCGCCCCGAGCTTGATCGATATGTTGTCGAAGCGTTCGCGCTCGATCCGCTGGCCCAGCCGCTCCAGCGCGCCGCGGTCGATATCCTGGGCGAGCACCCTGCCCTTCTTGCCGACGCGAACGGCGAGGCGGACCGTGTAGTAGCCCTCGCCCGCGCCGATGTCGGCGACGGTCATGCCCTCGCCGATGTCGGCGAGATCCATCACCGTCTGGGCCTCGTTGACGCTGTCGCGCTCGACCTCGCTGGCGAAAGTCGTCGCCCCGGTCTTCGAGACCGGCCGGTCGGCGCGCGGAAAGTCGCGGGCGCTGGGCGGCCGGTCGGCATCGCCGCCGCGCTTGCCGGGATTGCAGCCGGCAAGCAGCGCGATCCCGAGCAGAGCGGCGGCGGCGCGCCTCAATCCACGTCCTCCACGGCGACCTTCTCGCCGGTCACGCGCTGCGACAGGGCCGCGGCCATGAAGCTGTCGAGATCGCCGTCGAGCACGTCGTCCGGCGAAGTCGAGGTGACGCCGGTGCGCAGGTCCTTGACCAGCTGGTAGGGCTGCAGGACGTAGGAGCGGATCTGGTGGCCCCAGCCGATGTCGGTCTTGGCCGCATATTCGCCCGAAGCCTCGGCCTCGCGCTTGGCCAGCTCGGCCTCGTAGAGCCGGGCCTTCAGCATGTTCATCGCGGTGGCGCGGTTCTTGTGCTGCGAGCGGTCGATCTGGCTGGCGACTATGATGCCGGTGGGAACGTGGGTGATGCGCACCGCGGAATCGGTCGTGTTGACGTGCTGGCCGCCGGCGCCGCTCGCCCGGTAGGTGTCGATCTTGAGGTCGGCGGGATTGATCTCGATGTCGATGTCGTCGTCGATCACCGGATAGACCCAGACGCTGGAAAAGCTGGTGTGCCGCCGCGCCGAGCTGTCGTAGGGGCTGATGCGGACCAGGCGATGGACGCCGCTTTCGGTCTTGGCGTAGCCGTAGGCGTTCTCGCCCTTGATCAGCAGCGTGCAGCTCTTGATCCCGGCCTGCTCGCCGGCGTGGTATTCGACCATCTCGACCTTGTAGCCGTGGCGCTCTGCCCAGCGGGTGTACATGCGCTGGAGCATCTCGGCCCAGTCCTGGCTCTCGGTCCCGCCGGCGCCGGCATGGACTTCGAGATAGGCGTCGTTGCCGTCGGCCTCGCCGGCGAGCAGCGCCTGGACCTTGTCCGAATCGGCCCGCTCGGCCAGCGCGGCGAGCGAGGCCAGGCCTTCCTGCACCGTCGCGTCGTCACTCTCGGCCTCGCCCAGCTCGACGAATTCTACGGCGTCGGCCATCTCCGCGCCGATCTGGTTGACCGCGCCGATCGCCGCCTCGAGCCGGCGCCGCTCGCGCATCACGCTTTCGGCTTCCTTGGGATCGTCCCACAGCTTCGGATCCTCGACCCGGGCGTTCAGTTCGTCGAGACGGCGCAATGCGCGGTCCCAGTCGAGGAACTTGCGGACCAGCGCGAGCGCCGCCTCGATCCGGTCGATGTGGGCCTGCCCTTCGGCACGCATGGCAAGAAATCTCCATAGTCCCGCGGCTCCGGCCGCTCGCGGCCCCGCTTAGCGCAAGGGTGCGGATTGTAAAGGATGTGCGCGCCGATCCGTCGTCCCGGGCTTGGCCCGGGACCATCGTGATCCTGGCGCAAGGTTCCGTCGACAAAGCCGGCGTCCCTTGTCCAGCGAAGCTACTTCTTACCCAGCGCTTTCACTGCAGCCAGCGACAGGTTCACGTGCTCGCGGTAGTCGAGGTCGGAATGGACGAAGGCGATCTTGCCGTTGCGCGCGATGACGTAGCTGGTGCGGTCGGTCAGGCCGGAGGGCATCTTGCCCCGTGCCTGGGCAGGCAGCCGGTCCATCTTCAGGGCGACGTCGTAGGCGGCGATGACCGCCGGGCTCGCCACGGCGACGGCGAACTTGTCACGGCAGGCCTCGGTCGAGAAGCGCTGCAGCGTCGGCAGGTCGTCGGCCGACATGCCGATCACGGTCGCGCCGGCGGCGGCGAACTTGTCGTGCGCCTCGGCGAAGGCATGGGCCTCGAGCGTGCAGCCCTGGGTGAAGGCCTTGGGATAGAAATAGAGCACCACGGGCCCCTTGCGCAGGGCGTCCTTCAGGTTGAAGCGATAGGTCTTCCCGGCAAGCGCGCCTTGCGTCGCGAATATCGGGGCCTTGGCGCCGACGGGCAGCTCCGCCTGGGCGAATGTCGGAAAGCTCAGCGCCAGCAGCGCGGCGATGGAAAGGATGGTTCTACGCATCGCTGCATTCTGATCCACCGGCGGCATGCTGTCCATAGGGCGCGAGCGGTCGGGATTTCGTCCGGATCAGGCGCTCACAGCGCTGCGCAAAGGTGCCCGCCGTCGACGGGGATGACGGCGCCGGTCATATAGCGGCCGGCGTCGGACGCCAGCAGCAGCAGCGGCCCGTCAAGATCCTCCAGCGCGCCCAGGCGGCGCATGGGGATTCGCTTGATCATCGCCCGGCCGGCGTCGGTCTCCCAGAAATCGGCGTTCATTTCGGTGGGATAGTAGCCCGGGGCGATCGCGTTCACGCGGATACCGTAGCGCGCCAACTCCATCCCGAGCGCGCGAGTCAGGTGGATCAGCCCGGACTTGGACGCGGCATAGGCCGACAGCGCTCCTGCCGGCCGCAGGCCGACGATCGAGGCGATGTTGACGATGCTGCCCGGCCGGCCGCCGGCGCGCATCGCCCGGCCGGCTTCGCGAGCGACGAGGAAGGCGCCGCGCAGGTTGGTGTCCAGCACCCGGTCCCAGTTCTCGGCCGAGCAGTCCAGCGCCGGAGCGTCGCCGGAAATGCCCGAATTGTTGACGACGACGTCGATCGGTCCGAAGTCCGCCTCGATGGCGGCAACGGCGCCGACGACCGAAGCCTCGTCGGTCACGTCCATGCGGATCGCGTGCGCCCGCCCGCCGGCGGCCTCGATCTCGGCCTTCAGGCTTTCCAGCGGTTCGAGCCGCCGCGCGGCCAGGGCCACGCCGGCGCCGTTGGCGGCGAGCAGCCTTGCGAAATGGGCGCCGAATCCGCTCGATGCCCCCGTAACCAGAGCAATCCTACCCGAAAGCACGCCGGCCAAAATCCACCTCCCAATCGCAACGGAACATCGCTCCATTCAGCGATTGTGGTGGCGGCGTCAACGCGGACTTCGCAGCAAGGCATTGCCGGCGCGACGGTTTGCCCGTCTGCGCCGGCCCTCTCCCCTAACCGGTGCCGCGGTCGCGAGACCTTACGAAAGTCCCCGCACGTAGGCGTCGACCGTGCCGGCGCAGCCGATCTTGTCGTCGCCCTCGAGGTCGGAATAGCGATAGATGTCGTCGCGGATCGACGGCGAACGGTTGCCGCAGGCGCAGGTGCCGTAGTCGACGTGGATGTGGTCGCCCGAGATCACCCCGCCCCAGCGGCCGTCCATGGCAAGGTCGAAGAAGGCGGCGCGCCCTTCGATCGCGCCTTCGCCGACGCCGGGAAGCAGCGCATCGCCGTTCTTGTCGAGCGGCAGGCAGACCAGCCACGGCGGCACGTGATAGCGCCCGCCCTCCTGGCAGCGCGGCATCGAGGTGCCCAGCTCCTGCATGCCGTACATCTGGTAGATGAAGCGGGGGTGCAGGTTGAACGTCTCGTAGACGTATTCGCGATAGTCGGCCGGCAGCCTGGCGCGCTTGAGGCCGCCGCCGAGGTAGACGCCGTTCTCGGGATGGAAATCCTTTGCACTGTAGCCGCGCGCGCGCACCATTTCGGCGAAGGGATGGAGCGAACCCCACATGCCGGTGATGTAGAGCCGCTCGCCGCGCTTGGCGATGATGTCGTCGACCGCACGCTCCTGCGCTTCCCGCAAGCCCTTCTCGCGAGCGGCGGATTCCTCTTCGTACTCCTGGATCTCTCCGGGCTTGGCGGTGCCGTCGGCGATGGCCTTGCGCAGCGTGATCATCCTGGTCAGCGAGCCGACCGTCACCGGCGGCAGGCCCGACTGGAAGCGCGGCGCATCGGGATCGACGAAAGCGCCCATCAACGCCATGCCCATCGCGGCATTGCGCGGCGTATAAGCGACGGCTCCGGCCGCGCCCGCCGAGGTCCGCTTGTCGCCGGCGCGGATATCCGATCCCCACTGCACCGCGGCGACTCCGTCCTGGCTGGCGAAATCGAGATCGGCCTGCGAGGCGACCAGCATCGCCGACTTGCCCGTCGTCCCGCTCGAACAGGAAACGAAGTGGCCGGCCTGGCCGCAAGCCTCGACCCAGTCGTCGATCTCGCCGACGCCAGACAGGTCGACGTCGTCGGTCGGATAGGTCGATACGGTGCCGAGCCACTTGGTCAGCCGGTCCCACTTCCTCTCGGTGAGGAAGCTTTCCGGATAGCTCTTGTAGGCGGTGTGCGGCAGCAGCAGCGGCACGATGTCCGCAAGCGAGCGAATCTCGGTGATGCCGGCCTCGTCGGCGCGCAGCTTGACCAGCTTGATCTTGTCGATGCGCTCCTGCAGCCGCTCGTTCAGCGCCCGGACCTGGAGGTCGCGAAGCTCGGCAAAAGGAATATCGAAGCCCGAGGCATCGGGCATGTAGCTGATCAGTTCGTAAACGGCCTCTCCCACGTGCGGCTTCCTCGACTCGGTTTTAATGGCTACTGTTGCGTATCGTTTTCGCGCAATCGGCGGAAATGACAAGCCCATTCTGGCACCGGCGGCCGGACGGCTTGTCACTTCGCCGCGCATCAATAGAACGGGACCGGATGAACGAGACGCTTGCCATTCGCCGCCCACGCGCCGGCCGCCCCACGCGCGAGCAGGCCGAGGCGCGCCATGCCGAGCTGCTCGACCGGGCGCTCGACCATTTCCTCGACAAGGGCTTCGAGCAGGCGACGATCGAGGCGATCGCCGCCGACGTCGGCATGACCAAGCGCACGGTCTATGCGCGCTATCCCGACAAGGCCGCGCTGTTCCGCGCCGCCGTCGCGCGCGCGATCGAGCGCTACTCGATCCCGGACGAGCGCATCCGCGCGACGGAAGTGGGCGATCTCGCGCAGACGCTCACCAATATCGCCATGCTGCGGATCGACCTCGTCGCTTCGCCGCAGGGACTCAAGCTGCAGCGGATCATCAATACCGAATCCTACCGGTTCCCCGACATCTTCACCGATTCCTACGAACTCGGCGCCTTGCCCACGATCCGCTTCCTGGCCGCGCTGCTCGAGCGGGAAACCAGGGAGGGCAATCTTGCCGTCAGCGACCCGATGATGGCCGCCAACACCTTCATGAGCATGGTCGTCGCCGGGCCGGTCCGCTTCATCCTGGCGGCAAGCCCGCTGCCCGCCGACGACCTGGCCCGGCGCGTCGCCTTCGGCGTGCAGCTGTTCCTCGACGGCGCGCGACCGCGCCCGACATAGACCCGATCACTGGAGAGAATTGCCATGAACCAGCCTACCGACCAGCGCGTCGCCATCGTCACCGGCGCAAGTTCCGGCATCGGCCTCGAGACTGCGAAGGCGCTGGCCGGGATGGGCTGGCACGTCATCGGCCAGGGCCGCGATCCCGAGCGCAGCGCCAAGGCCGAGGCCGAGATCCGCGACGCCTGTGCCGATGGCGGTAAGCTCGACTTCCTGCGCGCCAACCTGTCGCTGATGGCGGAAACCAAGGCCACGGCCGACCGCATCAAGGTGCTGACCGACAGAGTCGACGTCCTGATCAACAATGCCGGCGGCGTACGCGACCGGCGCTACGTCACTACCGAGGGCACCGAGGAAACCTTCTCGGCCAACCACCTCGCGCCGTTCCTGCTGACGCGCGAGCTCATGCCGCTGCTCGAAGCGACGGCGGCGGGCCGCGCCCCGGGATCGGTGCGCGTGCTGGCCGTATCCTCGCTCGCCTACCTGCAGCCGCAGGGCATGAACTGGGACGATCTCCAGAACCTGCACGGCGAGTTCCAGGCGGCCGGGGCCTACTGCCAGGCCAAGCTGGCCAACCAGCTGTTCAACGTCGAGCTGAACCGGCGGGTATCGGGCAAGGGCATCGTCTCGCAGGCTCTCGTCCCGGGTCCGGTGAGCACCAATTTCGCCAATCACGGCGACGAGACGATGCAGAGCTACATGAAGGTCGCCCAGGCGCTGTCCCCGGCAGAAGTCGCCAGGACCCTGGTGTGGATGGCCACGGCCCCGGAGACCGGCGTCGACGGCGGGCGGATGTTCTACGAAATGGCGGAAGTGCCGGTGCAGCCGCACGGCAAGGATGCCGCGGCGGCGGAGCGGCTGTGGCTCGCGACCGAGACACTGCTGGCGGAACTCGGCTACTGACCTTCGCTGCGTTCCCGCGCTGGCCCGGCCTAGCCTATTCGGCCGGGGCCATGCGCGCGGGGGGATGGTCGCGCGGCTGTAGGCGCATCGCCGGCACCCACAGCAGGGCCACGGCCGCCAGCCCGGCGAAAGTCCAGAAGATGCCGCGGTAGCTGCCGGTCAGGTCGAAGATTAGGCCGAACAGCGGCGGCGTCGCCAGCAGCGCCACCAGGATCGTCCCCGACAGCAGGCCGAGCGCCCGCCCGACCACGCGCTGCCCGAAGACGCGGGGAGCCAGGAAGCTCTCGATCGGCACCATCAGCCCGCCGAACAGGCCGATGATGGCGACGCTCAGGCTGATCGCGACGAAGCCGGCACCGGCCTGGGTGAGGAAGGCCATTCCCGCTCCGAAGCCGCCCAGCGAAGCGAACATCAGCACGCGCGGTCCCAGCCGGTCGGCCAGCGCCGCGAAGCTCAGCTTGGAGATGAACCCGCAGCCGGCATAGACCGAGATCAGCTTCGCCGCGTCGCTGGCCTTGATGCCGTTGTCGATCGCCAGCGGGGCGAGATTGGTGATCATCCCCTTCATCCCCGAAGTGACGATGGCGACGGTGAAGGCGATCATCCAGAACGCCGGGTCGGCCAGCAGCTCGCGGGCGGAGACGTCGGGCTTGGCCATCTCCGCTTGCGACACCACGGGCGGCATGTCCGCGCCGTCGGGATTGAGCCCGCGGTCGGAAGGCCGCTCGACCACCAGGAGAGCGGCGGGGACGGTCCAGATCACCAGGACCAGCGCCAGAAGGCGCAGCGCCTCGCGCCACTGGTAGGCATCGAGCAGGCCCTGGATGATCATCGGGAACAGGAAGCCGCCGGCGGCGATCCCAGCGATGGCGATGCCGAGCGCCCGCCCCCGTCGCGCGGCGAACCAGCGCGAGAGGAGCACGGTCGCCGCCACCGGGCCGAGCAGGACGTTGGCCGGCGCCACCAGCACGCCGAAGACCACCAGCACCTGCGTGAACGTCGTGGCGAACGACACCCCGGCATAGCCTGCCCCCAGCAGCAGCCCGCCGGCGATCATCAGCCTGCGCAGCGAAACGCGGTCCATGAGATTGCCGAACAGCGGCAGCAGCACGGCCGAGGCCGCCGAGACCACGGTCATGGTCAGCATCAGCACCATGCGGCTCGGCTTGAATTCCTGGGCGAGCGGCACGGCGACGATCGAATAGGTCGAGGCGATCATCCCCGCCGCCATCAGCAGCAGGAAGCAGATCCCGACCTGGCGCCACCCGACTGCAAACGATCCCGCCATGGAACATTCTCCTCGGGCCGACGATGGCACATCGGGCAACGACCGCGCAACCGCTCCCCCCGCTTGCGGCTTGGCCGCACCGCCTGTAGAGGGCAGCGCAACTTCCCCATTCAGCCAATCCCCAGAGGAATCCGATGGCCGCGCAATACGCCTTCGTCATGAAAGGCATGACCAAATCGTTCCCCGGCGCCCAGAAGCCGGTGCTCAACAACATCAGCCTGCAGTTCTACCAGGGCGCCAAGATCGGCATCGTCGGCCCGAACGGCGCCGGCAAGTCGACCCTGATCAAGATCATGGCGGGTATCGACACCGAATTCACCGGCGAGGCCTGGGCCGGCGAGAACATCACGATCGGCTATCTCGAGCAGGAACCGCAGCTCGATACGAGCAAGACCGTGCTCGAGAACGTCAAGGACGGCGCGCGCGAGATCGCCGACCTGGTCGACCGCTTCAACGAGATCAGCATGATCATGGCCGATCCGCCCGAAGACGCCGATTTCGACGCGCTGATGGAAGAGATGGGCACGCTCCAGGAAAAGATCGACGCGGCCGATGGCTGGACGCTCGACAACCAGCTCGAGATCGCCATGGAAGCGCTGCGCTGCCCGCCGGGCGACTGGCCGGTAGAAAATCTCTCGGGCGGCGAGAAGCGCCGCATCGCGCTGACCCGGCTGCTGATCCAGAAGCCCGACATCCTGCTGCTCGACGAGCCGACCAACCACCTCGATGCCGAAAGCGTCGAATGGCTGGAAAACCACCTCAAGGAATATGCCGGCGCGGTGCTGATGATCACCCACGACCGCTACTTCCTCGACAACGTCGTCGGCTGGATCCTCGAGCTCGATCGCGGCAAGTACTTCCCCTACGAGGGCAACTACTCGACCTACCTCGAGAAGAAGGCCAAGCGCCTCGAGCAGGAGGAGCGCGAGGAGAGCGGCCGCCAGAAGGCGATCAAGGACGAGCTCGAGTGGATCCGGCAGGGCCCGAAGGGGCGCCAGGCCAAGTCGAAGGCCCGTATCTCGAAGTTCGAGCAGCTCGTCGCCGCGCAGGAAGGCCGCGCCCCGGGCAAGGCCCAGATCGTCATCCAGGTGCCCGAGCGGCTGGGCGGCAAGGTCATCGAGGCGCGGAACCTCTCCAAGGCCTACGGCGACAAGCTGCTGTTCGAGGACCTGTCGTTCACCCTGCCCCCCGGCGGCATCGTCGGCGTGATCGGCCCGAACGGCGCCGGCAAGTCGACGCTGTTCAAGATGATCACCGGCCAGGAAAAGCCCGACAGCGGCGAGATCGAGATCGGCCAGACGGTCCACCTCGGCTATGTCGACCAGAGCCGCGACCACCTCGACGGTTCGAAGAACGTCTGGGAAGAGATCTCGGACGGGCTCGACTACGTGAAGGTCAACGGCCACGACATGTCGACCCGCGCCTATGTCGGCGCCTTCAACTTCAAGGGCCAGGACCAGCAGAAGAACGTCGGCAAGCTATCGGGCGGCGAGCGCAATCGCGTCCACCTCGCCAAGATGCTCAAGAAGGGCGGCAACGTGCTGCTGCTCGACGAGCCGACCAACGACCTCGACGTCGAGACGCTGGCCGCACTCGAGGAAGCGATCGAGAACTTCGCCGGCTGCGCCGTGGTCATCAGCCACGACCGCTTCTTCCTCGACCGACTGGCGACGCACATCCTCGCATTCGAGGGCAACAGCCACGTCGAATGGTTCGAAGGCAACTTCGAAGCCTATGAAGAGGACAAGCGCCGCCGCCTCGGCGACGCCGCCGACCGGCCCACGCGCCTCGCCTACAAGAAGCTGACCCGGTAGCGATGGGTTAATACAGGCAAGGGGAAAGCTGAACGTGCGGTCATAAGTCGGTTCACCTTCCGGACAGCGCGACTCGGGTAGACAGGACCATCGAAATTGCCGCTCTCGCCGTGCGGCCTTGATGGAGACCCGAAGTGGCTAACAACAGCTTCACGATAACGGCCCGTCTGCTCAGGGCGGGTGGGCTGGGCGCCCTGGCAGCCGCATTGGCAGCCGTGGCCATTCCCGCATCGGCCCAGGACGGCAGAAACGGTCATGGACGCTGGGGCGGCGGCCAGGCGGCGCAAGCGCAGCCTGGTGGCGGCGGTGGCGGCGGCGGCTGGAGCGGCCGCGGCGGCGGACGGGCTGCGCAGGCGCAGTCCGGCGGCGGCGCAACATCGCCTTCCTGGAACGGCAACGGCGGCAACTGGCGCCAGCGCGGCGGCGACGGCGGCGAACGCAACTGGCGCAGCCAGGGCAGCGAAGGCGCCCGCAGCCAAGGCAACGATGGCGCCCGCAGCTGGCGGAGCCAGGGCAACGAAGGTGGTGGCTGGCGCGGTCGCCGGGTCGAAAACCCGGCTCCCTCCACGGCCACGCAAAGCCCAGACCGGTCGGCGCAGCGCGCGGCCCGCAATGCCGAGGTGCAGCGCCAGCGCGAAAGCACTCAATCCTGGTCGAACCAGAACCAGTGGCAGAGCCGCAACCGCAGCTACAGCGACCCCGAACGCAACCGCACTTACGGCGATCCCACGCGCAACCGCACTTACGAGCGCGATCAGGCGCGCGGCAGCAACCGCGGCGACAGCTGGCGCAACGACGGCCGGCGCGGCGACAACGATCGCTGGGACGGCAACCGCTGGCGCAACAACGATGGCAACCGCTGGGACGGCAACCGCTGGTCGGGCAACGACAGCAGCCGCTGGAATCGCCAGTGGCGCCGCGATCACCGCTACAACTGGCAGGGCTATCGCAACAGCCATCGCGACGTCTATCGGCTGGGCCGCTACTACGCGCCGTACCGCAACTACAGCTATCGGCGGCTCGGCGTCGGCATCTACCTGGACTCGCTGTTCTTCGGCAGCCGCTACTGGATCGACGATCCGTGGTACTATCGCCTGCCGCCGGCCTACGGTTCCTATCGCTGGATCCGCTATTACGACGACGCCCTGCTCGTCGACATCTACTCCGGTGAAGTCATCGACGTGATCTACGACTTCTTCTGGTAACCCTATCCGGTGAGTGGACCGGTGAGAGCCCCCGCCAACCCCTGTGCGGGGGCTCGACTTGTCCGGGCACGGCCTGCCTCAGCGCTGCTCCCCGGCGCAGGCTTGGGAGCAGGCAGGTTGCACATAGAAGTGGCAGCCCCTCGTCGTCCCGGGCTTGACCCGGGACCGCTGGCGGCTAGGCCGAGACTTTT
>CAUJJI010000184.1 GCA_963205265.1 Pseudomonadota bacterium
GGGCCGGCGCCTGTCAGGGCGACCACATATCCGGATGCGGGGAATTACCCAACGTAAGGCAGGGCATGGGAGCAACCCGACCCGCCGACGCCTCGCACCGCAGGGCTCGCAACCAGCCAAGCCTGTCGCGCCAGGCAAACCCAGCGCCGGCCGTCCCGTGCGTGTGTTTCCTTCCCCGGCGCAAGCCCGCATTCGCCAGCGGGGGTGAAGTCGTGCCTGCTTAAAGATCCTCCCCCATAGGGGGAGGGGGACCGCCGGCGCAGCCGGTGGTGGAGGGGTGTCCCCCTCCGATCGAACGCTGACACCCCTCCGTCATTCGCTACGCGAATGCCACCTCCCCTTCCAGGGGAGGATCTTTTGGCCGCGCTCCGGTTCCTCTCCAGTAGCGGCTCCGCGAGGCGTTGCGAAAATGCGGGCTTTGGCTTGCGACCGAACCGGGCTATCTGCCGCTGAACAGTCGAACAGCAGGCGAGGGGATTTCCATGGATTTGCAACTGCAGGGCCGTCGCGCTCTGGTGACCGGCAGCAGCAGCGGCATCGGCGAGGCGATCGTCCACATGTTGGCCGCGGAAGGCGCCCGCGTCGTCGTCCACGGCCGCAACCGCGAGCGCGCCGAGAAGGTCGCGGCGGAGATCGGCGCGGCCGGCGTCGCCATCGGCGAGCTGGCGACCGAGGAGCTGGTCGCCGGCGTCCATGCCGAGGCCTGCGCCGCGCTGGGCGGCAATGTCGAGATCCTGATCAACAACGCCGGCGGCAATGCCCGCGGAAACACCTCGAAGCCGCCGGCGGCGATTTCCGTCGAGGATTTCATCGCCAACTATCGCGCCAACACTTTGGGCGCCGTGCAGCTGTGCCAGCTTTGCGTGCCCGACATGGTGGCGGCGAAATTCGGACGGATCGTCAACGTGTCGAGCGCCGTCGCCATGCAGCCCAATTACATGGGCGCCGACTATTCGGCGGCCAAGGCGGCGCTGAACAACTTCACCGTCAGCCTGGCGGGCTCGCTCAGGGGCGTCAACGTGACCGCCAACGTGCTGACGCCTGGGATCATCATGGTCGACGGCCTGCTGCGCTTCGGCCGGCAGCGCTTCGGCGACCCGGACATGAGCTTCGAGGACGTGAGCAATCGCTTCGCCGCCGAGAACGTCTTCGAAATGCCGCCGGCCGGCCGGCTCGGCATGCCCGACGATCTCGCCAGAGTCGCCTGCCTGCTCGCCAGCCCGCTGTCGGGCTTCATCACCGGCGCCAACTATCGCGTCGACGGCGGCCAGGTGCGCGGCCTCAATTGAATTCGGCAAAGAGGAGAGGAACAGACATGGCGGACAAGACATACCGCGTCATCCAGTGGGCGACCGGCACCGTCGGCTCGGCGGCGCTCAGGTATTTCATCGAGAACCCGGTGATCGAGCTGGCCGGCGTCTACGTCACCAATCCCGAGAAGGTCGGCAAGGACGCCGGTGACCTCGTCGGCCTGCCCAGGACCGGGATCACGGCCACCGACGACATCGAGGCGATCGTCGCGCTGGAGGCCGACTGCGTGCTGTTCGCGCCGCTCAACCTCGCGGCGACGACGCTCGACAACATCTGCCGCCTGCTCGCCTCGGGCAAGAACGTCATCTCGCCGGCCGGCCCCTTCCTGCCCAACAAGTGGTTCCCCGACGAGGCCGCGCGCATCGAGGCGGCCTGCCGCGCGGGCAACAGCTCGTACCACGGCTGCGGCATCCATCCAGGCTTCGCCGGCGACGTCCTGCCGCTGACGCTGACCCGGCTGATGAGCCGGATCGACTGCATCGAGGTGACCGAGGTCATCGACAAGGTGCGCAACCCGATGATCTATACCGAGATCATGGGCTTCGGCGCCGATCCCGAGGAACTGCTCGCCAACCCGCGCCGGTCGCCGGAGACCTACAAGTACTTCTACTCCTCGATGGCGACGATCGCCGAGGGGCTCGGCAAGGAGATCGAGAAGGTCACGGTGAAGTTCGAAGTCGCCAGGGCGCTGAAGGACACCAGGCACCTCTACGGCGAAGTCAAGGCCGGCACCGTCGGCGGCCAGCACTACGAGTGGACCGCCTGGGTCGAAGGCGCGCCGCTGATCGTCTATCACTTCTACTGGCAGCTCGGCGAAGACCTCGACCCGCTGTGGGAGGAAGGCGAGGCCAAGTACCGCGTGCGCATCCACGGCGACCCGCCGCTCGAATGCCACCTGATGGGCGGCAAGGACGCCGACGGCCGCCATCCCTTCCTCGGCCTGCCCTGGACCGGGCTGGTCGGCTGCACCGTCGTCCCCGACGTCTGCGACGCGCTGCCGGGCGTGGTGACGCACTTCGACCTGGGGATCGTGCAGCCGAAAGGCCTGGTGCGGCGGTAGGGGCGGGAGGAGGAACGCGGCGCCCTCACCCCGGCGCGACCGAGACCTCCAGTCCCGAATAGAGCACCATGCCGGTGATCGCATCGACTTCGCGGGTGTCGGTCAGGCGGTTGACGTTGAGTTCGTCCGACCAGCCGTGCGGGACGTTGATGCAGCCGGCGCGCAGGGTGTCGTCGATCTTCAGCACGCGCCGGACTTCGCCGTTGGCGCTGCGCGCGGTCACCGTGGCGCCTTCCTCGATGCCCGCGGCGCGCGCATCCACGCCGGCCATGAACACATAGGGCTTGTCGCGCAGTTCCAGCAGCTTGGAATTCTCGTGGTACTTCTGGCGGCGCGGGATGAGGATCAGCGACTGCGGTCCTGCCTCGCTCTCGAAGGCCTGCAGCTCGCCCAGCTGGTCGACCAGCGGCTGCGGCGCCAGGCGCCAGCCGCCGACCTTCTCGTCGACGAAGCGCTGGACCCAGCCGATCAGCGGCGGGTCGATCGCCAGCCGCTGCGCCTTGAGCTCGGCGAAGTCGACGTCCGAGCTCGCCAGCATGTAGGCCAGCACGGTGTCGTCGGTCGCGGCGTCGAGATCGAGCCCGGGGAAGAAGTCGATGCCCATGCGCTTGCCGAGCTGGCCGACGATCCACCAGTAGGCCCTGCGCTCGCCCAGCGGCGCCACCACTGCGGGCGTGTATTGCGAGACCAGCAGCGGGAATGCGCTGTCGGTCACGAAGGTCATGTCCGCGCGCTCGAGCTGGTCCTTGGTCGGCAGCACGTGGGTGGCGATGTCGGTCGTGCGGGTATGGCGGACGTCGAACACCGCCAGCACGTCGAGCTGCCTGAGCGCCTCGTAAGTGCGGCCGGTCTCGGGCAGGCAGGTCTCGAGATTGCCGCCGAAGACCGCCATGGCCCGGAGATGGCCGGCGGCGATCTCGTCGGGAATGGCGGCGCAGGGGTAGTCGCCCGCAGTGCCGCGCAGTTCCGGACGGCTGGCCGGTCCCGGGCGGTTCCAGCCCGCTTCCGGCGCGGCCGGCAAGTCCATGCGGTCCTTGCGCATGATCCGGCCGGGATTGACCCAGGCGCCGCCCTCGCGGTCGAGCGAGCCGGTCACGATCATCAGCGCCAGGCAGAACCACTGGGTGATGTTGCCGGCGCGCTGCATGGTCACACCGGTGCCGGTCTCGACCGACAGCCGGCCGGCCTTGCGCACTGCCGCCAGCAGGGCGAGCAGCTCGGCCTGCGGGACTCCGGCGAGGACGCTCGCCCGCTCGAGCGTGAAGCGCTCGACAGTGGCCCGCAGCCGGTCCTCGCCCTGGGCATGGCGCGCCAGGTAGTCGCGGTCGGCGCCTTCGACCAGCAGCTCGCGGATCAGGTAGCCGAGGATGACGTAGTCCATGCCCGGACGCGGCGCGATGTGGCCGTCGGCGCGCTGCGCGGTCTCGCTGCGGCGCGGATCGATCACCCAGATCGCGGTGCCGCGCCCGCGCATCTCGCGCAGCGCCGCGGTCGGGCTGTGCATCTGCAAGGTACGCGCATGCGAAATGACCGGATTGGTGCCGACGAACAGGACCAGCGGCGTGCGATCGAGATCGGCGCGCGGCTCCAGCCCGGAGATGCCGGTGACCATTTCCGCCGCCACGACCTTGGCAACGCTGTCGATCGTCATGTCGCTGTAGGCCGACGGCGTGCCGATGGTCCTGAGGAAGGCGATCAGGCTGAAGAAGCCGCTGGCGTCGAGGAAGCCGCCGCCGCCGATGAAGGTGCCGACCCCGCGCGGTCCCGCATCGGCGATGATCGCGGTGAGCCGCGTCGCCAGGTCGTCGAGCACGTGGTCCCAGGTGGTCGGCCGCAGCGTCCCGTTCTCGCGGATCAGCGGCACGTCGACGCGATCGTCGCGGTGATGGTCCTGGGGCAGCGCCCGCCCCTTCGGGCAGGTGTAGCCGCGCGAGACGGGATGGTCCCTGTCGGCCCGGACCTGGAGCACCTGCTCGCCGTCGACGGTGACCACGATCCCGCAGGCGGAGCCGCAGATGCGGCAGAAGGATTTTGTCTCGGTGATCGCCATGGCTCCAGACTGCCCCGTGTTTCCGCGCGAGGCTACCGAACTCTCGGCCGCTGTCCCGGCGTGCCCTGCCCGGTCAAGTCGGCCTTGCCGCTCGGGACATGTGCGCCGCGGCAAAAGCGCCGCTGCCCCGGACCAGATTGATCTGACGCAAATTCTCGCCGGCCTCGCGCGCATATCTTCCTTCGGTTCGATAATGGGAGATGGAACTATGGCATCGATCGAAGTGCAGCCCCTGTCCGATAGCGTGGCCTTCGGCGCGCGAGTCGAAGGCATCACCAGCGAGGCGCTGGACGACGAGAGCGTGCGCGCGAAGCTGCGCAGCCTGCTCGACGACCGCGGCGTCATCGTCTGCAAGAACGTCGAGCAGACGGCGAAGATGCAGGTCAAGCTCAGCGAAGTGTTCGGCCCGCTCAAGGAGCACCCGGTCTATTCGGTCGCCCGCGCCGACCGCGAGAACCTTCCCGGCGTGATCGTCATCGCCTCGGGCCCGGAATCGTGCATCGTCGAAATCGACGGAAAGCCGCTGGTGACGTGGCAGCCGTGGCACTTCGACCACGCCTACAACAACGAGATGATGTACGCCGCCGTGCTGCGCTCGATCAAGATCGCCAAGGACGGCGGGCGGACGGCCTTCGCCGACGGCATCCAGATCTACAACGACATGAACCCGACGATCCGCGCCAAGGCTGAAGGGCTGAACGTGCTCTACAACCTGGATCTGCGCTACGACAAGCAGCGCTTCGGCCTGCCGAAGAACTTCCGCCTGGTGAAGCAGCACGACAATACGCTGAGCCAGGAGAACGAGAACGGCCGCTGCTCGGTGCATCCGGCCGTGTGGACTCGCCCGTCGGGCGAGACGATTTTCCACATGTGCCCCTACGGCTGCCGCGGCATCGAGGGCGACCGCAGCGACGCGGCCTTCGACCAGCTTGCCGAGATCTGGAACGAGGCCGAGCGCGTGATGAAGGTCTACTATCACGAGTGGGAACAAGGCGACATGGTCATCTGGGACAACACCCGCGTCCTGCACGAGGCCACCGGCAGCAATCCCGACGAGCAGCGCGAGATTCACCGCACCACGATCAAGGGCCCGCTATGCCACGGCTGGTGGGAAGGCGAACGGGCGACCGAATCGGTGGCCTGAAGCTGCGGACCTGCTCCCGGTCGGCGCTTGTTGCGCGAGGTACAAGCTGCAGCGACCTTCCGGGACGGCGTGAATGGAGGGGGCGTCATGAACGGAGGAGTCGAGGCCCAGGTTGCGCCCGTCAGGGTGGCGGACGACCTGACCGCAGGTGATCTTCGCGCCGCGCTGGTCGCGGGCTGGCGCGACTTCGGGGCATGTCCGGCATACGGCCTGTTCTTCGCGGCGATCTATGTCATTGCAGGAAACTTCCTCTATTTCGTGCTGTTCGCGCGCGGCGAGATCGCCTGGCTGGTCCCGGCTGCTGCCGGCTTTCCGATCGTCGCGCCTTTCGTCGCCGTGGGCATCTACGAAGTGAGCCGGCGCCGCGAAGCGGGCCTGCCGATGAGCTGGCGATCGGTCCTCGGCGCGCTGCGCGGGCGGGGCGACGACCAGTTGCTGATGATGGGCGGCTTCATCTTCGTCGGCTTCACGTTCTGGATCATCCTCGCTCATGGCATCTTCGCGATCTTCCTGGCGGAATCGGGCATCGGGTCGGAATCGCTGGCGCTGTTCCAGACCCGGGCCGGCCTGATGATGCTGCTCGTCGGCGGCGGCGTCGGCGCGGTCATGGCCCTGACCTTCTATGCGATCACCGTCATGAGCCTGCCGATGCTGGTGCATCGCGACGTCGACTTCCTTACGGCGATGATCGCGAGCATGGCGACCGTGCGGTCGAATCCCGTGGCCATGCTGGCCTGGGCCGCGCTGATCGCGGTGTCGCTGTTCGTCGCGATGCTGCCGTACTTCGCCGGCCTGCTCATCGCCCTGCCGGTCCTCGCCCACGCCACCTGGCACCTCTATCGCCGCGCGGTGCGCGAGGTCGGCTAGAGGGGTTCACGTCGCGCGGGCAGGCGGTCCGGGGATGCCCAGGTCGACCAGGGCCTCGCGGATGGCCTCGGCCTTGTGGGGCTTCCTGATCCAGCGGGTGCAGCGGTCTGGCGCGAGCGCGTTCTCGGGCACGTCGCCCGAGGAGGAGAGCAGCATCGGCAGATCGCGATGCTGCGCGCGGATTTCCCTGGCGAGGGCCGTGCCGCGGCCGTCGTCGGCACCGATGCCGAGCAGGACGGCGGCATAGGCGCCGCCGATGGCGCGCAGGCGGCCCAGGGCCTCGGTCGCATTCGCCGCCTCGTCCACGGCATAGCCGAATCCCGTCAGGGCCTCGGCCGTCAGCATGCGAAGGCGCGGGTCATGCTCGACGAGCAGCAGCCGCCCCCAGCTGCGCGCGTCGAGGACGTCGCGGATCTTCGTGGACAGCGACTGGTAGCTGAACGGCTTGGCGATCATCTCCACGCCCGAATCCAGCCGTCCGCCGTGCACGATCGCGTTCCAGGTATAGCCGCTGGTGTAGAGCACTTTCAGCTGCGGCCGGAGCAGCTGCGCCGCATCGGCCAGCTCGCGACCCGAGACCAGCGGCATGATGACGTCGGTGAACAGCAGGTCGACCTTGCGGTCGGCCCGTTCGAGAATGCGCAGTGCGGTCGGCCCGTCGTGCGCCTCGATGACCTGGTAGCCGAGCTCGCGCAGGATCTCGGCGGTATAGGCGCGGACGTCGTCGTCGTCCTCGACCACCAGGATCGTTTCGCCCAGGCTCGACTGCGCCGTCGCCCCCCGCTCGGGAGGCTCGGGCAAGGCGACGTCTCCGGCGAGGCGCGGCAGGTAGATCTTGACCGTCGTCCCGACGCCCTCTTCCGAGTAGATCTTCACGTGGCCGCCCGACTGCTTGACGAAGCCGTAGACCATCGACAGGCCGAGGCCGGTGCCCTTGCCGATCTCCTTGGTGGTGAAGAACGGCTCGAATACCCGGGCCAGCGTTTCGCGCCCCATGCCGAGCCCGGTGTCGCTGACCGCGATCACCACGTAGTTGCCCGGCGCCACTTCGGCCTGGTTGGCGGCATAGTCCTCGTCCAGCCGGGCATTGGCCGTCTCGATGGTCAGACGGCCGCCGGCCGGCATCGCATCGCGGGCATTCACCGCCAGGTTGAGGAGCGCGCTCTCCAGCTGGTTCGGGTCGGCCTCGATCCGCCACAGCCCCGGCGTCGTCACCGTCTCGAGCAGGACGGTCTCGCCGAGCGTCCGCTTGAGCAGTTCCGACATGCCCTGGATCAGCCGGTCGAGATCGAGCGGCTGCGGCGCCAGCGGCTGGCGGCGCGAAAAGGCCAGCAGGCGCTGGGTCAACGACGCGGCGCGTTCGGCGCCTTTGAGCGCATTGCCGAGCGCGCGGCGCAAGCGGCCGGTGTCCGCGTCCCGCAGCGAGCGCTGCGCCATGTCGAGATTGCCGGTGATGATCGTCAGCAGGTTGTTGAAGTCGTGCGCGATACCGCCGGTAAGCTGCCCGACCGCTTCCATCTTCTGGGCCTGGCGCAGGGCCTCTTCCATCACTTCGCGCTCGGCGATGACGGCCGCGACGCGCTCCTCCAGCGACTGGTTGAGATCGCGCAGCGCTTCTTCGGCCCGCCGCCGCGCCCGCGAAAGCTCGAGGTTGGTCGATACCCGCGCGATCATCTCGCGCGCGCTGAACGGCTTGACCAGATAGTCGTCGGCGCCGGCCTCGATCCCCTCGACCCGCGCTTCCTCGCCGGCACGGGCCGACAGCATGACTACCGCGAGGCCCTTCAGCGCTTCGTCGGCGCGGATAATGCGCAGCAGCTCGAAGCCGCCGAGGCGCGGCATCATCACATCGGTCAGCAGCAGGTCGGGCCGCTCGCGGCGGATCGCGGCCAGCGCTGCCTCGCCGTCGGCCACGGCCTCGACCCGGTAGCGCGGCGTCAGCAGGCGGCGCACGTAGTCGCGCATGTCGGCATTGTCGTCCGCCAGGACGATCCGTGCCGGCGGCCCGTCCGGCAAGGCCGCACGTTCGTCCGCGCCCGGGTCGGCATCGGCATCGGCAAAGCCGGCCTCGCCGTCTTCCGGCAGCCAGCGTAGGGCCTCCTCGACGAAGCTCGCGGCGCGCCGGGGCGCAGCCTCGCCGTCGGGCGGGATGATGCGCGCAGGATCGAGGTGATCCGCCTCGAGGGGGATGGCGACGGTGAAGCAGGTCCCCTCGCCCAGCCTGCTGGCCACCGAGACTTCGCCGCCGTGCATCCGCGCCAGTTCCTGCACCAGGGCAAGGCCGATGCCCGAGCCTTCGAACGTGCGTCCCTTGGCGCCCTCGACTCGCTGGAAGCGTTCGAACAGGCGCGGCAGATCGTCCTCAGCGATGCCGATGCCGGTATCCGCGACCTCGAGCCGGAGGCGATCTCCGGCCTCGCGCAGCGCGATCCTGATTTCGCCGTCGAGCGTGAACTTGAAGGCATTCGACAGCAGGTTGAGGACGATCTTCTCCCACATGTCGCGGTCGACGTAGGCGGTTCCGGCATAGGGCGCGGCCTCGACCTGCAGCCGCAGGCCGGCGCGGTCGGTGGCGGACCGGAAAGTGGAGGCGAGCTCGGCGGTGAAGGCGGCGAGATCGGTGGCCTGGTAGCGCGCCTCGACCCGGCCGGCCTCGATGCGGGAGAAATCGAGAAGCGCATTGACCAGCTTGGTCAGGCGCAGGGCGTTGCGATGCGCGACTTCGACGAGCGCGCGATCGTCGGAGCAGCCGTCCGCCTCGGGCCTGGCCAGGATTTCCTCGAGCGGGCCGAGCATGAGCGTCAGCGGCGTGCGGAACTCGTGGCTGATGTTGGAAAAGAATGCCGTCTTGGCGCGATCGAGTTCGGCAAGCGCTTCCGCCCGGCGCCGCTCCTGCTCATAGGCTTCGGCATTGGCGATCGCCGCGGCGATCTGCCCGGCGGCGAGATCGAGGAAGCCGCGATAGCCGTCGTCGAACAGGCGATAGGGATTGAGCCCGACGACCAGCACGCCGGGACGCCCCTGTTCGCCGGCCGATGCGACGGGCAGCAGCGCCGCCTGCGCCGACGGCAGCGGCCAGGCGGAGCAGGGCGGCTCGCCGCCGAGCCGCGCCGCGAGGTCGGCGACCAGGCGGGTCTCCTGGCTCCTGATCACCTCGCGGAGCGGCCACTGCCGCGACTCCTGGCGCCCGGCGTCGACGCGGCAGGACGCGGCTAGGGCGAAGTCGCCCTCGCCGTCGGCAAGGAACAGCAAGGCGAAAGTGATGTCCTGCGGATCGGTGGACAGCGCCGCCTCGATGCTGCGGCAGGCGTCCTCGCGAGTGCGGCTGTCGGCGGTGCGGGCGCCGAGCTCGCTCAGCAGGGCCAGCTGGCGCTCGCCGATCACGCGCCGGGTATCGTCGGTATTGGCGCAGATGATGCCGCCGGCGCTGCCGTCGTCGCCCGGTATCGGGCTGTAGGAGAAGGTGTAGTAGGTTTCCTCCGGATAGCCGCTGCGCTCCATGATCAGCAGCTGGGCTTCGACATAGGTGCCTTCGCCGCCCGACATGGCCTGGTCGAGCATGGGGCCGATGTCGTCGCGGATCTCGGCCCAGACCTCGACCGTCGGCCGGCCCAGCGCCTGGGGATGCTTGCCGCCGATGATCGCCTTGTAGGCATCGTTGTAGAAATAGGTGAGCTCGCTGCCCCAGCCGACCCAGATCGGCTGGCGCGAAGTCAGCATGATGCGCAGGGCGGTCTTCAGGCTCTGCGGCCAGCCGTCGGGTGTTCCCAGGGGGGAAGCGGCCCAGTCGTAGCCGCGGATCAGCGCGCCGAGCTCGCCGCCGCCTTGCAGGAACTGGGCATGCGTGCCGGCCGTAGCGAAGTTCATGCAGAGGCCCCCGGCCGAGACGATCCGCCGGGCGGGCAGGGCCCGCATGCAACCAGGTCGTTAAGGTATCGCTCGCCGGCCAATGCCCCCTCCTGCCCTTTGGAACGAGCTTCGGGGGAGAACGGATCGGGCGGCGATTGGTTCCGCCGCGAAGAAAAGGCGGCGGGCAGCATCACGCCGCTTGTGCCCGGCGAGGTGGGTGTGACAGACTGCGCGACCGGCTGGCCGGAAAGGATCGAGGCTCGGTGATGATCGCATCATGCTGAAAGCGCTGGTTGCCGAAGACGAGATGCTCATCCGCGAGCTGATCGTCGAGGATCTGACCGATGCCGGCTTCACCGTCACGGCGGTGGGCGCGGCCGAAGAGGCGTTGTCGGCGATCGAGCAGGACGGGTCCTTCGACCTGCTGTTCACCGACATCCGCATGCCGGGAAGCCTCGACGGCTGGGAGCTCGGCCGCAGGGCACTGGAACTGAGCCCGGGGCTGAGAGTGGTCTACGCCACCGGCTACAGCGACAACGTGCAGCAGCTCTCCGCGCGCGAGCGCAGGATCGCCAAGCCCTATCGCTACGAAGAGGTGGTGGCGATACTCAGGAGCCTGGACCTCCTGTAAGGCCGGACCGGCACGGCCTGCCCCCTGATCGGCCTCCACCGCTTTTCGCCAGGTTCGGGTCGCGGCGGTTTGACCTTGCGGCCATTCGGTCTAACAGGCGGCCCGTCAGCCAGTGAAAGAGCACACGTTGCAGCCAGTCCTGTCGCCAGCACGGCGTATTGCCGCAACCTTCGGCCTGATGCTGGCGACGCTGACCAATACGCTCGACATGACCATCGCCAACGTCGCGCTGCCCCACATGCAGGGCAGCCTGTCGGCCTCGACCGACCAGATGCTCTGGGTGCTGACTTCCTACATCATCGCGAGCGCGGTCATGACCCCGTTCAGCGGCTGGCTGGCCGACAGGATCGGCCGCAAGACGCTGTTCATCTGGTCGCTGGTCGGCTTCATCGTCGCCTCGATGCTGTGCGGGCTGGCGGTCAACCTCGTGCAGATCGTCCTGTTCCGCGTCCTCCAGGGCATCGCCGGAGCCTCGATGATGCCGATATCGCAGGCCGCGCTGCTCGACATGTGGCCGGTCGAGAAGACGTCGCAAGTCATGGCGCTGTGGAGTGCGATCATCACGGCAGCCCCGGTGATCGGCCCGACTGTCGGCGGCTATCTCACCGACCAATGGACCTGGCGCTGGGCCTTCTACATCAACCTGCCGCTTGGGCTGATCGCCTTCGCCCTGATCGTCGTTGCCATGCCAAAGGATCCGGGGGGACGCCAGCGACCGTTCGATGCGCTGGGCTACGCCTCGCTGGCCATGCTCACCATCGGCGTGCAGATGATGGTCGATCGCGGACCGATCAAGGACTGGTTCGATTCCCCGGAAATCGTCATCGAGGCGGTCGCCGCGGTGGTGGGGCTCTATCTCTTCACCATCCAGACGCTGACCGCGCGCCATCCCTTCGTCCACCGCGCCATTTTCGCCGATCGCAATTTCGCCACCTCGATGATCTTCGGCTTGCTCGTCGCGATGGTGATGTTCGCAAGCATCTCGCTGCTGCCGACGCTGATGCAGGTGCTGCTCGGCTATTCGGCGATGCATGCCGGCGTGGTCACCATCCCGCGTGGCATCGGAGCGATCCTGGGTTTCATCATCGTGCCGCGTACGACCCAGCTTCTTGGGCCGCGACCGACCATGGTCCTGGGCATCCTGATAACCGCCTATGCGCTTTGGATAATGACGCATTTTTCGCTGGAGATGACCGATCAGGCGATCCGCTCTTCGGGTTTCCTGCTCGGTTTCGGCTCCAGCCTGCTGTTCAACCCGATGACGGTGCTGAGCTTCGCGACGCTTCCCGCCATCCATCGCAACGAGGCGGCGGTGTTCTCCAGTACGCTGCGCAATTTCGGCGGCAGCCTGGGGATCGCGCTTTTCGGCGTGGTCCATGTGCAGCAGGAAGCGAACGTCCGTTCGCATCTCGTCGCGCACGTCACGCCGACCGATCTCGCGTTCGGCTTGCGCCTGCCCGATTTCGACCCGACCGACAGCGCCGCGATCGCCGGGTTGAACCATGAAGTGATGCGCCAGGCGGAGATGGTCGCCTACGACGTCGCCTTCAGCTACCTGTGCCTGCTCTGCCTGGCCATGCTGCCGCTGCTCTACTTCATGCGCCCGGCCAAGCGGGTCGGCACAGCGATCCCCGTCGACGCCCCCGCGCATTGACATCGAGCACGGGCACGGCGCCTCGGCCGTCCTGCCGTGGCGCGCCGGCGCGCGCGAGGCAGCAACCGGCCTCTCTGCCGGCGTTCCTGTCCGGCCGGCTATTCTTAACGCGATTTTCAAACAAGCCCGGCTATCCGGCTCCCTTTCAGAGGGAGCATCATGAAGGGCATCGTCTTCAATCTTCTCGAGGAAGCCGTCACCGACGCCCATGGCGCAGACGCCTGGAGCGACCTGATCGACGCGGCCGGGGTCAGCGGCATCTACACCTCGCTCGGCAGCTATCCCGACGAGGAGGTCCTCGCCCTGGTGCAGGCCGCCTCGGCAGCCCTGGGCATCGGCACGGGCGACGTGCTGCGCTGGTTCGGCCGCACGGCCATGCCGCTCTTGTCCGAACGCTACGGCAGCTTCTTCGAAGGCCATCCATCGGCGCGCAGCTTCATCCTGAGCGTCAACGACATCATCCACCCGGAAGTCCGCAAGCTCTATTCCGGGGCGGGCTGCCCGCATTTCCACTTCGAGGACAATCCCGACGGCCGCCTGCTGGTCGGCTATCGTTCCCCCCGGCAGCTGTGCCAGCTCGCCCACGGCTTCGTCGAAGGCGCTTCCGACCATTTCGGCGAAAGCGCCGAGATCGAACACCTGCTGTGCATGCAGGACGGCCATCCTCTTTGCCGCATGGCGATCAGCTGGAGCTGATGAAGCACTTCGAGCTCACCGCACCGTCAGAACTCGAGGCGCGGGTCGAAAGGCTCGAGCGCCAGCTCAACCGCGAGCGCAAGGCGCGACTGGAAGCGGAGGCCATCGCCGAGAAGGGCCTGCGCGACCTCTACGAAAGCCAGCAGTGGCTGCTGCTGCTGCAAAGGATCACCGAAGGCGCGAACGAATCGGACGACGTCCGCGCCAGCGTCCGCCTGGCCTTGCGGGAAGTCTGCAGCCAGATGGGCTGGGACTTCGGCAATGCCTTCCTGGTCGACCCGGTGACCGGCGACGCAGTGCCCTGCGACGCCTGGTTCGCCGAGCAGCCCGACAAGCTCTTCGCTTTCCTGGAGGCATCGCGGCAGATGCGCTTTCCCGTCGGCATCGGCCTGCCGGGGCGCGTGCTGCGCGACGGGGTGCCCCACTGGATTCCCGACGTCCGCACCGACGAAGGCTTCCTCAGGCGCAACATCGCCCGCGACTGCGGCATCATTTCGGGCTGCGCCTTTCCGATCCTGATCAAGGACGAAGTCGTCGCGTTGCTCGAATTCTTCTCGGCAAGGACGGTCGTCGCCACCGATACCCTGGTCGGCACCATGACCCAGGTCGGTACCCAGCTGGGGCGGGTGATCGAGCGCGAACGCAGCCGGCAGGCCCTGCTGCACGACGCGTTGCACGATTCGCTCACCGGGCTGCCCAACCGCGTCCTGCTGGCCGAGCGGTGCGACCTGGCCACCGCGCGCCTGCCGCAGGACAAGCGCGGGGTGGCGATCCTGGTCATCGATCTCGACGGCTTCAAGACGATCAACGACCGCTACGGCCACCACACCGGCGATGCCCTGATCAAGGAAGTCGCGGCGCGGCTGCTCAGCGTCGTGCAGACTTTCCAGTCCGAATGCGAAGCGGCGCGATCGGTCTGGTACGGCACCGTTTCCCGCACCGGCGGCGACGAATTCGTCGTCCTGCTCGACGGCCTGGCCGACGAGGACCAGATCTCCGAGCTCTCGCACCGGGTGCACCGGACACTGGAAAAGCCCTTCTTCCACGAGGGGCAGGCGATCCTAGTGGCGGCGTCGATCGGTGTCGCCCAGAGCAGCGTCGATCACGACGACATCAACCAGCTGCTGCGCGATGCCGACCTCGCGATGTACGAGGCGAAGTCCGAGGGCAAGGGCCGCACGGTGGAGTTCAGCAAGGGCCTGGGCGACGCCATCCGCAGCCGGCGGCAGCTGGAACTGGAACTGCGCGAAGCGATCCGCGACTGCCAGTTCGAGCTCAATTACCAGCCCATCCTCGATATGCAGTCGCAGCTCGAGGTCAAAGGATACGAAGCCCTGGTGCGGTGGAACCATCCCGCGCGGGGCCTGCTGGGGCCGAGCGAGTTCATCGAAGTCGCCGAGGAGACCGGCCTGATCGCCTTCCTCGGCAACTGGGTGCTGCACGAGGCCTGCGACGCGATCGCCCGGCTCCATGCCATGGGAGATGCCCAGGCCAGGCGCTTCGTCAGCATCAACGTGGCGCCGATGCAGTTCCTGCAGCGCAACTTCGCGGCGCAGGTTCGCCGCACCCTGATGAGCAGCGGCGTCGATCCCCGTTCGCTGCGGCTCGAGGTGACCGAGGGCGTCGCCATCATCGACCCGGTGCGCACGGCCGAGATCCTGGCGGAAGTGCGCGAGTGGGGCGTGCAGACCAGCCTCGACGACTTCGGCACCGGCTATTCCTCGCTCAGCTACCTGCAGAAGCTCCCCTTCGATTCGATCAAGATCGACAAGTCGTTCGTCAGCGCGCTTTCGGAAAAGCGTTCGCAGGACATCATCAAGGCGATCCTCGACCTCGCCAGAAGCATGAACCTTTCGGTCGTCGCCGAAGGGATCGAGAACGACGAGCAAGGCCAGCTGCTGGCCGGCATGGGCTGCCAGTTCGCCCAGGGCTACCTCTACGGGCGTCCCATGCCCGAGGCGGAAGCCTTCGTCCTGTAGTCAGACTCGCGCCGGCGCCGCCTGGCGGGCCCGCGGCGCCGCGGCGGCGCCCACGGCGGCACCGACCAGCACCAGCGCCGGACCCGATCCGAGGCCGGCCTTGGCGGCCAGCGGAAGCAGGTCGAGGCGGGTGACCAGGTGCCGCTCGTCGGGCAGGCTGGCGTTCTCCACCAGCGCGACGGGCGTGTCGGGCGCCAGCCCCGCCTCGCGCAGCCGCGCCGACAGCTCGCCCGCCGCCGCCTTGCCCATGTAGATCGCCAGCGTCGCCCCGGGATCGGCGAGCGCGCCCCAGTCGAGGTCGAGCGGCTCGCCGGCGCGGGCATGGGCCGTGACGAAGACCAGCTTGCGCGCCAGTCCGCGCAGCGTGAGCGACCGGCCCAGGCCTGCCGCGGCAGCGCTGGCGGCAGTGACGCCGGGGCAGATTGCCACGGGCACGCCGGCGGCGCGGCAAGCTTCCAGCTCTTCCGTGGAGCGGCCGAAGATCGACGGGTCGCCACCCTTGAGGCGGACCACCCGCTCGCCCGCCAGCGCCGCCTCGACGATCATCCGGTCGATGCTGGCCTGGTCCCTGGAATGGCGGCCCGAGCGCTTGCCGACGTGGACCCGTCTCACGCCGGCGGGAATCAGCGCCAGCACGCCGGGGCCGACCAGCGCGTCGTGGAAGACGACGGTCGCGGTCCGGACGAGGCGTTCCGCCTTGCGCGTCAGCAGGTCGGGATCGCCCGGCCCGGCGCCGACCAGCCAGACCATGCCGCGCGGAAACTCGCCTGTCTCTTTCGCGTTCATGCCGCGGCCTCCTTCATCGGCTCCGTCGCCTCTGCGAGCAGCCTTGCGATCAGCGGACGGCACGATCCGCAGTTGGTGCCGGCTCGCGTCGCCGTCCCGATCGCCTCGATCGATGCTCCCTCGGCGCACGCGGCGGCGCGGACTTCGTTGGTGCCGACGCCGTGGCAGACGCAGAGGATCGGTCCGCGGTCTGGCTGTGGTCCGGCGGGACGCCCGGCCAGCAACTCGCGACTGTCGGCTGGCCGGCCGAGCTGCCAGGCGACCCAGTCGCGCGGCGGCAGCGTGCCGCTTCGCGTGGCGAACAGTGCGGCATCGAGCGATCCGTCCGCCCCCCTGACGACGACGCGCCGCATGCCGCGGACATGGTCGGCGGCCTCGAGCCGTTGACCGGCCGGAACGAGGGCGTCGACCGCGACCTCGCCGTTACCGGCAAGCTCGTAGAGCCAGCCGCCCGGCACGCGCGAACGGCTCCAGTAGAGCAGCGGGGGAAGCGCCGCAGCCTCGCGGCAGACCAGGAAGGCGCGCCACTCGGGACTGACCGCCTCGACCCGGGCCGGCGTGTTCTTGAAGCCCGGCTGGCCGGAGATCGGGTCGCACTCGGCCAGCGGCAGGAGATTGGCGCGGGCCTCGCCGGCCATGGCATCGCTCCAGTGCATCGGCACGAACAGGTCGCCCGGCCGCTGGCCGTCATGGCACGACACCCGGAACACGGCGCTGCCCGCGGCCGTGCTCACTCGCGCCAGCCCGCCGTCGGTCAGGCCGTGGCGGACGGCGTCGGCGGGGTGCACGTCGAGCAGGGCCTCGCGGCGATGCTGCGAGAGCGTAGGCGACAGGCCGGTGCGGGTCATGGTGTGCCACTGGTCGCGATACCGGCCGGTGTTGAGGCGCAGCGGGAAGGCGGCATCGACCGGCGCGGCGGCGGGGGCAGCGACCGGCACCAGCCGCGCCCGGCCGTCGGCATGGCTGAAGCCGCCGGCGAAAGGATGGGCGCCGCCCCAGATGAACGGGGCGAGCGCCTGGTATTCGGCGTCGCTCAGTCCGGCGAGCGCCGAGAGATCCAGCCGCTTGCCGTGCCGCGGCGCCAGGGCGGTCATGGCCGCATATTCGCGGAAGACCGCCGCCGGGCGGTCGAAAGCGAAAGCCTTGCCCCAGCCCATCCGCGCGGCGAACCGGCAGAGGATCGCCCAGTCCGCCAGCGCTTCGCCGGGGGGCGGGAACAAGGCGCGCTGGCGGCTGATGCGGCGTTCCGAATTGGTGACCGTCCCATCCTTCTCGCCCCAGGCCAGCGCCGGCAGGCGGATCTGGGCGAGGCGGGCCGTGTCGCTGTCGGCGATCACGTCCGAAACCACCAGGGTCTCGCAGCGGGCCAGCGCCTCGCGGACGAAGCCGGCGTCGGGCATCGATACCGCCGGATTGGTCGCCATGACCCAGAGGAACTTCACGCGCCCGGCGTGCACCGCCCGGAACAGGTCCACGGCCTTGAGGCCGGGCCCGGCGCAGATGTTGGGCGCGTTCCAGAACAGCGCGACGTCGGCCCGTTCCGCCGGCGAGAAGCCGAGGTGGCAGGCCAGGGTGTTGGCCAGGCCTCCCACTTCGCGGCCGCCCATGGCATTGGGCTGGCCGGTGATCGAGAAGGGACCCATGCCCGGCGCGTTGATGCGGCCCAGCGCGAGGTGCAGGTTGATGATCGCGTTGCCCTTGTCGGTCCCGCTGCGCGACTGGTTGGCGCCCTGGCTGAACAGCGTGACCATGCGCGGATGGGCGGCGACGAGATCGGCCAGGGCCGCGAACCGGTCGGGGAGAGCGCCCGGAGCGGGCAGGGCGTCCCAGAAGCCTTCCGGGACGTCGCACCGCGCGCGCAGGAATGCATGGTCGATCAGGCCGCGGTCGCGCATCTCGGCCAGCAGGGCGTTGAACAGCGCCACGTCGCCGTCCGGGGCCACGGGGACGTGCAGGTCGGCCTGCTCGGCGGTCTCGGTGCGGCGCGGGTCGATCACGACCAATCGGGTCCCGCGCCGGGCGCGCGCCGCCTCGATCCGCTGCCAGACCAGGGGATGGCACCAGGCGGTATTGGATCCGACCAGCAGGATGAGATCGGCGGCATCGAGGTCTTCGTAGGAGCAAGGCACCACGTCCTCGCCGAAAGCGCGGTTGTGCGCCGCGACCGCGCTGGCCATGCACAGCCGCGAATTGGTGTCGATGTTGCCGCTGCCGACGAAGCCTTTCATCAGCTTGTTGGCGACGTAGTAGTCCTCGGTGAGGAGCTGCCCGGAAACGTAGAAGGCGACGCTGTCGGGACCGTGCTCGGCGATGGTCGCGCGCATGCGCTCGGCAGCCAGGTCGAGCGCCTCGTCCCAGCTCGCCCGGCGCTCGCCGATCATCGGGTGCAGCAACCGCCCCTCCAGCCCGACGGTCTCGCCGAGGTGCGCGCCCTTCGAGCAGAGGCGGCCGCGGTTGGCCGGGTGGCCGGTGTCGCCGCGGATAGTGACGCTGCGCTCGCCGGTGACCTCGGCGCGGATCCCGCAGCCGACGCCGCAATAGGCGCAGGTGGTGAGGATCATCTATATCCTCCCCGGCACGGGGAGGGGGACCGCGGCGCCGTAGGCGTCGTGGTGGAGGGGGCCCTCCGCCAGGCGCGGCATCGTGGAGGAGAGCCCCCGCCACGACCGCCGCTTCGCGACGGCGGGCCCCCTCCCCGTGCCGGGGCGGAGCGGGTGCG
>CAUJJI010000185.1 GCA_963205265.1 Pseudomonadota bacterium
GTCATGCTGTAGAAGGAGAAAGTGCCGAACGAGATCAGCAGGCGATAGAAGGCCGCCGTGCGCAGGCCCTCGCGCAGCGTCAGGCCCTGCGCGCTCGCCATGGACGAGCCCTGGGCCTCGCGCGGGCCGGTGCGGCCGTCCTTGAAGTAGAGGAAGACGATCGGAAAGGTAACCAGCAGCCACACGCTCGCGACGCCGACGAAGCCCGCCCGCCAGCCGTAGCTTTCGATCAGCCAGGTGGCGAGAACCGGGCACACGGCAGCGGTGATCGGCGTGCCCGAAAGCGCCACGGCCATGGCCAGGCCGCGCGCATGGTCGAAGCGGCCTGCGACGGCGCTGGTCCAGACGGTCGACTGGACCAGCACCACGCCGATCGCCAGGATCACCCACAGCATCGACCAGTTCAGCAGCGTGCCGGTCGCCGTCGCCAGCAGGGCGAAGGAACCGGTCTTGACCACCAGCCCGACAAGCCCCACCCGCCGGGGCCCGAAGCGGTCGACGATCAGGCCGATCAGCACGTTGAGGAACACGCCCACGGCATTGGACATGCTGAGCCCGATCATCACGTCGGTGCGGCTCCAGCCGAATGCCTTCTCGAGATGGGGCACGAAGGGCCCGATGCCGTAGCTCTGCAGGCCGATCGTCGAATAGCCGATCAGCGCCGCCAGCGTCAGCGGCCAATAGGCGCGCCATTCCCCGGCGGCAGTGGCGGCACTCTTGCCTTCGCTCATGCTAATGGCTCGCTCCCCAAGACTGCCGGGGCCGGCCCATGGTGGCGATCGCCAGGGCACCGGCCGCCATCAGCGCCATCAGGAATACCAGCAGCGGGTCGTAGCTGCCCGAGCGATCGTGGATCCAGCCGGCGATCACCGGCGCCACGGCACCGCCGAGCGCGCCGGCGGTCAGCAGGACCCCCATCAGCGAGGCGAAGGCCTTGAGCCCGAAATGCCGCGAGACGAGGTAGAAGACCACGTCGTATTCCGCACCCAGGGTGATCCCGAAGCTCACCACGGCCAGGATCAGGACCAGATAGCCCGGCGCGTCGAGCAGCATCAGCCCGCAGCCGACGACCGGCAGGATGAACACCGCCGTGCCGAGCTTGCGGGCCGAGAAATGATCGAGCAGGAAACCGGCGGAAATCCGCGCGACGATGCCGGTCACTCCCATCAGCGATGCGATGCGGGCGGCTGAAGCGGCGCTCTCGCCCTTCTCGGCCATCAGCGGCACCAGGCTGGGCGAGATCGCCATGGTGTAGAAGGCATAGGCGAAAGCCGCGACCAGCAGCCGCCAGAAGGCACCCATCCGCAGTCCCTCGCGAACGCTGACACCGGGCAGGTCCGCCAGGTCGGCAATCCTCTCGTCGCGGGAACGCAGCCGCCGATGCTCGTCCTGCCGGCCGCGGAAGAACAGGAACACGATCGGGAAGGCGCCCAGCATCCAGATCGTCCCCAGGCCGGCAAAGGCCGTGCGCCAGCCGTATGCGCCGATCAGGCCGGTGGCCAGCAGCGGCGCGATCGCCGCGCAGAAGGACGAGCCGCTGAGCATCACTGCCAGGGCCAGTCCCCGACCCTTGTCGAACCGGCTGGCGACCGCGCTCGCCCAGACGTTGGCCTGCGCCAACACCATGCCCACTGCCACCAGGCCCCACAGCAGCATCCAGTTGGACAGAGTGCCGGTGGCGCTGGACAACAGGGCGATGCCCCCGGCGTTCAGCACCACGCCCGCCAGCGCCACCCGGCGCGGGCCGAGCCGGTCGGCCAGCATGCCGACAGCGAAATTCAGCAGCACGCCCAGGCTGTTGCAGATCGTCAGGCCGATCATCACTTGCGCCCGCGACCAGCCGAACTCCTGTTCCAGCGGGGTGACGAAGGGCCCGATGGCATAGGTCTGGATCGCCATCGTCGAGTAGCCGATCGCCGCCGCGATCGGCACGACCCCGTATCGCCGCCATTCCGCTTTCGCCGAATCCGGCGCGTCCTGCATCATGCTTCTCTCCCGATCCGTACGTTAAACGAAACGGCGGCCCCTTTTGCAAGGGACCGCCGCTTCGGGATGCGGGATGAAACCGGCGATCAGTCGCCGAAGCGGTACTTCACGCGCATGCCGTAGATCCGCGGTGCGCCCAGGATCAGGAACTCCGAACCCGACGAAGCCAGGCCGTTGCCCGAGGAAACGTAGAACTTCTCGCCGGTGACGTTGGTCATGAACAGCGCCAGGTCGAGCGGCGAGCCGCCGACGCCCTTCCAGTTCATGTTGAGGTTCAGCAGGTCGGTCGCCGGCGCGATGCTGGCGTTGTAGGGGATCGCCCCCTGGCCGAAGGCGCGATCGTTGCCGTGGTTGCTGAAGTACTTGTCGGTATGGGTGAAGGTCGCGCCGACCGAAACCTCGCCGACGTCCTCGGGGATCGGCAGCGTATAGGTGCCGGTCAGGGTGATGCGGTTCTTCGGCGCATAGGGCAGCGCGGTCCCCTTAGTGAGGAACACAGCCTGGGCGCATTCGAAGCGCGCGTTGTCGCAGGCCGGCAGCTTGTTGCCGCCGTCGGTCACCTTGGCTTCCGAATAGGCGTAGCCGAGATCGAAGCGCCAGCTGTCCCCGATCATCAGCGAGCTGTCCACCTCGAACCCGCGCAGCCGCGACTTGCCGACGTTCTGGATGCCGTTGATGCCGGTGGGAGCCGGCGTGGTGCAGGTCGGGCGGGACACGGCAAGGCACTGCGGGATGAAGACCGAGACCTGCTGGTCCTTGAACTCGTTCCAGTAGCCGGCGACGTTGAAGTTGCCGCGGATGCCGTCGCCCTGGAAGCTCGCCTTGAGGCCGAGCTCGTAGCTGTCGACGAATTCGGGCTGCCAGGCCTCGAAGCCGAAATTGGCTTCGTTCAGGCCGCCGCCGCGGTAGCCGCGGGCGTACTTGGCATAGACCAGCATGTCCTGGTTGGGCTTGTAGTCGACGTTGATCAGCCAGGTCGGCTCGCTCGAGCGGGTCCTGAAGGTCCGCCCGATGCCGCAGGCCTCGTTGGTCAGCAGCGCCGCAGTGCCGCCGCCGGCCGGCTGTGCTGCGCGCGAGCAGCGGTAGACGGTCGGGCCGGTGGGGCTGGGAATGACGGTGATGTTGTTGGCCTCGACGCGCTGCCGGTCCCAGGTGTTGCGGATGCCGGCGGTAATGCCCAGCTGGTCGGTCAGCTTGTAGGTCGCCTGCGCATAGAGGCCGTAGTTCTTGTAGAAATAGACGTTGTGGGCGATGCCGATGCTCGCGCCGGAACAGGTGAAGGTATAGACCTGCTGCTGGGTACGGCAGTCGGAGAGGATCGCCGTGTACTGGGTCTGCTGGCCCTTCGGCTCGCTGTGCTCCAGGTAGCCGCCCACCTGCCAGACCAGCTTGTCGTCCAGGCTGCGGCCCTGCAGCTGCAGTTCCTCGCTGAGCGTCCACTGGTGCCCCTGGCCTTCGTCCGGACCGGGGAAGGTGAGCACGAAGGAGCGCGCGATGTTGTCGCCCTGCAGGTTGAACGAATAGGCTTCCTTGGCGATGCCGTAGCTGAAGATGTTCTTGACCGTCAGCGTGTCGGCCGCCTTCCACGTCGTGGTGTTGATGACCTGCCAGGTCGTGCTCTTCACGAAGGGATCGGGATTGTTGTTGGCGACGTCGTAGTAGCCGTAGCCGGCAGCGGTCTGCCGGTCGAACTCGGCGCAGTTCGCCGCGCGCGAGGCAAGGGCTGTGCCGATGTTGCCGTCCGACCCGGGAACGGTGCCGCGGTTGCAGTAGGCGTACTTGCCGAGATAGCCGTTGGTGTCCGACTTGGCGTAGGTGAAGATCGTATAGTTCTCGACATCGGGAATCAGGTCGATGACCAGGCTGGCACGCGCAGCCCAGTAGTCGACGTCATTGAAATCCTTCGGACCGATGCCCGACCGGTTCTTAATGTAGCCGCTGCGCAGATTGCGGTCGACGCCGGCGCGGAAGCGGACGCCTTCGGCCAGCGGTACGTTGACGACGCCTTCGACGCGCCACTGGTCGAGATTGCCGACCGTGCCCTCGACATAGCCTTCGAGCTTGTCGGTCGGCTTGCGCGGGACGAGGAGGACGGCGCCGCCCGTGGTGTTGCGGCCGAACAGCGTGCCTTGCGGACCCTTGAGCACCTGGACGTTCTGCAAGTCAAACATGCTGCCCACGCCGGCGCCGTTGCCGCTGGTGATGTTCGACGACAGCCGCGGTGCGACCGCATCGGCGAAATAGACGCCGACGGTCGGGAGCGTGTTGAGATCCTGCGAGAAGCCGCGGATCGCGAAGCTGGACTTGTCGGGACCGTAGCGGCTGTTGACCGTCAGCGACGGCGTATAGGTCGCCAGGTCGGTGCTGTTGGCGATGTTGCGCGCTGCGAGCTGCTCCGGATTGTAGACGGTGATCGAGATCGGCACGTCCTGGAGCCGCTCGTCCATGCGCCGGGCGGTGACGATGATCGCGCCATCGTCCGTCATGCCGGCGTCCTGGGCGAAAACGGGCGTGGCAGCAAGGCCGGTCATGGCCGTGGTCGCGAGCACGACGTGCTTCAACATCCTGTGCATTTCTGTATTCCCCTCCTGATACCGCGGCCCTATCGGCCTTTGCGCTTGACTGCCGTGGTCCGGGTCCGGACGCTGGCCGTTGCGACGATCTTCGGTAAACCCCCCTCTTGCGAGGTGGGCAAGGAATTCGTCAACATCTTCACATTGTCAAGCCGTGCCGCCGTGCCGGGCCGGAAGCAGGGATGTTTCCCTGCGCTCTGTTGCCCGGAAACCACGCCGGGGCAGCGGTTGACAGGCTCGGTGGTGGCTGGAAGGTATGCGGCGATACGACCGGCGAAGCACGACGCCGGGCCAGGAGATAAGCTTGTCCGACACAATGCGAGGGTCCGCCGCGACCGAGTGGCGCAGCAACTGGACCCTGGTCATGGCGGCCGCGGCCGGGGTTTCGCTGTCGGCGGTCAGCACGTCCTCGCTGGGCGTGATGATGGAGCCAATGGAGCAGGAATTCGGCTGGAGCCGGGCGCAGATCTCGTTCGGCACCTCGCTGGTCTCGTTCATCGGCATGGCGCTGGCCACTCTCGCCGGCCTGGCGATCGACCGCATCGGCGCGCGCATCGTCGCCCTGGCCGCGGCTTCGCTGATGTGCATCGGCATCGGGCTGATGTCTGCGGTCCAGGGGGAGATATGGCAGTGGTGGGCGCTGTGGGCGCTGGTCGGCATCTCCGCCTCGGCCATGCCGACGGTCTGGGTCGCTTCGGTCTCGAGCCATTTCGTCGCCGCCCGCGGCCTTGCCGTGGCGATCGCGCTCAGCGGCTCGGGGATCAGCACGTCGCTGGTGCCGATCATCGCCCAGCGCCTGGTCGCCGCCGAAGGCTGGCGCGCCGCCTATATCGGCCTTGCCGTCATCTGGGCCATCGTCGTGCTGCCCCTGGCCCTGCTGTTCTTCCGCAACGGCCGCGCCGCGCCGGCCCGCTCGGCCCAGGGCCCATCGGTGCAGGGCCCATCGGTGCAGGACCCCGCCGCGGAGCTGCCCGGCCTCACCGCGCGGCAGGGCTTCGCATCGGCCAAGTTCTACAAGCTGGCGCTGGCCGCCTTCTTCAGCATGTCGGCAGGCGTCGCCATCATCCTCAACCTCGTGCCCGTTCTCCGGTCGACCGGGCTCACTCCCGTCACCGCGGCGAGCGTCGCCGGGATCATCGGCATCGCCACGATCACCGGCCGGATCGCTGGCGGCTGGCTGATGGACCGGATGAGCGCCGGCACTCTCGCCGCGATCTCGTCGGTCGGCGCCGGGGTCCTGCCGCTGGTGCTCCTGCTGGTTCCCGGATCGGCGGTGGCCGCGGCGATCGGCGTCGCCGTCTACGGCCTGCTCGGCGGCGCCAAGGTGCCGGCCGTGGTCTATCTCGCCAGCCGCCACTTCGGCCAGCGCGCCTTCGGCGTGCTCTACGGCTCGGTCAACACGATGATCGCGCTGGGCGTGGGCCTGGGCCCCTTCGTCGCCAACATCGTCTACGACGCCACCCGCTCCTATACTCCGGTGATGTGGACCGCCGTGCCGTTCCTCGCGGTGGCGGGCGTGCTGTACTATTCGCTCGGTCCCTATCCGGACTTCACCGAGCAGGGGGAGAAGCGCTGATGGCCACGGCACAACCGCGCACTGCAGCAAGCGAATGGCGCCGGCACTGGCCTCTCGTCGCGGCCACCACGGCCGGCATGTCGCTTGCCGCGCTGCTGACGTCGGTGTTCGGCGTCATGCTCGGGCCGATCGAGCAGGAGTTCGGCTGGTCGCGCGCGCAGATTTCCTCGGGCCCGGCCGTGGTCTCGATGATGGGGCTGTTCCTGGCGACTCCCGCCGGTTTCCTGATCGATCGCCTGGGGGCGCGCTTCTGCGGCATCCTGGTCGTGCTGATCTCCTTCGCCGCGATCGCCTCGATGTCGGCCATCGGCGACAGCATCTGGCACTGGTGGGCGGCCTGGGCGCTGTTCGGCATCTCCGGCGCCTTCACCTCGACCGTGTGGATGGCGCCGGTCTCGACCATCTTCAGCGCCGGCCGTGGCATGGCCATCGCCATCACCATTTCCGGCACCGGCATCAGCATGGCGCTCGCACCCGGGATTGCCGAATATTTCGTGCAGAACCACGGCTGGCGCAGCGGCTTCCTTGCCCTGGCGGTGATCTGGTGCGCGATGACCTTGCCGCTGGTGCTGGCCTTTGTCCCCCGGCGCGAGGCTTTCGCTCAAGCCGGCGATGGCGGGGAAGACCTGCCCGGCGATGGCGCACCCGTGCAGCTGCCCGGCCTCACCCCGCGCGAGGGATTTGCCACCAGCAGCTTCTACCTGCTGTTCCTGGCTTCGCTGGTCAGCGCGATGACCGGGGTCGCGCTCGTCCTGAACCTCGTGCCGGTGCTCACGTTCACCGGCCTCGCGCGCGTCGATGCGGTGGCCATCGCCGGCTCGATGGGCGTCGCCTCGATCATCGGGCGGATCGCCGGAGGCTGGCTGATGGATCGCTACGACGTGCGGCGCCTTGCCATTGCCGCCTCGGTCGTCTCCCTGGCATTCCCCATGATGCTGCTGCTTTTCCCGGGCGTCTTCTGGGCCGCATTCGCCGCGGTCATGGCCTATGGCCTGACCGGCGGGATGAAGATGAACGCCGTCGTCTATCTCACCACGACCTACCTCGGCCCGCGCAGCTTCGGGCTGTTCTACGGGACGATCAGCATCACCACGACCGTGGCCATGGGCATCGGGCCGCTGATCGCCAATCACATCTACGACGTCACGCGCTCCTACACCCCGGTCATGTGGGCAGCGATCCCGGGCTTCATCTGCGCCGGCCTGCTGTTCGCCGCGCTGCGGCCGGCGCCGGACTTTTCACGCCGGCCCATTTCTGCGTAGGATGCGGCAAAACTGCGGAGAGGACGGTCATGGCCAACGATGACGCGGACAATGCCCTGACCGGCGCCAGGCCGATCGCAGGTGCGCCTTTCGGCTGGGAAGCCGAAGTCGATCTCGCCGCACCGCTAAGCCCGGACCAGCGCGCGGCGCTGGCCCGCATCTACCGCCGCGACGGCCTCATCCTGTTCCGCGGCCAGCAGCTCGACCGCGACCGGCAGCTTGCCGCCTGCGACATCTTCGGCCCGGCGCTGCGCACCGAGCTCGACAACTACGTGGTCTCCAATGTCGAGGAGGGGGGCTTCCTGGGGACCCAGGAACTGCTCTTCCACAACGACATCCCCTATGTGCCGGCGCCGTTCCTGGGCGGCTCGCTCTATGCCCAGGACGCCGCGGAAGGCGCTGCCCCGACGCGCTTCGCCAGCGGCTTTAGGGCATGGGAACGGATGCCCGAGACGCTGCATGCCCGCATCGCCGATCTCAAGGCCTTGCAGGTCCGCGGCCGCCTGCTCGGGCGCCGGACCACTCTTGCCGACATGGAAGCCGGCGACAGCGCGACGGTCCATCCTGTCGTTCCCCGCCAGCGCGAGACCGGCCGCCCCTACGTCTTCGTCAATCTCGACATGAGCGCCTGCATCACCACCCTGCCCCCGGCGGAAAGCGACGCGCTGCTCGAGCAGCTGTTCGCTCTGCTCTACGACCCGGCGAACGTCTACGACCATCACTGGCGGCAGGGCGACCTCGTGATCTGGGACAACCTCGCCCTGCAACATGCCCGCTCCGACACCGGCACCGCCACCCGCACGCTGCGCCGCGTGTCGATCGGCGAATACGGCTACTGGGAGCAGATGCCCACCGACCTCGCCACCCACGCCATGCTGCAGGGCATGGACAAGGCGGGAGCGCAATATAGCGCCAGCCTCCGCCCAAGATCCTCCCCGGAACGGGGAGGAACTCCTCCCGCTCAGTACTCCCCCGCCTCCACGGTATTGAACTGCGGGTGCACTTCCTTCCAGCGGTACATCCAGTCCATGCCTTCCCTGGCGCGGACCAGGTCGTCCTCGCGCGGGGCCAGGGCTTCGGTAGCGGCGCGGGCGACGTCTTCGAGCACCGAGGTATCCCAGCCCTGCTCCTCGATCTCGCTGGCGAGCGCGTGGGCATTGGCGCGGCGCAGCATCACCGGCAGGCGGTCGCGCAGGGCGGCCACGGCCCAGGGGATCATCGGCCCGTTGGTGTCGGGATCGTAGCCCCACAGGATGTTGTGGTTCACGTCGTTGAGAATGTAGTGATAGTGCAGCACTTTCCCGAATACGTCGAAGCGGACGTATTCCTCGGTGCGGGCGGCGTTGTAGACGTGGATGCTCGGGCCCCGCACCATCCGCTCGGCATTGTCGCCGAGCGCACGGGCCTCCACCGCGATGGCGATCGGCCCCGCGTCGAACCAGCGCGAGTGATGCTCGATCATCGGGATCAGCATGAACTTGTGATACTGGCCGCGGATCGTATCGACCTGGCGGTTGCTGAGCGGCGCGGTGGCCGGCGGCGGATTCTCCATGGTCGAGACCATGATCGTTGCTCTCCCGTGACTGGTCCTGGTTGGCCACCATTGCACACCCGAACACGGCGGCAGTCAATCGGCGCAGGGCTGCCGATCGTCCCGGCGACCGTTCCAGTCATCCACGGCGAGCGGCCGGCGCGGGGGGCGACAACAGCCCTTGCGCTCCTTGCCGTCGGCTTCCACTCTGTCCCGAAGCGTAATGCCAGAAGGAGCCGTCGATGCCCGAAGCCGAATATGTCCCGCCGGAAGTCTGGACCTGGGACCCGGACAGTCCGGTCGGCTTCAAATCCAACCGGCCGATCGCCGGTGCGACTCACGAGACCGAGCTGCCGCGCGGCAAGCATCCCTTCCAGCTCTATTCGCTGGGCACGCCCAACGGCCAGAAAGTGACGATCCTGTTCGAGGAACTGCTCGCCGCCGGGTTCGGCGACGCCGAATACGACGCCTGGCTGATCGACATCATGAACGGCGACCAGTTCGGCAGCGGCTTCGTCTCGGTCAACCCGAATTCCAAGATTCCCGGCCTGCTCGACTGCTCGGGACCCGAGCCGATCCGCGTCTTCGAATCGGGCGCGATCCTGCTGCACCTGGCCGAGAAGTTCGGCGCGTTCATCCCTCGCGACGCCAGGGGCCGCGCCGAATGCCTGTCGTGGCTGATGTGGCAGATGTCCACCGCGCCGGTCATGGGCGGCGGCTTCGGCCACTTCTACATGGTGGCGCCGGTGAAGATCGAATATGCGATCAACCGCTTCGCCATGGAGACCAAGCGAATCTTCGACGTCGCCGACCGCCGCCTGGCCGAAGCGCGCTATCTGGCCGGAGACGAATATTCGATCGCCGACATGGCCGTCTTCGCCTGGTTCCATTACTTCCACACCCGCAACGCCTACAACGGCGGGACCCGCTTCCTCGACGTGCTGAGCTACCGCAACGTCGACCGCTGGGTGAGCGAGATCGCCGAGCGGCCGGCAGTCAAGCGCGGCACCATCGTCAACCTCCCCGGCGAGGGCACCGTGCGCGAACGGCATTCGGCAGCGGATATCGACGCGGTGCTCGGCGGGTAACGCCCGCCGCGACCCTCCGGCCCTTCTCCGAAGCGGACTTAATGCCCGGGCTTCCTGCAAGCACCCTTTTCATCCGCGCAATCAGGGGCTAAGCGCGCCTCGCGCTGCTGGGGCGTCGCCAAGTGGTAAGGCACCGGTTTTTGGTACCGGCATTCGCAGGTTCGAATCCTGCCGCCCCAGCCAGCACGGGCCGGTCACGACGAGGTAGAGCAATGCGCGCCACGCCCGACTTCGATTTCGCCCTGACCGAAACCGCACTGATGATCCGCGAGGCCGCCGGCCGCTTTGCCGACGAGCGGATCGCCCCGCTTGCCGCCCAGATCGACGCCGAGGACCGGTTCCCGCGCGAGCTGTGGGTGCCGATGGGCGAGCTGGGCCTGCACGGCATCACGGTGGAGGAGGAGTTCGGCGGGCTGGGCCTGGGCTATCTCGACCATGTCGTCGCGGTCGAGGAAGTGAGCCGGGCCTCGGCTTCGGTCGGGCTCAGCTATGGTGCCCATTCCAACCTCTGCGTCAACCAGATCCGCCGCTGGGGCAGCCCCGGGCAGAAGGCGAAGTACCTGCCGCGGTTGGTTTCCGGCGAGCATGTCGGCAGCCTCGCCATGTCCGAGGCGGGAGCGGGGTCGGACGTCGTCTCGATGAAGCTCAAGGCCGAGGCGGTCGACGGCGGCTTCCGGCTCAACGGCACGAAGTTCTGGATCACCAACGGCACCTGTGCCGACGTCCTCGTCGTCTATGCCAAGACTGGCGAGGGTTCGCGCGGGATCACCGCCTTCCTGATCGAAAAGGGCTTCGCCGGCTTCTCCATCGGCCAGAAGATCGACAAGCTGGGCATGCGCGGCTCGCCCACGGCCGAGCTGGTGTTCGACGACTGCTTCGTGCCCGAAGCGCAGGTCATGGGCCCGCTCCACGGCGGTGTCGGCGTGCTGATGAGCGGGCTGGACTACGAGCGCGTGGTGCTGGCCGGGCTGCAGCTGGGGATCATGCAGGCCTGCCTCGACACGGTCATCCCCTTCGTCCGCGAGCGCAAGCAGTTCGGCAAGCCCATCGGCGCCTTCCAGCTGATCCAGGCCAAGGTCGCCGACATGTATGTCGCGCTGCAATCGGCCCGGGCCTATGTCTATGCCGTGGCGCGCGCCTGCGATGCCGGCCGGACCACCCGCTTCGACGCGGCCGGCGCGATCCTGCTGGCCAGCGAGAGCGCCTTCCGCGTCGCCGGCGAGGCGGTGCAGGCACTGGGCGGCGCCGGCTATACCAAGGACTGGCCGGTCGAGCGCTACCTGCGCGACGCCAAGCTGCTCGACATCGGCGCGGGCACCAACGAGATCCGCCGCATGCTGATCGGCCGCGAGCTCATCGGCGCGGGTTGAACCGCCCGCTGCGCGCGGCGAAGGAACCATCGCGGGCCAGCGGCGTAGGACATCTGCTGTCGCCATCATACCGATCCTCCTTGTTCCGCGGGAGGGATGGCGGCAGCACCTCCATGCCACCCGGCCGGAGCCGGAGATGATCCACATCCGTCCGGTCCCGGCCTCGCCTCGGCGCTGCGATCCGAAGCCCGGGAACCGCAATCGCGCGAAGTCATTGATCTGCCATCACGCCAAATGGAGGTTCATGATGGCCAGCGAAGAATTCACCGACGCGATTGCCCTGCTCAAGGCCGATCACCGCACTGTCGAGGAGCTGTTCGAGAAGTTCGAATCGGCCCGGTCGGGCAGCAAGCAGAAAATCGCGCAGCAGATCTGCGACGAGCTCAAGATCCATACGATCATCGAGGAGCAGATCTTCTACCCGGCGCTCGAGGGCAAGATCGAGCAGGACCTGCTCAACGAAGCCTACATCGAGCACGACGCCGCCAAGATCCTGGTGAACGACATTGCGGCTTCCAGCCCCGATGACGAATTCTACGAAGCCAAGGTCAAGACTCTGTCGGAAGAGATCGAGCACCACGTCAAGGAAGAGGAATCGGGCAAGGATTCCATGTTCGCCCAGGCCCGCAAGGCCGAAGTGGACCTCGTCGCGCTGCGCGACAGCATGATGGCGCGCAAGCAGGAATTGATGGCCCAGGCGAAGTCGGGCGGCCTGCCCCCGGCCGAGCTGAAGGCGGTCCACGCCTGAGCAGGGCGGCGCCGGGCGTCTCGCCGCGAGACGTCCGGCGGCACCCGGGCAGTTGCGCAAAGCCGACCGGAAGGGGGCCGCGCCTCTCGGCGCATCGCTCCGGGGGCACGGACTGGCGCAACAATCGCCCCTTTCCTAACATGGATGAATCCGGCGCTGACGATCGCCCCTAGGGTTCCGGCCTGTCCGCTCCAGTCGCAGAGGTGATGATGCTCATTGCAGACGGCGAAGGGCTGCAGCAGTTCAAGCGCCACCAACACCTTGCCCGCGCGGGCGAAGCCCAGGACACGATCTATCGCGTCGAAGCCGGCTGGGCCTGTCGCTACCGCATGCTGCGCGACAACCGCCGCCAGATCACCGCGCTGTTCCTGCCCGGCGACTACTGCGAGCCGCACTGGCTGTTCAGCGCCGAAGTCCACCATCCCGTCGTCGCCCTGACCGATCTGCGGGTGCGACGCATCCCGCTGCAGGAAATCAGGGACGTCCCGGTGGCGCAGTACGAAAACGTCCGCAGCGTCCTGCGCGCGATACTCCGGTCCCTGCACGGCCAGTCGGACTGGATCGTCAGCCTCGGCCGCAAGACCGCGCTCGAGCGGCTGAGCAGCCTGCTGTGCGAGATTTTCGATCGCCTGCGGTCGGGCGACCAGGTGCTCGACAATCAGTGCGCGATGCCGCTGACTCAGCATGACCTCGCCGATATCGTCGGCTTGACGCCGGTCCACGTGAACCGCGTGCTGCAGGTGCTTCGCGCGCGCGGCCTCATCGAGCTCAGCGCCCGGTGGATGCGCCTCCCAGATCCGGAAGCCTTGCGGAAGCTGGGGTGATCGGCTTCACCGGCAGCGGGATATGCCGAGCGATCGCTGGCGCAGCCGCCTCCGCCGCGCAGCCACGGCTCCGGATCACCGGCGCATGAAACCATAGTCCGACATGCGCGTTAAAGTCGGCAGGTCATCCTGCGAAGAATCCGCATGACGGCCGAATCGACCATTACAGTAATACAACCGTAACACCCGTTTGCATGTTTAGGACATATTGCACACTGATCCTGCGCGCTCCGGCCGGACTTATCGCCAGGGCAACAGAATTACGAGCGACGCCAGCATGACCGGCAAAGGACGACCGGGGGAACATGCTATGAAACATCAGCCGATCGCCAGGTTTCCCTGGCTGGAACAGGAAAACCTGCTCGCCCGCAGGCTCGACGGCTGCGTCGAGCTGTCGCCCGCGGACATGGCGACGCTCGACCGCTTCTGGCGGGGGCAGCGCAATCTCGTTCCGGCCAACCGCGACATCGCGCGCGAGGGCGATTTCCCCGGCTCCATCCGCCTGCTGCTCAGCGGCTGGGCATGCCGCTACAAGATGCTGCCCGACGGCCGGCGCCAGCTGATGGGCTTCTTCCTGCCGGGTGACCTCTGCGACCTCAACAGCTTCCTGCTCGACCGCCTTGACCACTCGCTGCTGGCGCTAACGCCGATCCGATACGTGGCGCTATCGGCAAGCGATCTCGAGACGGTGAGCCACAGCCATCCCAACCTGGTGAAGGCTTTCCATCACGACGGGCTGGTCCATGCCGCGATCCAGCGGGAATGGATCATCAGCCTCGGCAAGCGCTCGGCGCTCGAGCGGCTGGCCCACCTGCTCTGCGAATTCTACACGCGGCTCGAGCTGGTCGGGCTGGCCCGCGACGGCAGCTGCGAGCTGCCGATCACCCAGACCGAGCTGGCCGATGCGATCGGCCTGTCGCCGGTCCACGTGAACCGGACGCTGCGCGAATTGCGCGAGCGGGACCTGGTGGTCGTGCAGGACCGGCGCTTGCACATTCCCGACCTGGCCGGCCTCAGCACGGTGGCGCTTTTCGACCCGGCCTTCCTCCACCTGAAGCATCGCGCGCCCGGAATGGCGGAAAGCAGCCGCATGCAGCTCTCCTGAAGCGGCTGCGTTCATTCCCCCTCGGCCAGGCCCAGCCATTTCTCGTACTTGTCGTGGAAGGCGCGGATGATCGATTCCTGGTAGGCGGAATAGATCACGTAGGGCGGCTCCTTGGTCTTCAGCCCCTCGTGGGTCTGCGGCACGTTGCCGGTGTCCTGGTCGAAGATCCGCGCCAGGGTGCCAAGCTCCTCGGCCGAGACCCAGGGATCGTCCTTGCCGATCATGCGAAGCGCGGCCGCCGGCGGCTTGGGCTTGCCTTCGGGCCAGGGCGCCAGCAGCATCGCCTCCATCAGGCACTCGTCGGGATTGTCGTTGATCGGGCGGAAGCGATAGACGATCCGCGCCCAGCCGCCCCAGGGACTGAAATTGGGGAACAGGTTGGAGAAGGTCTGCTCGACCAGCTCGCAGTCCGAAAACTGCTCGACCTCGTCGCCGATCAGGCCCTTCAGGTAATCCTTGTTGAAGTCGGCCATCATCCGGAAGACTTCCAGCACCTTCTCCCGCGAATGGTAGATGCCGCGATAGGGGCTCGATCCGCCGCCGCCGGCATGGCCCAGCCGGTGCCAGTTGCCGAACACGTCGTAGCGGGTATCGGCCAGGTCGCCGCCGAACAGCAGTAGCTGCGGGTGGGTGGTGATAATGTGGTAGGCCTCGAGGAAGGCCTCCATGATCAGCTTCCAGTTGGCGCGGATGATCTTGCCTACGTGGACCTGCTTGTAGCGGTTCTCCATCTTGAACTTGGCATAGTGCGCCAGCATTTCCGGCCCGGCATAGTCCTCGAACGGGATCGCCTCAGGGTCCGGGTTGAGGAACACGAAGCCGCCCCAGATCGCCGTCCTGGCACCCGGCAGCTGGCCGACTTCCTCGCGGATCCCGGGGAAGTCCCACTCGGCGGTCAGGTCCTGCAGCGAGCCGTCGGCGTGCCACGACCAGCCGTGATAGGGGCAGCGGAAATGGGCAGCCCGCTTGCCCGACTGGTGATCGCACAGCTTGCGGCCGCGATGCAGGCAGGCATTGCGGTGGGCCTTCACTTCGTTCTCGGCGGTCCGCACGACGATCCATTCGAGATTGGCGACGCGGTAGAGGATCCAATCGCCGACCTCGGGAATGTCGTCGAGCCGGCAGGCCATCTGCCAGACCTTCTTCCACAGCCGCTCGACCTCGAGATCGAGGTACTTCTTCTCGAAGAACCGGGCGACCGGCACTTTCTTCGGCCCGCCGGGATAAGGCGAGCTGCGCTTGTAGACTTCGGGCAGCAGCTCCTTGCGGCGGTCGTTGTCGGTGAAGAAGTCCTGCTCGAGGTAGGCCGCGGAGCGCTTGCCGTCGGCGGTCTGCTTGCCCGGATCGCCGACATAGGGCGCGATGATCAGCGTCGGCTGCCGGCCATCCCTGGCGCCGCCGCCGCGGCTGGTGGGCAGGCTGGTATGGATGCCGGTCCCGGGATCGCCGACCGGGAGGAAGTTCCAGATGATGTCCTTTTCCGGCGGCAGCGTCGGCCCGCCGACGAAGCCCAGGTAGTGCAGGTCGGCCTGGGTCAGGTCGCCCTCGACGAATTCGCCGTTCCAGCGGAAGATGCCGGCCTGGCCCTTGGCCTTGTCCTCGACCTTGACCAGGCCGTCGCCGAGCTCTTCATAGACGGCGCCGCTGATCGGGTGGGGAAAGCAACGCATTTCAGTGTCCTCGAACTGTTTTCCCACAGGTGCGTAGGACAGGCGCCTGCCGCCGCCTTGATCGAGGTCAATGCCCGGAAGCGCAAGCAAGGCGGAAGCACCGCGGCGGCGACGGCAGGCCCCTCCCCCTGCCCCGCCGGATTTGCTAGGACAGGGCGATGCGCAAATCCTTCATCGTCCCGTTGCTCGCGCTGGCCCTCTCGGCCTGCGCGACTCGTCCCTCCGTCCAGGCCGCCGTCCAGCCCGCCGTCCAGCCCGCCGTCGCTACCCCGCCCGCCGCGGCCGTGGCGGAGCCGGCGCCGCTCGCCCAGCTGGTCAAGGCGGTCGACATTCCCTACGAAAGCTTCGTCCTGGCCAACGGCCTGACGACGATCGTCCATACCGACCGCAAGGCGCCGATCGTCGGGATCACGATCTACTACCGCGTCGGCTCCAAGCACGAGCCGCGCGGCAAGACCGGCTTCGCACACCTCTACGAGCACCTGTTCTTCGGCGGGTCCGAGAACGTGCCCAATTTCGACAAGCCGCTGGAAGCGGCCGGCTCGACGCCGACCAACGGATCGACCTGGTACGATCGCACCAACTATGTCGAAACCGTGCCCACCGGCGCGCTCGACCTCGCGCTGTTCATGGAAAGCGACCGCATGGGCCACCTGCTCGGCGCGGTGACCCAGGACAAGCTCGATAAGCAGCGCGGCGTCGTCCAGAACGAGAAGCGCCAGGGCGACAACGAGCCTTACGGCCTCGTCGACTATGCCGTCGGCGAAGGCCTGTTCCCTGTCGGCCACCCCTATCGCCACTCGACCATCGGCTCGATGGCCGACCTCGACGCCGCCAGCCTCGCCGACGTGCGCCAGTGGTTTCGCGACAACTACGGCCCCAACAACTCCGTGCTGGTCCTGGCCGGCGACATCGACGCGGCGACCGCCCGGCCGCTCGTCGAGAAGTGGTTCGGCATTATCCCCGCCGGCCCGGAAGTCCCCAGGATCGCCGCCGCGCCGGTGACGCTCGCCGCGCCCGCCGCCCGCGAGATGACCGACCAGGTGCCGGTCACGCGCATCACCCGCAACTGGAGCGGCCCCGGGCTCAACGATCCCGACGCCCCGGCGCTGGAGATCGGGCTGGACATCCTCGGCGGCCTCGCCAGCTCGCGGCTCGACAATGCACTGGTGCGCGGCGAGCAGCTGGCGGTGACGGTGACCGCCTCTGCCATGACGTTCGAACAGGTCGGCTTCCTGCAGGCGACGATGGACGTGAAGCCCGGCGTCGACCGGGCCACGGCCGAAAGGCGCTTCGACGAGGTGATCCGCCAATTCGTCGCCGAAGGCCCGACCGAGGACGAGCTGCGCCGCGCCGCGACCAGCACGGTTTCGGCCGAGATCGGCGCGCTGGAGGATGTCGGCGGCTTCTACGGCAAGGGCGCGACCCTGGCCGAGGGGCAGCTCTATTCGGGCGACCCGGCGAAGTACAAGCGGGACCTTGCCCGCATCGCCGCGCTCACTCCGGCCGAAGTCAAGGCGGCGCTGCAACGCTGGCTGACGCGGCCGGTCTTCGCCCTGGCGGTGACGCCGGGGCCGCGCACGGAAAAGGGCGAGGCAATGGGCGGCTGGGGC
>CAUJJI010000186.1 GCA_963205265.1 Pseudomonadota bacterium
TTTAAGCTCCTCCCCCGGCACGGGGAGGAGCTGGGCCAGGCGCTTCGGATCGCTTGCCCCCGCCGGCTCTCCGCACCCGCCCATCACCACAAGGTTGCGTTCGCGTGCGAAGCTCGCTATGCGCGCCGCTTCCTATTCGAGGCCGGTCGGAACCGGCCGCAGCGAAGGTTTGCAGTCATGAAGTCCGACACCCATCCCGACTACCACATGATCAAGGTCCAGATGACCGACGGCACCGTGTTCGAGACGCGCTCGACCTGGGGCAGCGAAGGCGACACGCTGGTGCTCGAAGTCGATCCCACCTCGCACCCGGCCTGGACCGGCGGCAACCAGCGCCTGCTCGATCAGGGTGGCCGCGTCGCTCAGTTCAACAAGCGCTTCGGCGGGCTGACGCTCAAGAAGGGCTGATCCCGGGTACGGTCTCGGGACAAGAGATCGAAGGGCGGTCCGGCGGGCCGCCCTTTTCTCATGGGCCGAACGGCGAATTGATCAGCGCGTGCCACTCGCGGCGCTCGCTGGGGACCGGCCGGAGGAATTCCATGCCCGCCGAACCGTCGCGCATCCAGCGGACCACCGCCTGGAGCGGCGGTTCCTCCTCGAAGCCGATCGAGACGAAGATTCCCGCGCGCAGCCAGGCGACTTCGCCGCGCACGTTGCAGCCGTGAGTCGAGACGTCGGCCAGGCGCACCAGCGCCTCGTCGCCGCTGGCCGCCCGGATCAGGGCCGTCACTTCCGCCGGGAAGCGCGAGACCTTGCGTCGCTCGCGCCTGATATCGGCGGGGAGCGATTGCAGGCGAGCTATTGGTCCGCTCATTCTGCGACCCCTGTCTCATGCGGCGGAGGACGGAAGATTCCGTCCGATCCGAACCAGGGGTTTTCGTCAAGATTGACTAAGAACCGGTTCGGCCGCGTGGTTGAGAATTACCTAACCGCCGCGATGCCTGCGGGTGCCGCCGAGCGAAATCGGCGGGAAAACCGATGGGCCCAAGTTTTCTCTTCCCAATCGACCGGAGGTGTGCAACAGCGCGCACCCTTGCAGGGCCGTCCTCGCGGGCTCGTCCCACGCTGGCAGCGCCCGGCAGCAGATATGGCGACCGTAGCTCAGTTGGTTAGAGCGCCGGTTTGTGGTACCGGAGGTCGTGGGTTCAAACCCCATCGGTCGCCCCATCTCTTCTCGTGAAGCGCAGTCGCCACCCAGCCTGACGCGGGCCTGACGGAAGCGGCGAAACCGTGCCTGTCGCGGGACTCTGCACTTGCCCGCGGCCTCGCGCGCTGCCAAATAGCGGCCCGACCATGCATGGCTTCGCCAACCCCGCCCGCTTCCTCCGCATCGCGCGTTGGTTGACGCCCCTGTGCCTGCTGGCGGGTGTCGCCGTCACGGCTGCGGCGCTGCTCTGGGGCCTGCTGAAAGCGCCGCCCGATCGCCTGATGGGCGATACGGTGCGCATCCTCTTCATCCATGTTCCCGCGGCCTGGCTGGGCATGGCCGGCTGGACGACGCTGGCCGGTGCCAGCCTGGTCGAACTGGTCTGGCGCCATCCGCTGGCGGGCATCGCCGCGCGCGCCGCAGCCGTGCCCGGCGCGGTGTTCACCGCGATCTGCCTGGTCACCGGCTCGATCTGGGGGCGCCCGACCTGGGGGACCTGGTGGGTCTGGGACGGCCGGCTGACCAGCATGCTGGTGCTGCTGTTCCTCTACTTCGGCTATATCGCGCTGGTCGATGCGACTCGCCGCGACGGCGGCGGCAGCAGCCGGGTGGCGGCGATCTTCGGACTGGTCGGGGCGATCAACGTGCCGATCATCAACCGCTCGGTGGTGTGGTGGAACAGCCTGCACCAGCCGCCCAGCATCACCATGGGAAAGTCGGCAATCGACCCCGCCTTCCTCTGGCCGCTGCTGGCCGCGACGATCGGCTTCAGCCTGATCTTCGGCGGTGTCGTGCTGGCGCGCATGCGGGCCATCCTCGCCGACATTCAGGCCGAGGCACGGCTGCGGCGGAAGGCGATGAACGACGGGGTGACGAACCAGGCGGCGACGAACCAGGCGGAGACGAGCGAAAGGGCCGGGGCCGATGCGTGAAGCGCTCGACCAGTGGACCTTCGTGGTCGCCGCCTATATCATCGGCGTCGCGGGCACTGCAGCGATGATCGGCTGGAGCTGGATCGGCATGAAGGCGGCCGAGAGACGGCGCGACAGGAGCCGCGGGAAGTGAATACAATCAAGCCCAAGCACCAGCGGCTCGTGCTCGCCCTGGTCGCCCTGGCGGCGCTGGTCGGCGCTGCGCTCCTGGCGATCTGGGGGCTGCGCAGCCAGGCATCCTATTTCTACGTCCCGCAGGAACTGGTCGCATCCCCGCCCGCGCCCGATCGCGCCGTGCGGCTGGGCGGCATGGTCGAGCAGGGCTCGCTGAAGACCGAGGCCGACGGCGTGACGATCAGCTTCGTGGTCGGCGACGGCAAGGCGCGAGTCCCGGTGCGGTTCAAGGGCATCGTCCCTTCGCTTTTCGTCGAGGGTTCGGGCGTGGTGGCCGAAGGCAAGCGCGCCGCCGACGGGACTTTCGTCGCCGACAACCTGCTGGCCAAGCACGACGAGAAATACGTTCCGCGCGAAATGCAGGACATGACCGCCGAACAGGCGAAGCAAGTCGTGGCCGAAACCAGATGATCGCCGAATTCGGCCTTGCGGCACTCTGGCTGGCGGCAGCCCTGGCGGCGCTCCAGCTGCTGGCCGGCTCGCTCGCCCTGACGCCTCGCGGCGCGGGACTGGCGGCCGTGGTCCGGCCGGTGGCGGTCGTCCAGGGCCTGCTCGGCCTCGTCGCTTTCGTAGCGCTCATCGTCTTGTTCTGCGAGACCGACCTGTCGGTGAAGCTGGTGGCGATGAATTCGCATTCGGCCAAGCCCTTCATCTACAAGCTCGCCGGCGCCTGGGGCAATCACGAAGGCTCGATGCTGCTCTGGGTGACGGTGATGGGCCTGTCCGGCGGCTTCCTCGCCCTCGTCGAAAAGCGCCTGCCCGAGCCGACGATGCTGGCCACCCTGGCCGGGCAGGCTTTCGTGAGCCTCGGCTTCTATGCCTTCCTGCTGCTGTCCTCGAACCCGTTCGAGCGGCTGTCGCCGGTGCCGGCCGAAGGGCAGGGCCTCAATCCGCTGCTGCAGGACATCGGCCTCGCCTTCCATCCGCCGACGCTCTACCTCGGCTACGTCGGGCTTTCGGTCGCCTTCAGCTTCGCGATCGGCGCGCTGGTGACCCGCGAAGTGGGGCCGGCCTTCGCGCGGGCCATGCGGCCCTGGGTGCTGGGTGCCTGGATCTTCCTGACGCTGGGCATCACCGCCGGCTCCTACTGGGCCTATTACGAGCTCGGCTGGGGCGGCTGGTGGTTCTGGGACCCGGTCGAGAACGCCTCGCTGATGCCCTGGCTGGCCGCCACGGCCCTGCTGCATTCGGCCAGCGTGCTCGCCGCCAGGAACGCGCTCAGGGCCTGGACGATCATGCTGGGCGTGGTCGCCTTCTCGATGTCGATGGTCGGCACTTTCCTGGTCCGCTCCGGCATCCTCACCAGCGTCCATGCCTTCGCCGTCGATCCCGAGCGCGGCAGCTTCATCCTCGCCCTGCTGGCGATCAACATCGGCGGCGCGCTGACCCTGTTCGGCCTGCGCGCCGCGACCGTGACCGAGGGCGAGCGCTTCGCACCGGTCAGCCGCGAAGGGGCGCTGGTGTTCAACAATGTCATGCTGTCGGCGACGCTGGGCATCGTGCTGTTCGGCACGCTCTACCCGCTGGCGGCCGAGGCGATGGGGGCGAAAGTATCGGTCGGCCCGCCCTATTTCAATCCGATGAGCGCCATCTTCGTGGCGCCGATGCTGATCGTGCTGGCCGTCGGCCCCCTGCTGCGCTGGCGGCGCGACACATTCGCGCGCGTCAGCGGCAGCGTGGCGCTTCCTGCCTTGCTCGCCGCCGCTGCGGCGGTCGGCGTGGCCTTCTGGACGCAGGCCGGCCTGCTGCCGATGCTGGGTCTGGTCCTCGCCGCCGGCCTCGCGCTGGCCAGCCTGCTGCCGTTGCGCGGGCGCGGCCTGCGGCGGACGCCGCTCGCGGTCTGGGGCATGGTCATGGCCCATTTCGGCGTCGCCGTGGCGCTCGGCGGCATGGCCAGCGACAGCGCGTTCTCGGTCGAGAAGCTGGTCGCCTCGCGCGTGGGCGAGACCACCGCGGTCGGACCGTGGCAAGTGCGGCTCGACCGCATCGAGCCCGTCGCCGGCCAGAACTGGACGGCGATGGAAGCGCGGCTGTTCGTCAGCTATCGCGGCGGGGCGCCGATCGCCGCCTTTCCGCAATCCCGCAGCTTCTGGACACCGCCTCAGCAGACGTCGGAATCGGCGCTCATCACGCGCTGGAACGGGCAGCTCTACACCGTGCTGGGCGAGCAGTCGGACGACGGCCGCTGGCAGCTGCGGCTGTGGTGGAAGCCCTTCGTTACGCTGATCTGGTTCGGAGGCGTCCTGATCGCGCTTGGCGGCCTGCTCGCGCTGCTGGGCCGGGTGTCGAGCGACCTGCGTCGCCTGATCGCGCGCGAGAAGATCGCCGACCGTCGCCAGAGGCAGGGCCGATGAGCGAACAGCAAAAGCCTCGCCCATGGGCGCTCTGGCTGCCCCTGGCCCTGTTCGGGGCTTTCGTCGTCGTCGTTCTGTTCGGCCTGCTGCGTCCGGCCGAACGCGAAGTCGCCAGCGCCATGATCGGCAAGCCGCAGCCCCAGTTCGACCTGCGCCCCGCCGTCCCGGATCGGCCGGGCCTCGCGCGCGCCGACTTCACCGCCGGCAAGCCGCGGCTGCTCAACATCTTCGCCAGCTGGTGCATCCCCTGCGCGGTCGAAGCGCCGCAGCTGGCCAGGCTGGCCGGCCAGGGCGTGCAGATCGACGGCATCGCCATCCGCGACCGCCCGGAAGACGTCGCCGCATTCCTCGCCCGCAACGGCAACCCTTTCGCCCGCATCGGCGCCGACGACGTCAGCTCGGTGCAGATGGCGATCGGATCGTCGGGCGTCCCCGAAACCTTCGTCATCGATGGCAAGGGCATCATCCGCTACCAGCATATCGGCGAAATCCGGGAAGATCAGCTGCCGCTGATTCTCGACAAGCTCAAGGAGGCGGGGCTGTGAGGCGCTGGACCGGCCCGTCGACCCGGACCCCGAGCCGGGACCGCTCTCCGCCGGGCGCGACGCTGCGGCACTGGACCCGGTCGCTGGCGGGCCCGGCTTTCGCCGGGATGGCGTTGCTGTTCGCTTCCCCCCACTCGGCCCAGGATTCGCTGCCACCGGCGCCCTACGCCTACCGCCAGCTCGACGATCCGGCCCAGGAAGCCAAGGCCCAGGCGCTGATGGAGACGCTGCGCTGCCTCAAGTGCCAGAGCCAGTCGATTGCCGATTCCGATGCGCCGATGGCGGGCGACATGCGCAGCCAGGTGCGCCAGCGCATCGCCGCCGGCGAGGATCCGGAAGCGATCCGGGCCTGGCTGGTCGAGCGCTATGGCGACTACGTCAGCTACGCGCCCCGGGTGACCTCGCTGACCTGGCCGCTGTTCGCGCTGCCGCTGCTGCTGCTGCTGACTGCCGCGCTCCTGCTGCGCAGGCGATTCGGCAAGGGGGACGGCGGATGAGCTGGCTTCTCGTCCTGCTGCTGGCCGCCGTCGCCTTCGTGCTGCTGGCTTTCGTGCTGAAGGTCCCGCGCCGCGGCTGGGAAGCGATCGGTGCGGCGCTGCTGCTGGGCATCGCCGGCTACGGCCTGCAGGGCAACCCCGACATGCCCGGCGCACCCAAGGCTCCGGCCGAGACGATCGCCGGCGACCCCGCGAGCTTGATAAAGGAGCGCAAGGCCTTGTCCGGCAGCGGTGCGATCGCCGGCGACAACTGGGTGGTCATCGCCGACGGGCTTGCGCGCAACGGCCAATATGCCAATGCCGCGGCGATCCTCCTGGGAGCGGTGGAAAAGGACCCGCGCAATGGCGAGGCCTGGCTCGCCATGGGCAATGCGCTGGTCAGCCACGCCGACGGGCAATTGACCCCGGCATCGCTCTACGCCTTCCGCCAGGCCGCGGAAGCCGCGCCGGACAATCCGGGGCCGCCGTTCTTCCTCGGCCTTGCCCTGGCGCAGTCGGGACGGCTGGGCGAAGCGCGCGAACTGTGGAGCCGGCTGCTCGAAAGCACGCCGCCCGATGCGCCATGGCGCTCCGATCTCGAGATGCGGCTTGCCCGCCTGGACCAGTTCATTGCCGCCCAGGGCCAGATTCCACCCAGTCAATAGGGTAATAGCGCCGTTGCCCCCCTTCCGGCATGCTGCTAAGCGCGCGCAGCCGCTGCTGTAGCGCAGCTGCAGAAAGTCCAGTCGGTGACGGGGCACCAGAATGAGTGAAGCGGAACCGCAGGACGCTGGCAAACAGGCCGATGCCACGGCATCGCCGGCCGTAGCCGCGCCGGCAGCCGGCCAGCACGGCAGCCACGATCACCACGGCGGGCCGCTGAAGCTGGCCATCGGCGCGCTGGGCGTCGTCTTCGGCGACATCGGCACCAGTCCGCTCTACGCCATGCGCGATACTTTCGCCGGGCATCATCCCCTGCCGCTCGACCGGCTGCACGTCTTCGGCATCGTCAGCCTGATGTTCTGGTCGATGATGGTCATCGTGACGCTCAAGTACGTCACGATCATCATGCGCGCCGACAACAAGGGCGAGGGCGGCAGCCTGGCACTGCTGGCGCTGATCAACAAGAACGTGCCCGAGCGGAAATGGTCGGGGGGCATCGTCCTGCTTGGCGTCTTTGCCACGGCGCTGTTCTACGGCGACAGCATGATCACCCCCGCGGTTTCGGTGCTCGGCGCGATCGAGGGCCTTTCCGTCTATGCGCCGCGGCTGGAGCATGCGGTCGTGCCGCTGGTCGTCGGCATCCTCGTCGGCCTGTTCATGATCCAGAGCCGCGGCACTTCGAAAGTGGCGACGCTGTTCGGCCCGGTCACGCTGCTCTATTTCGTGGTCATCGCCGTGCTCGGCATCGTCAGCATCGCGGCCATGCCCGATGTCGTGCAGGCGCTCAGCCCGCACCATGCCGTCGCCATGTTCATTGCCGATCCCTTCCGCGGTTTCCTGGCCATGGGCGCGGCCGTGCTGGCCGTGACCGGTGCCGAGGCGCTCTATGCCGACATGGGGCACTTCGGCCGCAACCCGATCCGGGTTTCCTGGCTGGCGGTGGTCCTGCCGGCGCTGGTCTTCAACTACCTCGGCCAGGCCTCGCTGCTGCTGCGCGACGCTTCGGCTCTGCAGAGCCCGTTCTACCTGCTCGCGCCGCAGTGGTTCCAGTGGCCGCTGCTGATCATCGCCAGCATGGCGGCGATCATCGCCTCGCAGGCGGTGATTTCCGGCGCCTTCTCGGTGACCCAGCAGGCCATCCAGCTCGGCTTCATGCCGCGCATGACGATCAAGCACACCAGCCTCCAGGCCGGCCAGATCTATATCCCGGTGATCAACTTCGGCCTGATGATCGCGGTGATCCTGCTGGTGCTGGTCTTCCAGCGTTCGTCCAACCTCACCGCGGCCTACGGCATCGCCGTGACCGGCGCGATGCTGATCGACAATTTCCTGCTGGCGGTGGTTCTGCTGCAGATGTGGCGGTGGAAGCCCTGGCTGGCCCTGCCGCTGCTGCTGCTGTTCTTCGCGCTCGACACGGCCTACCTCTCGGCCAACCTCACCAAGATTCCCGACGGCGGCTGGGTGCCGCTGGCCATGGGCCTGGCGATCTTCACCCTGCTGACGACCTGGTCGAAAGGCAGGGCGCTGATGCGGCAGAACATGGCAGAGGGCACCATTCCGATGGAAGTCTTCGCCAAGAGCGCCCATTCCAGCGCCGCGCGCGTGCCGGGCACTGCCGTCTTCATGGCCTCGACCAATCACGGCGTGCCATCGGCGCTGCTGCACAACATCAAGCACAACAAGGTGCTGCACGAGCGGGTGGTGATCCTGACTGTCGCCATCCAGGACGTGCCGCAAGTCGACGAGGTCGACCGGCGCTCGGTCATCGATCTCGGCAACGGCTTCTACCGCCTGACGCTGAACTACGGCTTCCTCGAGGAGACCGACGTCCCCGCCGCGCTGAAGCTGGTGACCATGTGCGGCGAACCGTTCGAGATGATGAAGACCAGCTTCTTCCTGTCGCGGCAGACGCTGCTGCCCTCGGCCAAGCCGGGCATGGCGATCTGGCGCGAGAAGCTGTTCGCCTGGATGCTGCGCAATGCCGCCAGCGCGATGGAGTTCTTCCGCCTGCCGACCAACCGCGTCGTCGAGCTGGGCAGCCAGCTGGAAATCTGAGGGGCCGCGGTGGGGGCTTCG
>CAUJJI010000187.1 GCA_963205265.1 Pseudomonadota bacterium
AAGGGCAAGCAGTCGGGCCGGACGCAGGAGATCCAGCGGCTGATCGGCCGCTCGCTGCGCGCGGTGACCGACTTCCGCAAGCTGGGCGAGCGGCAGGTCGTGCTCGACTGCGACGTAATCCAGGCCGACGGCGGCACCCGCACCGCGGCGATCTCGGGCGCCTGGGTGGCGCTGCGTATCGCGGTGGACAAGCTGATGGCGGCCGGGCTGGTAACCGAGGATCCCCTCACCCGCCGCGTCGCCGCGGTCAGCTGCGGCATCTGCGGTGGCGTGCCGGTGCTCGACCTCGACTATGTCGAGGACAGCAGCGCCGATGCCGATGCGAACTTCGTGCTCATCGAAGGCGGCCACATCGCCGAGGTCCAGGCCACGGCCGAAGGTGCGACTTACGACGAGGAAGACCTCCTGCGCCTCCTGCGCCTGGCGCGGATCGGCTGCGACCGGATCTTCGCGGCGCAGGCCAAGACGGTGGGGCGGTAAATCTCCCCGGCACGGGAGGATGAATTGCTGCTAGAGGCCGGCCCATGTCCAAACTCACCGCTCAGACTCTCGTCATCGCGACGCACAACGCCGGCAAGCTGCGCGAGATCGCGGCGCTGCTCGCGCCCTACGGGGTCGAGTGCATCTCTGCGGGCTCGCTCGGGCTGCCCGAGCCGGCGGAGACCGGCAAGACCTTCGCCGATAATGCGCTGATCAAGGCACGTGCGGCTGCCGAGGCGGCGCAGCTGCCCGCGTTGGCCGACGATTCGGGCCTCTGCGTCGAAGCGCTCGGCGGGGCGCCCGGGGTCTATACCGCCGACTGGGCGGAACGGCAGTGGTTCGAGGGCCCACCGGGCCGCGACTGGTACATGGCGATGGGCAAGGTCGAGGGGCTGCTTTGCGAACTGGGGCCGCACGTGGACCGCAGCTGCCATTTCGCCTGCGTCCTCGCCCTCGCCTGGCCCGACGGGACGAGCGCGGTCTACGAAGGCCGCGCCGAGGGCACCTATTCCTGGCCGCCGCGCGGCACCATGGGCTTCGGCTACGACCCGGTCTTCGTGCCCCGCGGCGGCACGCAGACCTTCGCCGAGCTCGACCCCGAGGAAAAGCACCGCATCAGCCACCGCGCCGATGCCTTCGCGAAGCTGGTCGCGGCGCAGTTCGGCGGGTAAGCTGCGGCCATGGCCCGCGCGCTCTACATCCACTGGCCGTTCTGCCTGGCGAAATGCCCCTATTGCGACTTCAACAGCCACGTCCGCGAAAGCGTCGATGCAGGCCTGTGGGAGCGCGCCTTGCTCGCCGACATGCGGCGCGAGGCAGAGCTGGCGGGCGGCGAGGCGCTGACCACGGTGTTCTTCGGCGGCGGCACGCCATCGCTGATGCCGCCCGCGCTGGTGGCGCGCCTGCTCGCCGAGGCCGAGCGGCTGTGGGCCTTTGCGCCGGGGATCGAGATCACGCTCGAGGCAAACCCCTCCTCGGTCGAAGCCGCGAATTTCGCCGCGCTGGCCAATGCCGGGATCAACCGCGTCTCGCTCGGTCTCCAGGCCCTCGACGACGAGACCTTGCGCTTCCTCGGGCGGCTGCACGACGCCGCCGAGGGGCTCGCTGCGCTCGACGTGGCGCAACGCCATTTCGCGCGCGTGAGCTTCGACCTGATCTACGCCCGCCCCGGCCAGAGCGCTGCCCAGTGGCAAGCCGAACTGACCCGCGCGCTCGGCTTCGGGACTGGCCACCTGTCGCTCTACCAGCTGACGATCGAACCCGGCACGCGTTTCGCCACGATGGTCCGGAGCGGCGCACTCGCACCGCTCGACGACGACGCGGCCGCCGACCTCTTCGCGCTGACCCGCGACCTGACCGAGGCAGCCGGCCTTCCCGCCTATGAGATCAGCAACCACGCCCGCCCGGACGAAGAGAGCCGCCACAACCTCGCCTACTGGCGCTACCAGGACTATTGCGGCATCGGCCCCGGCGCGCACGGGAGGCGGGGCGGCACGGCGACGGTGCGCCACCGCAAGCCGGAGAACTGGCTCGACGCGGTCGCGGCAAGCGGCCAGGGCATCGCCGAGCAGCGCAGCCTTGGCATGCGCGAACAGGCGGCCGAAGCGATGCTCATGGGCCTGCGCCTGCGCGAAGGGGTGGACCTTGCCGCCCTCGCCGATCGCTTCGGGCTGGGCGCAAGCGAACTCTGCGACCCCGCCAAGCTCGACCTCTATGCGCGCCAGGGCCTCGTCCGGCGCAGCGGCGACCGGATCGTCGTGACCGATGCGGGAATGCCCCTGCTCGATGCACTGCTCGGCGAACTGGTGCCGGCGGCGCTGCTGGCGGCATGACCCGGGCGGACCTGCTCGACCCCTGGCGGGCGCATCTGGCCGACAGCCGCCGCCGCTCGCCGCATACGGTTCGCGCCTACGTGGCGACGGCGGCGCGGCTGCTCGACAGCGTGGAGGCGGCAGACTGGACCGCGCTGGCGCGCCTGGATGCGGCGGCGCTGCGCTCGCACCTGGCCGGGCGGCGGGCAGACGGGATCGGCAACGTCTCGGCCGCGCGCGAGCTTTCGGCGCTCAAGGCTTTCCTGGCTTTCGCCAGGGAGCAGGCCGGCTCCGGCGATGCCGCCGCACCGCGTCTGCGCGGGCCGCGCATCAAGAAGGGCATCCCGCGCCCGGTCACGCCGGACGATGCCGTAAACCTGGCGCTGACGGTCGAGGAAGACGCCCGCGAGGAATGGATCGGCGCACGCGACCGCGCGGTGCTGATCCTGCTCTACGGCGCCGGCCTGCGCATCGCCGAGGCGCTGGCGCTCAAGGGCTCGGCGCTGCCGCTGGGAGAGACGGTGACGGTCACCGGCAAGGGCAACAAGCAGCGCGTCGTGCCGCTCCTGCCGGTCGTGCGGCAGGCGGTAGCCGACTATCTCGACCAGTGCCCCTGGCCGATCCTTCGCGACGAGCCGCTGTTCCGCGGCGCCAAGGGCGGGCCACTGTCGCAGGGCATGGTCCAGAAGGCCATGGCGCGGGCACGGGTAGCCCTGGGGCTGCCGCCGTCGGCGACCCCACACGCGCTGCGGCACAGCTTCGCGACGCACCTGCTGGGCGCGGGGGCGGACTTGCGGTCGCTGCAGGAACTGCTCGGGCATGCCAGCCTGGGGTCGACGCAGATCTACACGAAAGTCGATGCGGCGACCTTGCTGGACGTTTATCGCGATGCGCATCCGCGGGAGCGGGGTGAGTCATAGATCCTCCCCTGAAAGGGGAGGTGGCAGCGCGAAGCGCTGATGGAGGGGTGTAACCGCTGGTGGGGACACCCCTCCACCACCGCCTGCGGCGGCGGTCCCCCTCCCCATTCTGGGGAGGATCTTGTTGGCTCCTTGCTTCTCTTGAGGCGCGATGGGTGCTGGAGCAAGTTCGGCATGACGCGCTGCGACGGCAGCGTAGGTTACCCCCGCGGCTTCCAGGTCGCGACCCGCCACGCGTACCCCGCCAGCGCCAGCGCGATCGAGCCCACCACGATCCAGTTCAGCCAGTGCTGCGCCTCTTCGAGATAGTGCGACAGCCAGCTGCCTCCGCCGATCAGTGCGGCGTTCCACACTGCCGCTCCGGCGAAGGTGAACAGCAGGAAGCGCCAGGTCTTCATGTGCGAAAGGCCTGCGGGGAGCGAGATCATCGTGCGCAGGAAGGGCGAGAAGCGCAGCGCGAAGACGACCCATTGGCCGTGGCGGCGGAAGAACTCGGTGGCGCGCTCGATGTCTTCCCATTCCATCGTCAGCCAGCGGCCCCAGCGGTCGACGATCGGCTGCAGGCGCCGGTAGCCGAGCCGATCGCCGATCACGAACCAGACGTAGTTGCCCAGCGTCGAGCCCAGGGTGCCGACCGCCAGCAGCGGCCAGAACTCCATCGATCCGCGAGCGACGGCGATGCCGCCCAGCCCCATGATCACCTCGGAGGGGATCGGGGGAAAGACGTTCTCGATGAACATCAGGAAGGCGATGCCCCAATAGCCGCCCTGCTCGATCAGGCGAAGGATCCACTCGGTCATGGCCGGTGCAACGCGGGAAGCGCGGCGAAGTTCGGGATCAGGCGCGCAGCATCGCGGCGTGGCGTGCCTCGATCGCGTCCCAGATGCGCCCGCCGGTGTCGGTGCCGTTGAAGCGGTCGATGGCGACGATGCCGGTGGGCGAAGTCACGTTGATCTCGGTCAGCCACTTGCCCCCGATCACGTCGATGCCGACGAAGACCAGGCCGCGGGCTCTCAGTTCAGGGCCGAGGGCCGCGCAGATCTCCTCTTCGCGGGCGGTCAGCGTGGCGGCCTCGGCATAGCCGCCGACGGCCAGGTTGGAACGGAACTCGCCCTCGCCCGGCTTGCGGTTGATCGCGCCGGCGAACTCGCCGTCGACCAGGACGATGCGCTTGTCGCCGTCGCGGACTTCGGGAAGGAACGGCTGGACCATGAACGGCTCGGGCCAGACCTGGCCGAACAGCTCGGCCAGCGCGCCGAGGTTGCTGCCGTCGGCGGGAACGCGGAACACGGCCTTGCCGCCGTTGCCGTGAAGCGGCTTGACCACGAGGTCGCCGGGGTAACGGCGATGGAACTCGCGCACGTCGTCGAGCCGGCGGGCGATGAAAGTCGGCGGCATGAAGCGCGCGAAGTCGAGCACGAAGACCTTTTCCGGCGCGTTGCGGACCGATGCCGGGTCGTTGACCACCAGCGTCCTGCCCTTGAGCCGCTCCAGGATGTGCGTGCCGGTGATGTAGCCGAGGTCGAAAGGCGGGTCCTGCCGCATCAGCACGATGTCGATCTGGCGGCCGAGGTCGAGCAGCTCGTAGTCGCCGCGCTGGTAGTGCTTGCCCGCGACGCGCTGCACCGTCACCGGCGCGGCCCAGCAGGTGATCCGCTCGCCCCCTTCCCAGGCAGTGTCGAACGCCAGCGTCCGCACGTCGTAGTGCCACAGCTCGTGCCCGCGCGCCTGCGCCGCGAGCATCAGGTGGAAGCTCGAATCGCCGTTGATGTTGATCGTTTCCAGCGGGTCCATCTGGACCGCGACGCGCAGGGTCATCGAAATTCCTCGTACCGTCATCCCGGCGAAAGCCGGGATCGCTGACCTCAAAAGTCCGACCCGGAGGCCAGCGGTCCCGGGTCGAGCCCGGGGAGGCTATCCCATCCAGGCGTTGGTGATGTGGCGCGGGAAGCGGCCGGGCGCAAGCAGGAGCACGTCGATCCGGCGATCATCGTCCGCCGCGGCGAAGCGGTGGGCCACGGCTTCGGCGGCGGCGGCGACGCGGCGCAGGCGGTATTCGTCGATGGCCAGGTCCAGCTCGGCTGCGGTCCTGCGCCACTTGACCTCGATGAAAGCGACGGTCCTGCCGCGCCGGGCGACGAGGTCCACTTCCCCGCGCGGCGTCTTGATGCGCCGGGCGAGGATGCGCCAGCCTTTCAGCCGCAGGAACCAGGCGGCCAGCAGCTCCCCTCGCCTGCCGCGACGCTCGGCCAGGGCGCGGCGTCGGCTCATTTCAGCTCGAGCGCCCGGGCATAAAGCATCTTGCGGTCGAGCCCCGTCGCCCTGGCTACCCTGGCCGCGGCCTGCGAAGGCTTGGCCGTGGCCAGCTCTGCGCGTAACAGCGCATCGGCGTCGGCGGCGCTGGCAGGTGCGGCCACCGGTGGCCCGACCAGCAGGACGATCTCGCCCTTCGGCGGATGCGCCCGGTAATGGGCGGCGAGGTCCGCAGCGGGACCGCTTCGGCATTCCTCGAACTTCTTGGTCAGCTCGCGGGCGACGGCGACCTCGCGGCCCGCCAGCACCTCGCCGATTGCCGCCAGGGCATCGTCCAGGCGCGGCGCCGTTTCGTAGAAGACCAGCGTTGCCGGCACCGCGGCAAGCTCGGCCAGCGTGTCGCGGCGGGCCTTGTCCTTGGCGGGCAGGAAGCCGGCGAAGAGGAACCGGTCGCTCGGCAGCCCGGACAGGGTCAGCGCGACGACGGCGGCGCTGGGCCCCGGCAGGCTCGTCACCGCAATGCCGGCCTCGCGCGCGGCGCGTACGAGGCGGAAGCCGGGATCGGAGATCAGCGGCGTCCCGGCATCGCTGACCAGGGCGACGGGAGCTTCGGCGGCCAGGGCCAGCAGGCGCGCGCGATCGTTCTCCCCGGCGTGGTCGTCATAGCGGATCATCCGCTTTTCCAGCCCGAGGTGGTGCAGCAGCTTGCCGGTGATCCGGGTGTCCTCGCAAGCGATCGCAGCGGCGCCGCGCAAGGTGTCGATGGCCCGCAGCGTGATGTCGCCGAGATTGCCAATGGGTGTCGCGACAATATAGAGACCGGGCGAAAGCTGTTGTTCCATTTACCATCCATGGAGCAACTCGGCATGGAGCGGCAAGCAATGTTCGATCGGGAAAAGACTGGGTTCGATCGGGAAAAGAGTGGGCCACGAATGGACCGGCGCAAGCTTGTGGCGCTTGCCGCGCTGGCTCTGCTGGCGGGCTGCAAGGTGATTCCCAAGGGTCCCGTGGCACCGCCGCCGACGCCCACCGGACCGAGTTCCGAGATCCTGCCGACCGATTCGGAACGCCACCGGGTCGCCCTGCTGGTGCCGCTGTCCGGGCCGAACGGGGCGGTCGGCCAGTCGATCGCCAATGCCGCCACCATGGCGCTGCTCGATACCAATGCCGCCAACCTGCGGGTGACCAACTACGACACGGCCGGCAACGTCGCGAGCGCGGCGGCCAAGGCCATTGCCGACGGCAACAAGCTGATTCTCGGCCCGCTGTTGTCGGATGACATTCCGGCGGTCGCCGCGACGGCGAAGAAGGCCAACGTTCCGGTGATCTCCTTCTCCAACGACCAGGCCGCGGCGGCGCGCGACATTTTCATCATGGGCAACCTGCCCGGGCAGTCGGTGCAGCGCACGGTCGACTATGCGCGGGCACAGGGCGTCAAGAGCTTCGCCGCACTGGTCCCGCAGGGCGAGTACGGCCAGAGGGCCTCGGCGGCTCTGATGACCGCGGCCCGCGCCAAGGGCGCGACGGTCGTGGCGATGGAGACTTTCGACCGCAGCAACGCCTCGGTGGTCAGCGCGGCGCGGCGGCTCAACGACAAGGGCGGCTTCGATGCGGTCCTGATCGCCGACGGCGGTCGGATCGCGGCGATCGCCGCGCCGGTGCTCAAGGCCAATGCCGCGACCCGGCTGCTCGGCACCGAGCTGTGGAGCGGGGAAAGCGTGATCGCCAGTACGCCTGCGATCCGCGGCGCGTGGTTCTCGGCCGTCGCCGACAACCGGTTCCGGCAATTCGCCAGCAGCTACAAGACGCGCTTCGGCGTCCAGCCCTATCGCATAGCCACGCTCGGCTACGACGGCGTGCTGCTGACGCTCAGGGTGGCGCGCGAGTGGAAGCCCGGCACGACTTTCCCGATTGCCCGCCTGCTCGACAAGGGCGGCTTCCTGGGCCTCGACGGACCGTTCCGCTTCGGCCGCAGCGGGGTGATCGAGCGGGCACTGGAAGTGCGGGAAGTCCGGGCCGGCGGCGTGGCGACGGTCAGCCCGGCGCCGACGGCGTTCGAGAACTGACGTCCTCCTGACAGCGGGGCGGACGCGAAGTCCTTCCGACGAGGATAACCCCTGCCCCCAGCTTGCGCCCGGATTCCCGCGCGTTCTATAGCTCCGCCATGTCAGACGATCTTTTCGACAAGCTGCCCAGTTCCGGCGGCGAGGCCTACGACGGTTCCGCGATCGAAGTGCTGGAGGGCCTCGAGCCCGTTCGCCGCCGCCCGGGCATGTATGTCGGCGGCACCGACGAACGGGCATTGCATCACCTTGCCGCCGAAGTCCTCGACAACGCTATGGACGAGGCGGTCGCCGGCCATGCCAGCCGCATCGAGGTGACGCTGGAGGAAGGCAATCGGCTGACCATCACCGACAACGGCCGCGGCATCCCGGTCGACGAGCATCCCAAGTATCCCGGCAAGTCGGCGCTCGAAGTGATCCTCACCACGCTTCATTCGGGCGGCAAGTTCTCGGGCAAGGCCTATGCGACGTCGGGCGGCCTCCACGGCGTCGGCGTGTCGGTGGTCAATGCGCTGTCGAGCTTCACGCGCATCGAAGTCGCGCGGAACAAGGAGCTGTTCGCCCAGGAATTCTCGCGCGGGCTGCCGACGGGGCCGCTACAGCGGCTCGGCGGTACGCCCAACCGGCGCGGCACTTCGGTGTCCTTCGTGCCCGATCTCGAGATCTTCGGCGACGACGCGAAATTCAAGCCCGCGCGCCTGTTCCGCCTCGTGCGGTCGAAGGCCTATCTCTTTGCCGGGGTCGAGATCCGCTGGAAATGCGCGCCCGCGCTCGCCAGCGACGACGTTCCTGCCGAGGCCGTGTTCCAGTTCCCCGGCGGCCTATCCGACCACCTGACCGAGCAGGTCGGCGAGCGCGAATGCGTCACCACCAGGTTCTTCGCGGGCAGCCAGGACTTCCCCGGCGAACAGCAGGGCCGCGTCGAATGGGCGATCGCCTGGCCGCTGTGGTCCGACGGGGCCTATAGCTGGTACTGCAACACCATCCCCACACCCGACGGCGGCACGCACGAGCAGGGGCTGCGCGCCGCGCTGACCAAGGGCATCCGCGCCTTCGGCGAGCTGGTCGGCCAGAAGAAGGCTAAGGACATCGCCCCGGAGGACATCGTCACCGGCAGCGAGGTGATGCTCTCGGTCTTCGTCCGCGACCCCCAGTTCCAGAGCCAGACCAAGGACCGCCTCACCTCGCCCGAGGCCGCGCGGCTCGTCGAGAACGCGGTGCGCGACCATTTCGACCATTTCCTCTCGGACAACATGGAGCGCGGCAAGGCGCTGCTCGGCCATGTCCTCGAGCGCATGGACGAGCGCCTGCGCCGCAAGGCCGAGCGCGAGGTCAAGCGAAAGACCGCGACCAACGCGCGCAAGCTGCGCCTGCCGGGCAAGCTCACCGACTGCTCGGGCGAAGGCTCGGGCGAGACCGAGCTGTTCATCGTCGAGGGCGATTCGGCGGGCGGCAGCGCCAAGCAGGCGCGCGACCGCAAGACCCAGGCGATCCTGCCGATCCGCGGCAAGATCCTCAACGTCGCCAGCGCCACGGCCGACAAGATCCGCGCCAACAGCGAGATCGCCGACCTGATCCTCGCGCTCGGCTGCGGTTCGCGCAAGGACTGCAATCCCGACAACCTGCGCTACGACCGCATCATCATCATGACCGACGCCGATGTCGACGGCGCCCATATCGCGACTCTGCTGATGACCTTCTTCTTTCAGGAGATGGCCGAGGTCGTGCGGCGCGGGCACCTCTACCTCGCCCAGCCGCCGCTCTACCGCCTGACCGCGGGCTCGACCTCGGCCTATGCGCGCGACGACGCCCACCGCGCAGCGCTCGAGGAGTCTGCGTTCAAGGGCAAGAAGGTCGAAGTCTCGCGCTTCAAGGGCCTGGGTGAAATGAACCCGCAGCAACTGCGCGAAACGACAATGAGCCCGGCCAGCCGGTCGCTGGTCAGGATCACCCTGCCGCCCGAGTACGAAGGCCGCGCCGCGGTCAAGGACCTGGTCGAGCGCCTGATGGGCCGCAATCCCGAGCACCGCTTCATGTTTATCCAGAACCGCGCGGGCGAGATCGATCCGGAATTGATCGACGCGTAACAACTCGTCGGCTCCTCCCCCACCGGGGGAGGGGGACCACCGCTGAAGGCGGTGGTGGAGGGGCACGCGCAAGGGGCACGAGCATATATGCGGAGCACCCTCTCACCTGCGGTAAAGGCCAAGGCTTGTGCCCCTCCACCACGCCGCTGCGCGGCGCGGTCCCCCTCCCCGTGCCGGGGAGGAACTAACCCAAGTCATCAACTCGTCTTTCCTACAGAACGTTTCACCGTTGCATAATCTCTATCGAATCGGTAGAAAGATGCCGCGGCCTTCCCTCGGGCCGCTCTCATGGGAGAGCCTGCAATGCGTCCCAAGTCCCACTTGACCCTCATGGCACTGACCACCGGCCTGCTCCTCGCAGGCTGCTCGAAAGTTGAATCCGACACTGCCACCTCCACCAGCGACCAACCCGTCGCCGCCGAAGCCGTTGCCCCTCCCGAAGCGGCGCGCGACAGCGCCGCCGGCACAGCGTCGCCCGGCCTCACCACAACGGCCGCGCCCGGCGTGGCTTTCGCTTACCGCTATGCCTTCACTCTTCCCGCCAAGGCGATCTCGGGCATCCAGCAGCAGCATGCCTCTGCCTGCGAAAAGCTTGGGCCGACGCGCTGCCAGATCACCGGCATGAGCTACGACCAGCCGCGCGAAGGCGAAGTCGCCGCCCGGCTCGACCTGCTGCTCGCGCCCGACATCGCCCAGCGCTTCGGCAGCGAGAGCATCGCCGCGGTCGAGGCGGCCGAAGGCAGCCTCCACGACGCCTCGATCAGCGGCGAGGACGCCGGCGGCGCGATCGAGCAGTCGCAGCGGCAGAGCGCGGCGCTCAAGGCCGAGCTGGCGCGGATCGAGCGGCGGCTGATCGCCAAGGGTCTCGGCGAGGACGAGAGGCGCGAGCTCGTCCGCCGCGCCGACGAATTGCGCGGCCAGCTGCGCAGCGAGCAGGTGCTGCGCGAGGACAAGGAAGCCTCGCTCGCCACCACGCCGATGCGCTTCGCCTATGCCAGCGAAGGCCTGTTTGCGACCGGCAGCGATCCCTTCGGCAAGGCCGCGGCAAGCTCGCTCGGCAGCCTCCAGGCGATGCTGGCCTTCCTGCTGACCTTCGCCGGCCTTGCGCTCCCCTGGGCGCTGCTCGCCGGCATCGTCGTGCTGCTGATCCGCTTCCGCGCGATGAAGCAGCGTCTTGCCCGTTTGTCGGCGACTCCCCCCGCCGCCGACCCGGCCGTGCCGCAATAGCGCCGGCCGGACCTAGCCCCGCGCCGGACGTCCACCTTCCGGCGCGGGGCTTTCCATTGCCCTCGTCCAGGTGACCACGAAGAGGGCGGCCAGGACCAGCGGCATGATCGGGATCCCCGCCTCCATGGCCAGCGGCCGGGCAAAGGCCGGCGCGACGAAAGCCGCCGCGCAGATCAGCTTCTCCCAGGGCCGGAACCCGCTGGACGCGAGGTAGATCAGCGGAAACGCCAGCAGCACCATGTCGTAGTCGAGCACGAATGGCGTCGCGAGCAAGGCACCGACCAGCATCGCGCTCGCCAGGGCCAGGCCGTAGCCACGTCGCCAGGCGGCCAGACCTACCGCGCCTGCGACGCTAAGCGTCACAGCGCCTTGCAGCGCATAGGCCGACCAGACGGGAGCGCCGAGCAGCCGCGCGGCGGCGAACGGACTCTGCATCTTGGCGAAGGGCACGATGCCTTCGGCAAGAGTCGCCTGCGCCGCGCTGCCGGCGGCAAGCCAGCCTCCCCAGACCTGCGGTCCGAAAGCCAGCGTGGCCACCAGAGCCAGGACCGCGACCGTGACCGCGGCGGCGGCGATCGTGCGCCATTCGCGGGCGAGCAGCAGCACCAGCGGCACGAGCAGCCCGAACTGCGGCTTGATGACGGCGAGCCCGAACAGGATGCCGGCGATTATGGGCCTCGGCCCGACCAGCAAGGCGCCGAGGCCGAGCAGCGCGGCGACGAGGAAGGATGTCTGCCCATGGGTGATCGTGATCAGCACGGGCGGGAAGGCGGCGAAGGCGATCGCGAGTGGAATCCCCCTCCTCGTCGTCAGGGCAAAAGCAGGGACCGCCGGCTGCGGGGCCGTAGGTTCCGTCGATGAGGCCAGCGGTCCCGGGTCGAGTCCGGGACGACGGGTCGATCGGCGGGTCCACTCCCGCACCGCGAACCAGAACCCCGCCCCGGTCCCCGCCAGCCACAGCCCCAGCGCCGGGAAATAGCCCAGCCACCCCAGCGGCCAGCAGGCCAGCAGGAAGGGCGGCGGATAGAAGAAGGCGGTATAGGCCCCGCTCTGGCCGAAGTAGGCCCGCTGGGCGACGATATGCGCGGCCGCGTCGTAGACATCGCCCTGTGCCAGCAGCATGCGGCCGGCGGTCCAGAAGCTGAGGAAGTCCGTGCCGAGCAGGTAGCCGTTGCGATCGATCCCGTCGCGAGAGCCCAGCACGAGATAGGCCAGGACCAGGATGTTGGCCGCAGCCAGCAGCAGGAGATAGCCGCGCGCCCTGGTGTTCAGCCAGTCCGCGCGCCGAAGGAAATCGAGCCCCATCGGCGGCATGTCTGCACGCTCGCCGGCGGCTTGTCCATCTCGGCCGGCGACATCGCTCGATGGCGATTCCCTGCTTGCCTCGTTGCACCGCACAACCTAACCCCCCTCCGAGGAAAAGCACACAGGATTACGATATGCAGCGTTTCGAAGGCACCAGCAGCTACGTCGCCACCGATGATCTCAAGGTTGCGGTCAACGCCGCGGTTCTGCTGCGCCGGCCGCTGCTGGTGAAGGGCGAGCCGGGCACCGGCAAGACCGTGCTCGCGCATGAGATCGCCAAGGCGGTGAACGCGCCGCTGATCGAATGGAACGTCAAGTCGACGACCAAGGCGCAGCAGGGCCTCTACGAATACGATGCGGTCGCCCGCCTGCGCGACGGCCAGCTCGGCGACGAGCGGGTCCACGACATCGGCAACTACATCAAGCGCGGCAAGCTGTGGGATGCCTTCACGTCGGAGCAGCTACCGGTGCTTCTGATCGACGAGATCGACAAGGCCGACATCGAGTTCCCCAACGACCTGCTGCAGGAACTCGATCGCATGAGCTTCGACGTCTACGAGACCGGCGAGCGGATCGAGGCAAAGGAGCGGCCGATCGTCGTCATCACTTCGAACAACGAGAAGGAGCTGCCCGACGCATTCCTGCGCCGTTGCTTCTTCCACTACATCAAGTTCCCCGACCGCGAGACGATGCAGGCGATCATCGACGTCCACTTCCCCGGCATCCAGAAGACGCTGGTGACCAAGGCCATGGAAATCTTCTACGAGGTCCGCGAAGTCCCCGGCCTGAAGAAGAAGCCCTCGACCAGCGAACTGCTCGACTGGCTGAAACTGCTGATGAACGAGGACATGCCGCTCGAGGTTTTGCAGAACCGCGATCCGAGCAAGGCCATCCCGCCGCTCCACGGTGCCCTGCTGAAGAACGAGCAGGACGTTATGCTGTTCGAGCGGCTGGCCTTCATGGCGCGCCGGCAAGGCAGCTGATATAGTTCTGCGCTCCGGCCAGGAGAACGGACGAGATGACACATACCGGCCAGTGCTTCTGCGGGCAGCTGCGCTTCGCGATCGATGCCGAGCCTGTCGGCGCGCGCATGTGCTGGTGCCGCGACTGCCAGCGCATCGCCAGCGGCTCGGCCACGGTCAACGTGCTCTTTCCCGAGGATGCGGTGCGCTTTGCCGGCGAGGTCGCGACGCTGCGCAAGACCGCCGACAGCGGCAATATCGTCGAGCGCGGCTTCTGCCCGTCGTGCGGGTCGCAGATGTACAGCAAGACGGTCGAGCCCGCCGGCGCCATGCCGATGCGCATTCGCGCCGGCACGCTCGACGATCCCGAGCTGCTGGCGCCGCAGTCGGTCATCTGGGCCTCCAGCGCGCCGAGCTGGGCAGTGCTGGACCCCAGGCTTCCCCACCATCCCAAGGGGCCGCAGTCATGAGCCATGGCGGCCGCTGCGCCGCCTGGGCGACGATTGAGCCGGCGCGCGAGCAATTCCCGCGCCGGTCGCCTTCCCAACCTGTTTCGAGCTGATCCGATGTTCTTCAATTTCGTCGACGAACTGCGCGCCGCCGGCATCCCGGCCTCGTTCAAGGAGCACCTCGTGCTGCTGGAAGCGCTCGACAAGGACGTGATCGAGCAGACGCCCGAGGCGTTCTACTATCTCTCGCGCGCCACCTTCGTGAAGGACGAAGGGCTGCTCGACCGCTTCGACCAGGTGTTCAACAAGGTCTTCAAGGGCATCCTGACCGACTACGGGCAGCAGCCGGTCGAGATCCCCGAGGACTGGCTCAAGCAGCTGGCCGAGCGCTATTTCTCCGCAGAGGAGATGGAGAAGATCAAGGCGCTCGGCTCGTGGGACGAGATCATGGAGACGCTCAAGCAGCGGCTCGCCGAGCAGGAGAAGCGCCACCAGGGCGGCAACAAGTGGATCGGCACCAACGGCACCTCGCCTTTCGGCAACTCGGGCTACAATCCCGAAGGCGTGCGCATCGGCGGCGAGAGCAAGCACGGCCGGGCGATCAAGGTCTGGGAAAAGCGCGAGTTCAAGAACCTCGACAACACCCGCGAGCTCGGCACGCGCAACATCAAGGTCGCGCTGCGCCGCCTGCGTCGCTTCGCGCGCGAAGGCGCGGCGGAAGAGCTCGACCTCGACGCGACGATCGACGGCACGGCCCGGCAGGGCTGGCTCGACATCCGCATGCGGCCGGAACGGCACAACGCGGTCAAGGTCCTGCTGTTCCTCGACGTCGGCGGATCGATGGACCCCCACATCAAGCTGGTCGAGGAACTGTTCAGCGCCGCCACCGCCGAGTTCAAGAACCTGGAATTCTTCTATTTCCACAACTGCCTCTACGAAGGCCTGTGGAAGGACAATCGCCGCCGCTATTCGGAACGGACCCCGACCTGGGACGTGCTCCACAAGTTCGGCCACGACTACAAGGTGATCTTCGTCGGCGACGCGGCGATGAGCCCCTACGAGATCAGCCACCCCGGCGGCTCGGTCGAGCACTTCAACGAAGAGGCCGGCGCGGTCTGGCTGCAGCGGGTGGTGAACACCTACCCGGCGACGGTCTGGCTCAACCCTACGCCGGAGCGGCAGTGGGAATATTCCTCGTCGACCCAGCTGATCCACCAGCTGATGAACGGATCGATGTTTCCGCTGACCCTGGAAGGGCTCGACGATGCGATGCGGGAACTGACGCGCAAGAAGCATTGAGAGGCGCCCAGAACCTCCCCGGAACGGGGAGGATCCGGACTGCGGCCCAAAGATCCTCCCCCATGGGGGGAGGTGGCATTCGCGTCAGCGAATGACGGAGGGGTGTCAGCGTTCGATCGGAGGGGGACACCCCTCCACCCCCGGCTACGCCGGCGGTCCCCCTCCCCCCATGGGGGAGGATCTTAAGCAGGCACAGCTTCACCCCCGCTGGCGAATGCGGGCTTGCGCCGGGGAAGGAAACACACGCACGGGACGGCCGGCGCTTGTGGTTTGCCTGGCACGACAGGC
>CAUJJI010000188.1 GCA_963205265.1 Pseudomonadota bacterium
GTCGTCGACGGCGACTGGCAGGCGGCGGGCGTGATCGTCCACAACGTCACCAACCGCGCCATTGCCCATATGCTCGTCGAAATGCCGTTCGGTGCCTTCCCGATGGCTCTGGGCGTGCTCTACGACGATCCGCGCCCGACGTTCGAGGAAACGCTGCTGGGGCAGGACGCGACGGCGCGCCAGGGCAAGAATGCCGATCTCGGCAAGCTGCTCGCCAAGGGCCAGACCTGGACGGTCGCCTGACGTCCAGGCGTTGATCGCGTGACGGTGCCGAGTCTCGTCTGGCTGCGCCGCGACCTGCGCCTGTCCGACCAGCCTGCGTTCCAGGCCGCGGCGGCCGCCGGGCCGGTGGTCGCCGTCTTCGTGCTGGACGACGAGCGCGCGGGCGGTCGCAAGCCGGGAGGAGCTTCGCGCTGGTGGCTTCACGGCAGCCTCGAAGCGCTGCAGCGCGAGCTCGAGCGGCAAGGCTCCCAGTTGATCCTGCGGCGCGGCGACGCGGTGGCGGAGATCGCTGCCGTCGCCAGGGAAATCGGTGCGCGGTGCGTCCATGCGATCCGCCACTACGAGCCCTGGTGGCTCAAGGCCGAGCGGGACCTCGCCGGCAAGCTCGATCTCTGCCTGCACGACGGCAACTATCTGCTGCCGCCGGGAAGCGTCACCGCCGGCTCGGGCCAGCCCTACCGCATCTATACGCCCTTTGCTCGCGCTGCCTTGCGGATGCTGCCGGGGCGCGATCCGCTCGCGCCGCCGCGCCTGGCGAGCCCGGCAAGCTGGCCGAAGTCCGATCGCCTGGAAGACTGGAAGCTGCGGCCGACCAGGCCCGACTGGGCCGGAGGCCTGCGCGACCGCTGGACTTGCGGCGAGGCGGCGGCGCAGGCTGCGCTCGACGACTTCCTCGATCGCGCGGCCGACTACGAGGCGAAGCGCAACCTGCCTGCAATCGAGGGCACCTCGCGCCTGTCGCCGCATCTCCATTTCGGCGAGATTTCGCCCGGCCAGGTGTGGCAGGCGCTGGAAGGCCGCCGCGGCGTGGGAGTCGATACTTTCCGCGGCGAGCTGCTCTGGCGCGACTATGCGCAGAACGTCATCCTGCAGTTTCCCGATTACCCGGAGCACAGCTTCCGAGGCGAGTTCGACCGGCTGCCCTGGCGCCGGTCGCCGGGCGATCTGGCAGCGTGGCAGCAGGGGCGCACCGGCTATCCGATCGTCGATGCCGGGATGCGGCAGCTCTGGACGACCGGCTGGATGCACAACCGCGTGCGGATGATCGCCGCCAGCTTCCTCGTCAAGCACCTGCTGATCGACTGGCGCGAAGGCGAGCGCTGGTTCTGGGATACGCTGGTCGATGCCGACTATGCGAACAACGGCGTCAACTGGCAGTGGGTCTCGGGCAGCGGCGTCGACGCCAACATGTTCGTGCGGATCATGGCGCCGCTGAGCCAGTCGGAAAAGTTCGACGCGGCCGGCTACATCCGCGATTGGGTGCCCGAGCTGGCCCATCTTCCCGACGGCGAGATCCACGATCCCTCGCCGCTCTGCCGCCCGGCGAGCTACCCCGAACCGCTGATCGGCCACCGCGAGGCGCGCGAGCGGGCGCTGGCGGCCTATCGGGAGGCGAAGGGCTAGAGGGCAGCGGCGATTTCCCAACCCCATTGCCCAACGCGGCAAACCTCGCCATACCTAGCCGCATGAACGCACAGGCAGCCGGGAGGGGGGCCGAGCTTGTGGCGGGAAGCCGGAAAATCGGCATTGGCCCGCAATGGCTCGCGCGACTTTGGTCTGGAGGCATAGACCGCGTACTCGACGGGATCGCGGGCGGGCTCGCGTGCGGTTCGATCGAGGCGGTGCTGCCCGACGGCTCGACGCGGCTGCTGGGCGGACGGGCGCCGGGCTTCGCGGCGCGCGTGCAGATCAAGGACTGGCGCGCGCTGCTGCGCCTGGCCACCGGTGGCTCGGTCGGCTGGTACCAGGCCTGGGACGCCGGCGAGTGGGACAGCCCCGATCCGGTGCCGCTGTTCGCGCTGTTCATGGACAATGCCGCGACGCTGGGCAACGCCGGCCGGGCGCGCGGGCCCTGGCGCATCGCCGCCCGCCTGCTGCACCGGCTCCATCGCAACACGCGCAGCGGGGCTCTGCGCAACATCCATGCGCATTACGATCTGGGCAATGACTTCTACGCCGCCTGGCTCGATCCGACGCTGAGCTATTCGAGCGCGCGGTTCGACGGCCAGGCCATCACTCTGGAAGCGGCGCAGCGGCGGAAGATCGCGGCGATCGCCGGGCGCGTCGCGGGGGCAGGGACCGTGCTCGAGATCGGCTGCGGCTGGGGCTCGCTGGCCCGCCATCTCGCCGACCAGGGCATGGCGGTCACGGCGATCAGCCTTTCGGACGAGCAGCTGGCCTGGGCCCGGCAGCGCCACGCCGGGGCCGGCATCGACTTTCGCAAGCAGGACTACCGCGACATCGACGGTCGCTTCGATGCGATCGCCAGCGTCGAGATGGTCGAGGCGGTGGGGCAGGACTACTGGCCGGACTTCTTCGACTGCCTTGCCCGCTGCCTCAAGCCGGGCGGGCGCGTCGCGCTGCAGTACATCGCCATCCGCGACGACATCTTCGAAGGCTATGCCCGCAGTGCCGACTTCATCCAGACCTACGTATTCCCCGGCGGCATGCTGGTGCGCGAGAGCGCCTTCCGCCGCCTGGCGGCAGAGCGCGGCCTGTCATGGGAGGACCAGGAGTCCTTCGGCCTCGACTATGCCCAGACGCTGCGGATGTGGCGCGAGAATTTCGATCGCGCGGTCGGCGAAGGCCGCTTGCCGGCCGGCTTCGACGATCGCTTCGTCCGGCTCTGGCGGTTCTACCTGATGTACTGCGAGGGCGGTTTCCGCGGCGGCGGGATCGACGTCGCGCAAGTGACTCTGGTCAAGGGCGGCTGATCAGGCTTCCGGGTCGTAGGGCGACTGGCCGCACCAGCGCTCGAGGATGCTGTCGTGGATGATCGGGCTGAGCAGCTTCTGGAAAGCGCAGCCGACCACGCCGTTGTCCCACCAGACGACCTGGGCCTGCATCGATTCGAGGCCGGGCAGCGTGATCCAGCAGAAGGTCCCCGGGTGCAGCCGGCTGATCGCCATGGCCGAGAAGCCCGAGATCGACAGGTCGTGGACGACGGTCTGGAAGCCCTTGGAACCGGAAGCCCGCAGAGTCGCCGGAATGGTGATGCGAGTCCGCGGCGCGCAGCGATCTTCCTGCGCGGCCTGGGCATATCCGTTCTGCGAGCCGTGGGTCGGTGACATGGCCTCCTCCAGACGCACAGACTAGGGCGACTTGATTGGAGAAGAGTGCCAGAAATGGGTTAGCGAGGGCTTACCCCGCCTGGTTAACGGTTTCGCGGTGGCCGGAGGGGAAAGGCTCTCCCAGCAGGGCTACAAGCCGCGCTGCGACTGCTTCCGGAGGCTTAACGGAAGCGGGGTCTTCGCCCGGATATGCCCGCGCGCGCATGGCCGTGCGGGTCGCCGCCGGGTTAACGATTGCGACGCGTAGCTTCGAAATGTTACGCGTTTCCTGAGCGTAACAATCGAGCAGGACTTCGAAGGCGGCCTTGGTCGCGGCATAGGCGCCCCAATAGGCGCGGGGGCTGGCGGCGACGCCCGAAGTGAGGCCGACCAGCCGCCCGTCGGGGCTTGCCCGCAGCAGCTTGTCGAAGCCGGCGATGAGCGCCTGGGTGGCGAGGACATTGGTGGTGATCGCCTGGCCGAAGGCGCGCTGGTCGATATCGGGCACCGAGGAAAGCTGCGGCAGGACGGCCGCGGCGAGGACCATCATGTCGAGCCGGTCCCAGCGCTGGGCGATCGCATTGGCCAGGCGGGCGATGCCGTCGGGCTCGCCCAGGTCGACCGGGGCCAGCGTAGCGGCGCCGCCGGCTTCGAAGATCCGCTGCTCCACCCCTTCCAGCGCCTTCACGTCGCGCGCGGTGAGGATGACGTGTGCGCCCGCCGCCGCCAGCGCCTCGGCGGTAGCGGCGCCGATGCCGCGGCTCGCCCCGGTGACGAGGGCGGTCTGGCCGGTGAAGACCTTTTCGCTCACGCGACTTTGTTGACCGGCAGAGTCAGCAGGTCGGGAGCTTCGCGATCGGTATGGTCGGTCAGCGTCGTGGGATAGTCGCCGGTGAAGCAGGCGTCGCAGAACTGCGGGCAGGCCGGCTTGCGCTTCGCTTCGCCGACGGCGCGGTAGAGGCCGTCGATCGAGACGAAAGCCAGGCTGTCGGCATGGATGAAATCGGCCATGGCGGCGATGTCCATCTGCGCGGCGAGCAGCTTCGAACGCTCGGGCGTGTCGACGCCGTAGAAGCAGCTGTGCTCGGTCGGCGGGCTGGCGATGCGCATGTGCACTTCGGCCGCGCCGGCATCGCGCATCATCTGCACGATCTTCATCGAAGTGGTGCCGCGCACGATCGAATCGTCGATCAGGATGATCTTGCGCCCCTCGACCAGGGCGCGGTTGGCGTTGTGCTTGCGCTTGACGTCGGCATGGCGGGCGCCGTCCGAGGGCTGGATGAAAGTGCGCCCGACATAGTGCGAGCGGATGATGCCGAGCTCGAACGGGATGCCCGACTGCTGGGCATAGCCGATCGCCGCCGGCACGCCGCTGTCGGGCACGGGGATGACCAGGTCCGCCTGGGCCGGCGCTTCCTTGGCCAGTTCCATGCCGATGCGCTTGCGCACTTCGTAGACCGACTGCCCGTCCATCAGCGAATCCGGGCGGCTGAAATAGACATGCTCGAAGATGCAGGGCCGCGGCGATTGCTGGCCGAACGGACGGTGGCTGGAGATCGTCCCGGCATGGTCGACCTGGACGAGCTCGCCCGGTTCGATCGAGCGGATCAGCTCGGCACCGATCACGTCGAAAGCCACGGTCTCGCTGGCGAAGACGATGGCGTCGCCGATGCGGCCCATCACCAGCGGCCGGATGCCCAGCGGATCGCGGCAGGCGATGATGCCTTCCTTGGTCATGCAGATCAGCGAATAGGCGCCCTCGACCATGCGCAGCGCGTCGACGAAGCGATCGAGCAAGGTCGGATAGCGGCTGGTGGCGACGAGGTGGATGATGACCTCGGTATCCGAAGTGGACTGGAAGATCGCGCCCTTCTGGACGAGATCGCGCTTCAGCCGCATGGCGTTCGAGATGTTGCCGTTGTGCGCGATGGCGAAGCCGCCCGAGGCGAGATCGGCGAACAGAGGCTGCACGTTGCGCAGGCCCGAACCGCCGGTCGTCGAATAGCGCACGTGGCCCGAGGCCATGTGGCCGGGCAGCTCGGCGAGCGAATCGGGGCTGGAGAAGACCTGGGCGACATGGCCGATGCCGCGCCGCGAATAGAATTCCCCGCCGCCCTTGGCATGGCCTTCGAAGCTGGTGATGCCCACGGCCTCCTGGCCGCGATGCTGCAGCGCGTGGAGTCCCAGCGCCGTCATCGCTGCCGCATCCTTCGCGCCGATCACGCCGAAGATGCCGCATTCCTCGCGCAGCTTGTCGCCGTCGCGGTCCAGGAACGGGTGTGTGAGGTTCATAGAATCGTCCGCCCGGTGCGCCCCCGATAAGCCGCGCATTTGGGCCTTGTCGCCAGGGAAAGCAAGGGGAACGAAAGGCTTGATCCCCGGTTGGGCGGCAGGGCGAGCCTTGGGGAGCGGGTGGTAGGTAAAAGCCCGGGTGTTGACACTGTCGACAGTGTCCTGGGGAAAAACTCCTCCGATTTGTCGGAGGGGTTTCGATCGGGTGAGGCGATAAGTTGGCAAGGCGTCGGCATGATGCGGGCGGTTCTAGCGCGGCGGGGGTCTGTAGGAAACAGGTGGGGTTCCGTCGACTATGGTCGAAGGCTCACCGACAAACCCACCGTCACCCTGAACTCGTTTCAGGGCCCATTTCACCCCACGCGCCAATGGTCTGCCGGGAGAGATGGGTGCTGAAACAAGTTCAGCATGACGGGGGGATGTCGGGGTGGGACCGCTGGCGGCCCCGGGTCGAAGGTTCTCCGACAAACCCACCGTCACCCTGAACTCGTTTCAGGGGCCATCGCTCCCCACGCGCCAATGGTCTGCCGGGAGACATGGGTGCTGAAACAAGTTCAGCATGACGGCAGAACATCACCGCGAAGGCGCGCCGTTTCACCGCTCGCTTGCCAGTTCCCCCCGGCCGCCGTAAATCCGCGCGACCAATCGCGATGAACGGGCCCCCCGCTAGATCCTCTCCCCTTTCGAATGGATGATCGCCAAGCGCTACATGATGCCCGGGCGCAGCGAGGGTTTCATCGCGCTGGTGGCCGGAATCAGCCTGGTGGCGGTGATGCTCGGCGTCGCGGCGCTGGTCATCGTCATGAGCGTGATGAACGGCTTCCGGGCCGAGCTGTTCGACAAGATCGTCGGGCTCAACGGCCACGCCATCATCCAGGCCTACGGCGGGCGGCTGGATGACTGGCAGCAGGTGCTGAAGGACGTGAAGGCGACGCCCGGCGTCACGCGCGCCTCTCCATTGATCGAGCAGCCGCTGCTGGCAAGCTTCAACGGCCGGGTCGAGGCGATCCTGGTGCGCGGCAATACGGCCGAGGACATCCGTCGCATCCAGCCGCAAGTGAAGGCCGGCAGCCTGCGGGCGCTGCAGCCCGGCGCCAGCGAAGTCGCGATCGGCGCGCGGCTGGCCGAGAACCTGGGCGCGCAGCTTGGCGATTCGATCACCGTGATCAATCCGCAGGGGCGCTCGACGCCGTTCGGCACTGTGCCGCGCCAGATCGCCTACCGGGTCGCGGCGATCTTCGAGATCGGCGTCTACGACTACGACAACGCCTTCGTCGTCATGCCGATGCAGGATGCGCAGACCTTGCTGCTGACCGGCGATTCGATTGGCATGATCGAAGTCCAGACCAGCGATCCCGACCGTGTCGGCGAACTGCTGCAGCCGCTGGCGCAGAAGCTGTCGGGCCGGGCGGTGATATCCGACTGGAAGACGATCAACGCCTCGCTGTTCGAAGCCCTGGCGGTCGAGCGGGTGGCCATGTTCGTGGTCCTGTCGATCATCGTCCTCGTCGCCGTGTTCAACATCCTGTCGTCGCTGATCATGCTGGTGCGGGCCAAGACCCGCGACATCGCCATCCTGCGGACGATGGGCGCGACGCGGCGCTCGCTGCTCAAGATCTTCGTCACCACGGGCTTCGTCATCGGCGCGCTGGGCACCGTGGCCGGGCTGGCGCTGGGCTTCGTCTTCCTGTTCTTCCGGCAGCCGATCGTCCGCGCGATCGAGATTCTCACCGGGCAGAACCTGTGGGACCCGTCGATCCGCTTCCTCACCGAGCTGCCGAGCCGCAGCGATCCCGTGGAGATCACCGTGATCTGCCTGATGGCGCTGGTCTTCAGCTTCCTGGCGACGCTCTATCCCGCCTTCCGCGCGGCGAGCACCGATCCGGTGCAGGTGCTGCGCTATGAATAGCCCGGCGAACGGCCCGGTCGTGCGGATCACCGGGCTGACCCGCAGCTTCGAGCAGGGCGGCGTCCGGATCGATGTGCTGCGCGGTGTCGACCTGGAGATCAGGCCCGGCGAGATCGTCGCGCTGCTCGGCCCGTCGGGATCGGGCAAGTCGACCATGCTGCAGGCGATCGGCCTGCTCGAGGGCGGCTTCGGCGGCCGGATCGAGATCGCCGGCACCGACGCCAGCACGCTCGACGGCGACGAGCGGACGGCACTGCGCCGCGATCACCTGGGCTTCGTCTACCAGTTCCATCACCTGCTGCCCGATTTCACCGCGATCGAGAACGTCGTGCTGCCGCAGCTGGTCGCCGGCCGGGCCCAGGCCGAAGCGCAGGCGCGCGCGATCGAGCTGCTGAGCGCGCTCGGCCTCGGCCAGCGGCTCGAGCACCGGCCCAGCCAGCTTTCCGGCGGCGAGCAGCAGCGCGTCGCCGTGGCGCGGGCGCTGGCCAACAAGCCGCAGCTGGTCCTGGCCGACGAGCCCACCGGCAATCTCGACGAGGCGACGGCGGACAAGGTCTTCGACCAGTTCCTCAAGCTGGTGCGGGGCGAGGGCAGTGCCGCCCTGGTCGCCACCCACAACGAGCGGCTGGCCCTGGGCATGGACCGTCTCGTGCGGCTGCACGAGGGCCATCTCGACTGACCTTCCGGGAGGCGGATTGCGCCCGCGCAATGCATTTGCAATTTTCCCGTGCGAACCCACATCGAGCTGTAATGGACAAGCGAGAGGCCCCGAGATGAGTGATTCCGCAAATCCGGCCCACATCGAATGGAACGATCTTGCCGAACTGCACGAGAAGGACGACGGCGGCGGCATCCTGTCGGGATTGAAGGGAATCCGGCAGGCGACGCTGGCCGAACTGGTCCGCTACATCGCGCAGCTGCCGGAAGCGGAGCGGGAACAGTACGTGATCTACAAGGCCGGCGATCACCGGCTCGAGATCGGCGAGATCATGCTGCTGTCGCGGCGCCCCGACCTGCCGCGTCCGTGACCACCATCGCCGACTTTTCCGCCCCGCTTCCCGGCGGCGAGCAGGTCAGCCTGGCCGACCGGCTGGGCAAGGTCGTGCTCGTGGTCAATACGGCCAGCAAGTGCGGCTTCACCCCGCAATATGCCGGGCTCGAGGCGCTGTGGCGCAAGTACCGCGACCGCGGCTTCGAGATCCTCGCCTTTCCCTGCAACCAGTTCGGCGGCCAGGAGCCCGGCACGGCCGAGGAGATCGCCGACTTCTGCGATCTCACTTTCGGCGTCAGCTTCCCGCTGATGGCCAAGGTGGAAGTCAACGGCGAGGGCGCGGCGCCGCTTTACCGCTGGCTCAAGCAGGAAGCGCCGGGGGTGCTGGGGACGCAGGGGATCAAGTGGAACTTCACCAAGTTCCTGGTCGGCCGCGACGGCAAGGTCGTCCGCCGCTACCCGCCGACGGCCAAGCCCGCGGCGCTGGAGCGCGATATCGCGGCTTTGCTTTAGGGGGCTTTCGACGCAGATCCTCCCCTTGCAGGGGAGGATCTGGGCAAGACCTACTGCACCAGGTCGGTCAGTTCCTCCTGGTCGACGCTGGCCACGGCTGCCTTGAGCTGGTCGACGCTGTCGGCGTTGCCTTCGGCCTCGATCATGAAGCGGTTGGCGACCATGCGGCCGAACTTGCCGCTGTTGTTGGACTTGTCCCAGGATTCGGTCTGCATCTGGCCGCCGACGGTTTCGGTCTTCTCGTAGCCGTTGGCGTCCTCGCGGCTCTGCTGGACGCCCATGGCCGAGCCCAGGCCCGCGAGGGCGCCCAGTGCCGACATGTCGGCGACCCGCAGAGTGAAGCTCTTGCCGCCCGAGGCATAGGTGCCCTCGGCCGTGCTGCCCATCGCGCCTACCGCCATGGTCTGGGTGCCGGTGCGGGTGAAGTTGCCGATGCTGGCGGGGAGCAGTTCCTGCAGCTTCGCCGGTTCGACCGGCGGGGTCTTGCCCTGGGTGGCATCTTCCATCTGCTTGCCGAACTTCTCGGCCTTGTCGACGTCGATCGAGCCGACGCCGGGGATCGTCACCGAACCGGTGCCGCCGTCGCTGGTGGTGACCATGGCCGGGCTGATGAAGATGCCGCTGACCAGCGCGGTGATCGGCGCGACCAGGATCGACAGCACGATCGCGCAGACCACGGTCACCACGGTATAGCCGACCGCCTTGTCCTGCGGCACTTTCATCATCGGGGTGGCGCCGGTGTAGAGCAGGTAGAAGCTGTAGAGCCCGAGCAGCGAGAAGAAGCCGAGCGAGGGGATCAGCCCGAATATGCCGGCGAGCCAGCTGGCGGTATAGCTGTAGGCGACCAGCTTGAAGGCGTTGAGCCGGTTGCTCTGCCCGGCGAACTTGGGCGCCAGCAGGTCGGCGATTAGCATTAGCACGAAGACCGCGACCACCGACAGCACGAAGCCGAGCAGCGCAGTGACCAGCGCCGCGACAAGGCTCGGCCGATAGGAGAATCCGAAGGCGCCGTAACCGAAAACCTGCCCGCCGATCAAAGATGCGACCGGCCCGATCGCCGCAAGCGGCAGGACATAGCCGCGCAGGATATCGGATTGATCCTGCATTTCGGTGAGGATTTTCGGCCATTCGTCCTTCGGCGACAGGATCATCGCCTTGGCTCGCTCGACGATCGTCTTTCTGTCGTTGCCCGACAAGTCGACCATGTCTTCCTCCTCATTAACCCGGCGGCGGATAGGAGCACATATTCCGCAATTTGCAAGCAGCCATGTCCGTTTCCCCCAGCGAGTTTGCCGGGGAGCTTGATCGCCGGCGCCCGCGCCCCTTAATTGGCGCATGGCCTACGCACCCTTCGTGCCCCTGCGGATATTCTCGAGCTATACCATGCTCGACGGCGCGATCGAGCCGAAGGCGATCGCCAAGCTGGCGCGGGAGCGCGGCTTTCCCGCCGCCGCCATCGCCGACCGCAACGGCCTCTACGGCACCCAGGCCTTCGCCGCCGCCTGCCGCGACAGCGGCGTCCAGCCGGTCGTCGGCACGTTCCTGGCAGTCGCGCGCGACGATGCCGGCGGCAAGCCCGGGGCGATCGACTGGCTGGCGCTCTATGCCCAGGACGAGGCGGGCTGGCTCAACCTCTGCCATCTCGTCAGCCGCGCCCATCTCGACCGGCCGCTGGAGCTCGAGCCGCATGTCCTGCTCGCCGATCTCGAAGGGCACAGCGACGGCCTGATCGCGCTTACCGGCGCCGGGGAAGGGGCCCTGGCGCGGCTGCTGGCCGAGGGGTGGTCCGAAGCGGCAGAAGCCTGTTGCGATCGCCTGCAGGCGCTGTTTCCCGGGCGCCTCTACATCGAGCTGGCGCGCCGCGGCGACGCGGTCGAGGAAGCGGCGGAAGCGGCGCTGATCGACCTCGCCTATGCGCGCGACCTGCCGCTGGTCGCCACCAACCCCGCCAATTTCGCCGAGCCGGGCTTCTACGCGGCGCACGACGCGATGCTGTGCATCGCCAATTCCACGCACATCGATGCCGCCGACCGCCCGCGCTCCAGCCAGGAGGCCTGGGTGAAATCGGCGGAGACGATGGCGGAACTGTTCGCCGACTTGCCGGAAGCGACCGCCAACACGCTGGTCGTTGCCCAGCGCTGCGCCTGCGCCCCGCCCAAGCGCAAGCCGATCCTGCCCAGCCTCGCCGGCGACCAGGAAGGCGAGGCGCGGATGATGGCCGAGGATGCGCGCGCCGGCCTCGCCAAGCGGCTGGAAAGCTACGACCTCGGCCCCGAAGAGCGCCGCGCCTACGAGGACCGCCTCGAGTTCGAGATCGCGATCATCAACAAGATGGGCTTCGGCGGCTACTTCCTGATCGTCGCGGACTTCATCAAGTGGGCCAAGGAACAAGGCATCCCGGTCGGCCCGGGCCGCGGTTCGGGGGCGGGCTCGGTCGTCGCCTGGGCGCTGACCATCACCGATCTCGACCCGCTGCGGCTCGGCCTGCTGTTCGAGCGCTTCCTCAATCCCGAGCGCGTGTCGATGCCCGACTTCGACATCGACTTCTGCGAAACCCGCCGCGGCGAGGTGATCCGCTACGTCCAGAGCAAGTACGGCCACGATCACGTCGCGCAGATCATCACCTTCGGCAAGATGAAGGCCCGCGCCGTGCTGCGCGACTGCGGCCGCATCCTGCAGATGAGCTACGGCCAGGTCGATCGCCTCTGCAAGATGGTCCCCAACCATCCGACCGACCCCTGGACGCTCGAGCGCGCGCTCAACGGCGTCGCCGAGTTCAAGCGCGAATACGACACCGACGAGGAAGTGCGCCGGCTGATCGACCTCGCCGTCCAGCTCGAGGGCCTGCCGCGCAACAGCTCCACCCATGCCGCCGGCGTCGTCATCGGCGACCGGCCGCTGGCGCAGCTCGTGCCGCTCTACCGCGACCCGCGCTCGGACATGCCGGTGACGCAGTTCGACATGAAATATGTCGAGGACGCGGGGCTGGTAAAATTCGACTTCCTCGGGCTGAAGACCCTGTCGGTGCTGAGGAAGGCGGTCGACCTCCTTGCCCGGCGCGGCATCGCGATCGACCTCGACGCGCTCGCCTGGGACGATCCGCTGGTCTACGACCTGCTCCAGCGCGGCGACACGGTCGGCGTGTTCCAGCTGGAATCGGAAGGCATGCGCCGCACCCTGGCGGCAGTGAAGCCGACCAATTTCGGCGACATCATCGCGCTGGTCTCGCTCTACCGCCCCGGCCCGATGGACAATATCCCGCTGTTCGGCCGCCGCAAGAACGGGCTCGAGGCGATCGAGTACCCGCACGAAAAGCTCGAGGGCATCCTGTCGGAAACCTACGGCATCTTCGTCTACCAGGAACAGGTGATGCAGGCCGCCCAGGTGCTCGCCGGCTACTCGCTCGGCGATGCCGACCTGCTGCGCCGCGCGATGGGCAAGAAGATCAAGGCCGAGATGGACGCCCAGCGCGCGCGCTTCGTCGAAGGCTGCAAGGAGGTGTCGGGCATCGACAAGAAGAAGGCCGACGAGCTGTTCGACTTGATCGACAAGTTCGCGGGCTACGGCTTCAACAAGTCGCACGCCGCCGCCTATGCGCTGCTGGCCTATCACACCGCCTGGCTGAAGACGCATTACCCGCACGAATTCTACGCCGCCTCGATGTGCTTCGACATGCACCAGTCGGAAAAGCTGGCGGTCTTCGTCGACGACATGCGGCGCTCGGGCGTGGCCGTCGAAGGGCCCGACATCAACCATTCCGAGGCCGAGTTCACCGTCGAGCAGACCGAGGAAGGCCACGCCGTGCGCTATGCGCTGGCGGGCATCCGCAACGTCGGCGAAAAGGCGATGGACGCCATCGTCGCCAAACGCGAGGCGAACGGCGCCTTCGCCAGCCTCGACGACCTGTTCCGCCGTGTGCCGCCGGGCTCGATGAACCGGCGGCAGCTCGAAGGTCTGGCGGGAGCGGGCGCGTTCGATTGCCTGGAGGCCAACCGCGCCAAGGTGCTCGCCAATGCCGACATGCTGCTCGCCGTCGCCGACGAGGCCGAGCGCACGCGCTCGAGCGGGCAGGCCGGGCTGTTCGGCGGCGAGGACCACGCCGAGCAGGCGGTGCGCCTGGCCGAGGTCGAGCCGTGGAGCCGGTCCGAACAGATGGCCCGGGAACGCGAGAACTTCGGCTTCTACTTCGCCGCCCATCCGGTCGAGGCGTACCGCGCCATCGCTTCGGCCAACGGCGCGCGGACTCATGCCAGCCTGCTCGCCTCCGGGGTGCAGAACGGCCGCCAGCAGGCGGTCATGGCGGCGCTGGTGGAAAGCGTCAGCCGCGGCAAGACGCGCAAGGGCAACGATTTCGTCCGCGCCGACTTCTCCGATTCCACCGGCCAGTTCTCCGCCGCCTGCTTCGAGGAATCGCTGGTCGACAGCTTCCTGCGCTGGGCGCGCGAGGGCACCTGCGTGCTGCTGACGGTGGAACTCGACAGCCCCAGCCCCGACGAGCCGCCGCGGATCACGGTGCGCGGCGCCCGCCCGCTGTCGGAAGTGCGCGACAGCGCGCGCATGCTGCTCAAGCTGGACGTCGATCGCATCGAGGCGATCCAGGAACTGGCGCTGCTGCTGGTGCCGGGCGCGGCGGGCCGCGGCGAGGTTCTGGTCACGCTGCGGCTGGACGACGGCCAGTCGCCCGTCCTGCGCCTCGGCCGCGACTTCGCGCTCGACGGCGAGATGGTCGACCGCCTGGCCGAGATCGACGGCATCGCCAACGTCTCGCTGACCGCGCGGCGGGGCAACGATCACTTGCGGCTGGTGGCTTGAGCCATTCGTCGTCCGGGGTTTGAGCCGGGGACCGAACCCTCGCTGACAAACCAGCCCTTGTCACCCTGAACTCGTTTCAGGGCCCATTTCTCCCAACGTGCCAATGGTTTGCCGGGAGAGATGGGTGCTGAAACGAGTTCAGCATGACGAGTCGGGGTGAGGGAGTACGGTCACCCGGCAGATTTCGCCTACCCTGAATTTTTCGAGGGGCATTGCTTCGACAATCCCAGCATGGACGGGTAGGTTCACCCCGACCTTCGCGCCGGGCGCGCTTTTTTGCTAAGCGAATCGCTTCGATGCGGAACGGGAACCAAGAAATGCTCGGTGCAATGCAGGACTGGGAGCTGCGCGTCTCGCTGCTGATCGACCATGCCGCTCGCGAGCACGGCTCGCGCGAGATCGTCACCAGCTGGGCGGACGGCAGCGAGACGCGGACCGACTGGTCCGGCATCCGTCGCGATGCGCTGAAGATGGTGCAGGCGCTGCAGCGGCTCGGCATCGGCAAGGGCGACCGCGTGGCGACGCTGGCGATGAACCACAGCCGGCACCTCGTCACCTGGTACGGCGCGACCGGGGCGGGCGGCGTCCTCCACACGATCAACCCGCGCCTGTTCGACGACCAGCTGGACTATATCGCCAACCATGCCGAGGACCGCATCCTCATCTACGACGCGGCCTTCCAGCCGATCGTCGATCGCATGCGCGACCGCTGGACGACGATCGAGCACTACGTCTGCTTCGATGCGGCCGACCATGCCCCCGCTTTCGAGGACTGGATCGGTGCCGAGGACGGCGATGCCGACTGGGTGCAGGGCAGCGAGCGCGATCCCTGCATGCTGTGCTACACCAGCGGCACCACCGGCCATCCCAAGGGCGTGCTGTTCGAGCATCGTTCCAACATGCTGCACACCTATGCGGCGCTCATGCCGCAATGCCTCGATCTCGATGCGCGGGCCTCGGTGCTGCCGGTCGTGCCGATGTTCCATGCCAACAACTGGGGCTTCCCCTGGGCGGCGGCGGCGGTCGGCGCGAAGCTGGTCTATTGCAGCAGCAATGCGGCGGAAACCCTGTGCCGCCTGATCCGGCAGGAGGACGTCAACTACGTCGCCGGCGTGCCGACGGTATGGCTGAGCCTGCTCCAGCACGTCGATGCGACGGGACAGGAAATGCCGCCGATCACCAAGGCGCTGACCGGCGGCTCGGCCATGCCCAGGGCGATCATCGAGCGGCTGATGGCCTCCGGCATCCGCATCGCCCACGCCTGGGGCATGACCGAGACCTCGCCGATCGCGACCATCGCTTTCGAGCCGGCGAATTTCGACAGCCTGAGCTTCGACGAACAGGTCACGATCAAGGCCAGGCAGGGCACGGCGCTGTTCGGCGTCGAGCTGCGCACCGTCGATCTCGACGACCCCGCGAAAGTCCTGCCCCGCGACGGCAAGAGCGCCGGGGCGCTGCAAGTGCGCGGGCCCTGGGTGATCAAGCGCTATTTCAAGGCCGATAAGGACGCCACCGACGCCGAGCAGTGGTTCGATACCGGCGACGTCGCGCTGCTCCATCCCGACGGCACGCTGCAGCTGACCGACCGGACCAAGGACGTCATCAAGTCCGGCGGCGAATGGATCAGCTCGGTCGAGCTGGAGAATGCCGCCGTGGCCCATCCGGCGGTCGCCGAAGCCGCGGCCATCGGCGTCTACCATCCGAAATGGGACGAGCGCCCGATCCTGGTGGTGGTAAGGAAGCCGGGCATGGCTGTGACCGGCGAGGAACTGCTCGGCCTGCTGGCGCAGAAGGTCGCCAAATGGTGGCTGCCCGATGCCGTCGAATTCGTCGACGAGATTCCCCACACCGGCACCGGCAAGATCAGCAAGAAGGACTTGCGCGACCAGTTCAGGACCTATCGTCTGGCGGAGTGACGCGCAGCGATCCGCTGAGCAATCCTTGCGCTTTGCCGGCGCATGACGGATGCTATCGCCCTGACGAATCCGGCGGGGAGAGCGCCATGGACACTGTTGCCGAGACTTCGCTTCCGGTCCTGCCGGTGGAAACGCCGGAGTTTTCCGCCGATCCCGATAGGTTCCTCGAGGCGGCGCGCCGCGAGCATCCGTGGCTGGCGCGCTTCTCGCAGGGCTACGTCGTCCACGGCTACCAGGCCTGCGCCGATCTCATGGCCGACGACCGGAACCTGATCTGCGGCTTCGGCCCGGTCATCGACTTCTACGGCGTGCGCGGATCGATGTGGGCGCGCTTCATGGAAGAGATCGTCATCTCGCAATCCGGCCCCGCGCATGCCCGGCTACGCGGCAGCGTAGCCCATGCCTTCACTCCGCGGCGGGCCAATCGCGAACGCGAGATGATGCAGCGCACGATCGAGGCGCTGCTCGACCAATGGGCGCCGCGCGGCAGCTTCGATTTCGCCGAGTTCGCTTCCTACTTCCCGGTCACGGTGATGTGCGGCTTGCTCGGCGTCTCGGCCGAGCCGATCCCGCGGATGCGAGACGCGCTGGAAAACCAGCTGAAGTCGCTCACGCTCGATCCTGCCGCCAAGCCATTGTTCATGGCCGGCTGGGACGTGCTCTGGGATTTCGCCGATAGCCTGGTGACCGAGCGCGAGGCGAGCGGGCTGCACGACGCGGATTCGCTGCTCGACGACATCATCGCCGCCAAGCAGCGCGGCGAGCTCGATGCGACCGAGGCGCGCTTCATGGTGCTGACCGTGGCCGTGGCCGGCTACGACACGTCGAAGAACCAGCTGACCGTGACGATGAAGCTGCTGCTCGATCGCCCGGACCTGTACCGGCGCTGTGCCGAAGACCTGCAGTTCTGCCGCAAGGTGGCGGAAGAATCGCTGCGCCATTCGGCGATCGCCACGCCCTATCGCGAGGTCGCGCACGACTTCACCTATGGCGGCCGGCAATTCCGCAAGGGCGATACCCTGGTGATGGCGGCGCCGCTGGCCAATCGCGATCCGGCGGTGTTCGCCGATCCGACCCGCTTCGATCCCGAGCGGGAGAATGCCGGGCGCCACGTCGCTTTCGGTCGCGGGCCGCATATCTGCATCGGCCAGTACATCGCCCGCAACCAGATGCAGGAGGGCCTGCACATCATCGCCCGGCGGCTGCAAAACCCGCGGCCGGCGGGCCAGCCGGAATGGCGGCCGTTCCTCGGCGCCTGGGGCCTGAAAAGCCTGCCGATCGCTTTCGACCCGGCCTGAGCCGGCGCGCCGGACCGGGCGCCGCGCCGATCGGCGGTTCTGGGCCGGCCGTTACGGACCGGCGGTTGCGGCTGCGTCTTGGGAGCGCGGAACAGGTTGAAACGGGTGCGAGGGGGAGGGGCTCCGCTGCGTTCGGCACCGCTCACAATGTTCATGAGAAGAATCGGAGAATCACATGATTTTCGGAGCGAAGACGCTTGCCTGCCTGATCGGCGCAGCGAGCGCGATATTGCTGACCTCCACGGCCGCCCAGGCGGAAAGCTTCAGCGGGCCCTACATCGGGCTGGAGGCCGGCTATGCCGTCACCGACGTCGATGGCGTGACCATCGCCGGGCCGTTCGAGCGGACCGAGCATTCGGCCGTCCTCGCCGGCATCGTTGGCTACCGCATCCCGGTCGGGCCGGACGGTCCGGTCGTGGTGGGCGCGGAAGCGAGCGCGGGCAGCTACACCAGGCGGGCGGACATGCGCTACGGCCTTGCCGGCAGCGTGGGCCTGCGCCTGTTCGAAAGCGGCCTGGTCTACGGCAAGGCCGGCTACGCCTGGCTCGAGGATGTCGAAGCCAACGCCGGGAAAGGCCTGCACGGCTTGGTCCTGGGCGGGGGCTACGAGCATGCGCTCGCGGGCAATTTCAGCCTGCGCGCCGAATACCGCCATGTCGACTGGAAAGGCGGCCCTCGCCTTCCCGACAATACGACGCGGTTCAAGGGGCAGGAGATCGCCGCCGCGGTGATCTACGGCTTCTGACGGCCGGAAACCTGTGCGAGCCCCGGGGGCTCGCACAGGCGACGGGGCCTAGTCGTTCAGCTTGTTTGCCGCGTCCTCGGCCGCATTGCCGACTTTCTGGGCGGCATCGCCGACTTGCCCGGCGGCATTGGCGATCGCGTTGTCCTTGGCGGCTTCGCTGCCGGATCCCCTGGTAAGGAAGACAATACCCGCGACAAGGGCGATCAGCAGGACGACCGCGATGACCCAGCCGCTGCCGCCGCTGCGGCGGCTGTCGGTGACGATGACCGTCGGTTGCCCGTTGCCCTGGGGTGCTTGCGTGGTTCTCTCTTCGACCATGGCAAATCTCCGCTGGTTGCCGATGCGTGCTGCCCACCAAAACCCCCGAGCCGGCGAGTGGTTGCCCGGTTCCGGCGTCAGCCCTGGAACAGGTCCAGCTGGCCGTCGGCGCTGGGGCGTCGGAAACCGCTGCTGTCGAGGTCGATCTTCGCGGCATTCATCCCCAGCCGCTTGCAGGCCACGGCGAAGCGCCTGCGGAACAGTTCCGCCCAGGTTCCCTGCGGCTTCATGCGCGTGAAGAAGTCGGGATCGTTGTCGCGGCCGCCGCGGATTTCCTGGACGATGCCCATCACTTTCGCCGCCCGGTCGGGAAAGTGGACCGCCAGCCACTCGCGGAACAGCGGTGCGACCTCGTGCGGCAGGCGCAGCATGATCCAGCTGGCCGAGCGGACGCCCAAGCCGGCCGCGCTCTCGAGGATGCGTTCGATGAATTCATCGGTGATCGACGGGATGACCGGCGCGATCGAGACATGGGCCGGAACCCCGGCCTCGGCCAATTTACCCAGAGCAGCCAGGCGCTTGCCCGGCGATGCTGCGCGCGGTTCGAGATGGCCGGACAGCCTGGCGTCGAGGCTGGTCACCGATATGCCGACTGCGACGAGGCGCAGCCGGGCCATTTCCGCCAGCAGGTCGAGGTCGCGCAGGACGCGATCGGACTTGGTGGTGATTGTCACCGGATGGCGGGCTTCCAGGCAGATCTCGAGCACCGACCGCGTGATCCGGTAGCGGGCCTCGATCGGCTGGTAGGGATCGGTGTTGGTCCCCATGGCGATCGGCGCAGGCCGGTAGCTCCGTTGCGCCAGAGTCTCGCGCAGCAGGCGGGCCGCGTCGGGCTTGGCGAACAGCCTGGTCTCGAAATCCAGGCCCGGGGACAGGTCGTGATAGGCGTGGCTGGGCCGGGCGAAGCAGTAGATGCAGCCGTGCTCGCAGCCGCGATAGGCATTGATCGAGCGGTCGAAGGGAATGTCAGGCGATCGGTTGAACGAGACGATCGTGCGCGGATGCTCTTCGGTGACGGTGGTTTTCAGGCGGGGAGGGGCGCCATCGACATCGACTTGCGCGTCGAGCCAGTCGCCGTCGGCTTCGCGCGCGGCGAGGCCGAAGCGCTGCGGCACGGCTGCGGACTGGGCACCGCGGCCGTGGATGGGCGAGGGGGGACTCATGGGAGCATGAGAACATAAAGGGAACGAATTAGCAAGTGACGTGAGCCGCATATCCTCCCCTGGAAGGGGAGGATCGATAGGCCTTCAGACTTCCCTGAGCCGCGGCATCAACTCGACGAAGTTGCAGGGGCGGTTCCTGCTGTCGAGCTGCTCGGCGAGAATGCCGTCCCAGCCGTCCTTCACCGCGCCGTTGGAGCCGGGCAGCGCGAAGATGTAGGTTCCCCGCGCTACAACGGCGCAGGCGCGCGATTGCACGGTCGAGGTGCCGATCGTCTTGTAGCTGAGCCAGCGGAACAGCTCGCCGAAGCCGGGGATGTCGCGTTCCTTGACCCGGTCGAGCGCTTCGGGCGTCACATCCCGCCCGGTCAGCCCGGTGCCGCCGGTGGTGACGATGCAATCGATCCCCTGGTCGTCGATCCAGTTGTTGAGCCGGACGGTCAGGACGTTGGCGTCGTCCTTCTCGATCGCGCGGGCGACGAGGTGGTGGCCGGCGGCCTTGATCCGCTCGGCCAGGATGTCGCCCGACGTGTCGTTGTGCGCCTCGCGGGTGTCGGAGACGGTCAGCAGCGCGATGTTGATGGGCTTGAACACCCGCTCCGGATCAACGGCCACGCAGGATCACCCCGTTCGCAGCCATGCGCACCGCCTTCGAGCCGGACAGGCCGGGGAAGGTCGGCCACATGCCCTGGACCAGCGCCAGGCGGCTTTCCGACGGGCCGCCGGCCTGCCGCTCGTACATCCAGTAGTTGCGCATGACGATGTTCACGTAGCCGCGCGTTTCCCAGTAGGGGATCGATTCGATCCACAGCAGCGGATCGCCCTGGTCCTTGACCTCGGTATTCCAGCGCGTGATCGGCAGGATGCCGGCATTGTAGGCGGCCATCACCTTGGGCAGCAGGCCCTGGGTTCCGGGCGCCTCGCGCAGCATCTGCAGGTGCCGCTGGCCGAAGGCGAGATTGACGTCCGGCTTGTTGAGGTCGTTGGCATTGCCGGTATAGCCGAGCGCGCCGGAATGGTCCTTGGCCGCCGCGGGCATGATCTGCATGAGCCCGCGCGCGCCGGCCGGGCTGACCACCGAGGTGCGGAACACCGATTCCTGCAGCGCATGCGCATAGACCAGCGCCGGATCGACCTGCCAGCCGCCGACCGGCGTCCATTTCGGGGTGGGGAAGCGGGTCGCCGGCTCGGGCTTGCCGCCCTGGGGCGCATTGTAGGCCATCCACAGCTGGGTGGAGGGCAGGCCGAGGTCGCGGGCGAGGCGAGTCAGCGGGCGATACTGCGATGGATTGCCGATCCGCGCCTGGTGGCGCAGCACTTCGTCGGCGAGGCCGTCCCGGCCGACTTCGGCCAGCTGGACGGCGACGCGCACGTTGCCGACGTCGCGCAGGTTCTGCCAGTCGGTCAGGGTAAAGTCGGGCGCGCTGTGCTGCTCGGGCGTCTTGAGGCCGAGCTGCTCGACGGCGAGCATGCCGTAGAGCGTCTCGTCGCGCAGCGCGGCGGCGCGCAGCGGCGCGCTCGCTTCCTCGGGCTTGCGGCAGCGGACCAGCGAGCGGCTCTGCCAATAGAGCGCGGCTGCGGCCAGCTCGGGATTCTCGGCGCGCTGGGCGGCATTGCGGAAAGCTTCGCCGGCGCCCTGGCAGTCGCCGAGCCGCCAGGCCGCGAGACCCGCGGTCCACCAGCCTTCCGCCACCCAGGGGCCCTGGCCCTGGGCGGAAAGCTGGGCCAGGCTGTAGGCCGAGGCGTCGTCGTTCTCGATATAGAAGCTCCAGGCGACGCGCTGGCGCCACTCGGCCCGGGCCGCATCGCTGAGCGCGGCGTCGATGCCGTCGAGCAAAGTCTTGGCGCCGACGGGATCGTCGTTCTTGATCTTGTCGAGGATGCCGGCCGCGATCGTGCCGGGCATGCTGCCGTCGTCCGTGGTGCGGGGGCGGATGCGCTTGGCGATCGTCGGCAGGCTGATGAACGGCTTCGCGCCGGGGACCGGGGGCAGCGCGGTTGCGCCGCGGGTGGCGGCGAGACGGCCGATCTGCTCGGCCATCGGCAGCTCGGTGCCTTTCGCCAGCCAGGCGTTGAGCTGGTCGAGCCCGATCTTCGGCGAAGCGGCAGCCAGGTAGTATTCCGCAAGCGCCGCCTGGTGCAGCGGGCCTTCGGGCCTGGCCGCGAACATTTCCTGCACGCGCGACCAGTTCTTGCCGTCGATGGCGCCGAACAGTTCGCGATAGAAGGACCGCTCCTCCTGGCTGAGCAGAGTCGGTACGGCCGTCCGGTCGGCGCGGTTGCGGAAGTAGTCGACCGCCGCGCTGTTCGCCTGGGCCGGGCCCGACAGAGCGACAAGGCCGCCGGCTGCGCAGGCAAGGGCCAGCACGCGTGCTTTCGCAGTGAACTTCACGTGTTCGTCACCCCATCCGATCCGGCGCCGTGCAATTGCGCGCCAGGCCCAGCCTGAATCCCGTTCCCCGGGGCCAGCCCGAGGTCGAGGAATTGCTGCCAAACCCTGGCCTTCGCCCGCGGTCTCGCGAGCATGGCCCCCAGGTCGGCAGCGGTCCAGAGCGGAACCTGGCAATCTTCAAGATTAATCTCGGTGAAAAATTGACCGGATTTCGGCAGGTCGTGGCCGAGCAGCGGTAGAACGTTGCTGCCGAAGGCGATCAGCAGTCGCGGAGCCACCAGCGCGACGTGGCGGCGCAGCACTGCGCCGTGCCCGCTTGCCGCCAGTGCCGGCCAGTCGGCCATCGGCGTGTGGCGGGCAAGGGCGCTGGCGAAATAGGCTCGCTCGGGCGCGATGCCCATGGCTCCGAGCATCGCGTCGAGCAGCCTGCCCTGCGGCCCGGAGAGCAGGCGGTCGCGGTCCTCGCGCTCGGGTTCGGGGACGACGATCATCACTTCGGCGCCGGCCTCGCCCCGCGGCGGCACGCGGTCGGACGTGCGGCCGGCGTCGAGCTTCGGCTCGGCAAGCCACCAATCGCGGAAGGCGTCGAGCTCGGCAGGGAGGGCGGGGAAGGCGACTTCATCTGCCGTCGCCCTGGCTGAATCCCTTGCGGAACCTTCCGAAACCGCTGCTTTCAGGAGCACGGCATGGGCCTTCCCCGCGCCGGCACAGCTCGCCTCATCCTTTGCCTTGGCCGCCAGCCAGTTCACCGGCTCGTCGCTGAAACAGGCGTCGACGCCTGCGTCGCGCCACCAGGCGATGGCGGCAGCGACCTCGTCGCGAAGACCCGGATTTGCGCTTTCGGCCATATGTCGGGTCTTGACCTCCTCCGGCGCAGCAATCAAGGCGCGATGACAGAGTTTTCTGCCAGAACGGCACCAGCACGGGACGAGCCCATGAGCGAACGCGAAACCATGCCCTACGACGTCGTCATCGTCGGCGGAGGACCCGCCGGCCTTGCCACGGCGATCCGGCTGAAACAGGCGAATGCCGACCTGTCGGTCTGCATCCTGGAAAAGGGTTCGGAAATCGGCGCGCACATCCTGTCCGGCGCCGTGGTCGATCCCAAGGCACTGGACGAGCTGCTGCCCGAATGGCGCGACGACGGCTGCCCGATGGCCGAGACGCCGGTCACCGACAACTGGCACTGGCTGCTGACCAAGACGATGAAAGTGCCGATGCCGCACATCGTCATGCCGCCGCTGATGAGCAACGACGGCTGCTATACCGGCTCGCTCGGCAATCTCTGCCGCTGGCTGGCCGGCAAGGCCGAGGAGCTGGGCGTCGAGATCTTCCCGGGCTTCCCGGCCGCGGAAGTGCTGTACGACGAAAAGGGCGCGGTGCGCGGCGTCGCCACCGGCGACATGGGCGTGGCACGCGACGGCAACCACAAGGGCGACTATCAGGCCGGGATGGAGCTGACCGCAAAATATACCGTCTTTTCAGAGGGTGCGCGCGGACACCTTACCAAGCGCCTGAAGTCGCAGTTCGATCTCGAACGCGATTGCCAGCCGCAGATCTACGGCCTCGGCATCAAGGAACTGTGGGACATCGAGCCCGACAAGCACGTTCCCGGCCGGGTCATCCACACGCAGGGCTGGCCGCTGTCCGAGACCGACACCTGGGGCGGCGGCTTCCTTTATCACCAGGCCAACAACCAGGTCGCGCTCGGCTATGTCACCGCGCTCGATTACAAGAACCCCTACGTCTATCCCTTCGAGGAATTCCAGCGCTGGAAGCAGCATCCGGCGATCCGCGCGATCCTGGAAGGCGGCCGCCGCGTCGCCTACGGCGCGCGCGCGATCAACGAGGGCGGCTGGCAGTCGGTGCCGCGGCTGGCCTTCCCCGGCGGCGTGCTTGCCGGCTGTTCGGCCGGCTTCGTCAACGTGCCGCGCATCAAGGGCAGCCACACCGCGATGAAAAGCGGCATGCTTGCCGCGGAAGCCATCGTCGCCGCCATCGCCGCCGGGCGCGAGCTGGATGAGCTGGCCGAATACGATGCCGCGGTGCGCGACAGCTGGATCGCCACCGAGCTCAAGCTGGTGCAGAATGCCGAGCCGCTGGTCGCCAAGTTCGGCGGCGACTTCGGCACGCTGCTGGCCGGCGCCGACATGTGGATGCGCACGCTCAAGATCGGCCTGCCGCTGAAGATGAAGCACCACACCGATGCTTCCTCGCTCAATCGCGCCGATCTCTACCAGCCGATCAAGTATCCCAAGCCCGACGGGGTGATCAGCTTCGACCGCCTGACATCGGTGTCTTTCTCGTTCACCAACCACGAGGAAGACCAGCCGGTCCATCTCCAGCTGAAGGACCCGGCGATCCCGACCGAGGTCAACCTGCCGCTCTATGCCGGGCCGGAAGCGCGCTACTGCCCGGCGGGAGTCTACGAATTCGTCGATCCCGACGGCGGCGGGCCGCGCCTGCAGATCAACGCGCAGAACTGCGTCCACTGCAAGACCTGCGACATCAAGGACCCGACCCAGAACATCGAATGGGTCGCGCCCGAAGGCGGCGGCGGGCCGAACTATCCGAACATGTGAGGGTGCAAGGGCGGTGATCGCGGCCGAGAACCTCCCCGGAACGGGGAGGGGGACCGCGCCGCCCAGCGGCGTGGTGGAGGGGTCGCAGACTCCAGGCCAGGTGCAACGTTCACGGGAAGGTCCCGACCCCTCCACCATCCTTCGGATGGCCTCCCTCCCCGCTCCGGGGAGGTTCTAAGTGGCACTCAGCGAAACCGCCTATGCCAAGATCAACCTCGCGCTGCACGTCCGGCGCCGGCGCGCGGACGGCTATCACGAGATCGAGACGCTGTTCGCTTTCGTCGACGACGGCGACCGGCTGACGGCGTCCCCCTCGGCGCGCGACGGCTTGCACATCAAGGGCGAGTTCGCCGCCGCGCTCGACGACCCTTACGACAATATCGTCATCAAGGCGCTGGCTCGCCTGCGCCATGTGCCGGGCTGGTATGTCTCGCTCGACAAGCGGCTGCCGGTCGCGGCGGGGCTGGGGGGCGGATCGGCCGACGCCGGGGCCATCTTCCGCATGGTGCGGCGATCGGGCGGGCTGCCCGCCGCCTGGGAAGAGATCGCCGCGGAGCTCGGCGCCGATGTCCCGGCCTGCGTCGAGAGCGCGGCCTGCGTCGGCCGGGGCACGGGCACGGCATTGTCCCCGGTGGACAACGATCTTGCCGGCACGCCGGTGCTGCTGGTCAACCCGCGCCTGCCGCTGGCGACGGGGCCGGTGTTCCGCGCCTGGGACGGCGTCGATCGCGGCGCCTTGCCGGCCGGCACCGCGCGCGCGATCGCGCTGGCCGGGCGCAACGATCTCGAGGCGGCGGCGATCGCGCTTTGTCCACCGGTAGCCGACGTGCTCGCCGCGTTGGGCGAGACCGGCCCGCTGGTGGCACGGATGTCGGGTTCAGGCGCAACCTGTTTTGCGCTATACGACAGCCATGATGCCATGCTCAAAGCCCGGGAATCGTTGGCAATGCGGAGTTCCGGCTGGTGGCTGATGGCGGGGAACCTGCGCTGACCACGGAAGCCTGGCGGATCGTCGGCACGCCGCGCTTCGGCGGCATCCTGGTGGTTGCCGACCATGCTTCCAACCGCGTGCCGGAGGACATCGCGCTGGGCATCGATCCGGCGCTGCTCGACGCGCATATCGCCGTGGACATCGGTGTCAGGCAGGTTGCCGAGCGCATGGCCGAGCGTGCCGGCATCGCCGCGCTGCTGGCCAACGTCAGCCGGCTGGTCTGCGATTTCAACCGCCAGGAGACGGCGCCGGCGATCATCCCCATCGCCAGCGACGGCCATGCCATACCCGGCAACGACCTTTGCCACGAAGCGCACATGGCGCGGCTCGATCGCTTCTACCGCCCCTACCACGCCGCCCTGGCGGGCCTGCTCGACGATCTGCCGCAGGCGCTGATCCTCTCGCTGCACAGCTTCACGCCGCAGCTGGCGACGCGGCCCGAGGAGCAACGGCCCTGGCAGATCGGCGTGCTCTACAACCACGACGACCGTGCCGCCCGCATCGCCATCCCGATGCTCGAGGCCGAAGGCCTGGTGGTGGGCGACCAGCAGCCCTATTCGGGCAAGCTGCTCAATGCGACGATGAACCGCCACGCCGAAGCGGAAGGGCGGCCCTACCTTGGCGTCGAGATCCGCCAGGACGAGATCGCCGACGCGGCGGGGCAGGCGGTCTGGGCGGAACGCCTGACGCGGGTGTGCAATGCCGTGGCCTTGGGGGTGTAGGGTCGCGCAGAGAGCGCAGAGCACCTATTTTCTTCTTCGGAACACTCCCCACCTGAAGTAGGGGCGTACCGAACCGCAAAACCCCCCACCGGAGCCTGACCCATGCCTGCCTATCGTTCCCGCACTACCACTCACGGCCGCAACATGGCGGGCGCCCGGGGCCTGTGGCGGGCCACGGGCATGAAGGACAGCGACTTCGGCAAGCCGATCATCGCCGTGGTCAACAGCTTCACCCAGTTCGTGCCGGGCCACGTCCACCTGAAGGACCTCGGCCAGATGGTCGCGCGCGAGATCGAGGCGGCGGGCGGCGTCGCCAAGGAATTCAACACCATCGCCGTCGACGACGGCATCGCCATGGGCCACGACGGCATGCTCTATTCGCTGCCGTCGCGCGACCTGATCGCCGACAGCGTCGAATACATGGTCGATGCCCATTGCGCCGACGCGATGGTCTGCATCTCCAACTGCGACAAGATCACCCCCGGCATGCTGATGGCGGCACTGCGGCTGAACATCCCGGCGGTCTTCGTCTCGGGCGGGCCGATGGAAGCCGGCAAGGTGGTGATCAAGGGCAAGGAGCATGCGCTCGACCTCATCGATGCCATGGTCGCCGCCGCCGACGAGAGCTACAGCGACGAGGAAGTGCAGACGATCGAACGCTCGGCCTGCCCGACCTGCGGCTCGTGCTCGGGCATGTTCACCGCCAACTCGATGAACTGCCTGACCGAGGCGCTGGGCCTCTCGCTGCCGGGCAACGGCTCGATGCTGGCGACACACGGCGACCGCCAGCGCCTGTTCCTGGAGGCGGGACGCCTGATCGTCGACCTTTGCCACCGCTACTACGAGGGCGACGACGCCAGCGTGCTGCCGCGCAGCGTCGCCAGCTTCCAGGCTTTCGAGAACGCGATGAGCCTCGACATCGCCATGGGCGGCTCGACCAATACCGTGCTGCACCTGCTGGCCGCCGCGCACGAGGCCGGGGTGGACTTCACCATGACCGACATCGACCGGCTGTCGCGCAAGGTCCCCTGCCTGTCCAAGGTCGCCCCGGCCAAGAGCGACGTCCATATGGAAGACGTCCACCGCGCCGGCGGCATCATGGCGATCCTCGGCGAGCTCGACCGCGGCGGGCTGATCCACCGCGACCTGCCCACCGTCCACAGCCGCACGCTGGGCGACGCGCTGGCGCGCTGGGACATCGGCCGCACCAACGACGCCTCGGTCCAGGAGTTCTACCGCGCGGCGCCGGGCGGCGTACCGACGCAGACCGCCTTCAGCCAGTCGCGCCGCTGGGAAGCGCTCGACACCGACCGCAAGAAGGGCGTGATCCGCTCGGTCGACCATGCCTTCAGCAAGGATGGCGGGCTTGCCGTCCTTTCGGGCAACATCGCGATCGACGGCTGCATCGTGAAGACCGCGGGCGTCGACGACAAGATCCTCAAGTTCACCGGCCCGGCGCGCGTCTACGAGAGCCAGGACGCGGCGGTGGCGGGCATTCTCGGCGGGCAGGTGGTGGCCGGCGACGTCGTCGTCATCCGCTACGAAGGCCCGCGCGGCGGGCCGGGCATGCAGGAAATGCTCTATCCGACCAGCTACCTCAAGTCGAAGGGCCTCGGCGCCGCCTGCGCGCTGATCACCGACGGGCGCTTTTCCGGCGGCACTTCGGGCCTGTCGATCGGCCACGTCTCGCCCGAGGCGGCCGAAGGCGGCACGATCGGCCTGGTCGAGAACGGCGACACGATCGAGATCGACATTCCCGCCCGCGCCATCCACCTGGCCGTCGCCGACGACGAGCTGGCGCGGCGCCGGGCAGCGATGGAAGCGAAGGGCGATGCCGCCTGGGCGCCCGTGCATCCGCGCCCGCGCAAGGTCTCGACGGCGCTGCAGGCCTATGCGGCGATGACCACCAGCGCGGCGCGCGGCGCAGTGCGCGACGTCAGCCAGCTCAAGCGGCGGTGACGATGGCGGGCGGATCGTCGTCAAGATCTTCCCTCAGAGGGGGAGGGGGACCGCCGGCGCAGCCGGTGGTGGAGGGGTATCACCCTCTCCTCGGACGGTTACACCCCTTCGTCAGCGCTACGCGCTGCCACCTCCCCTTACAGGGGAGGATCGGTGCAGCAGCGATCCTCCCACTCCTCCTCGCGGCCTGCTCGGCCGAGCCCGGATCGCCGTCCGCCGGCTCGACTTCCGCTGCCGCCGCCGACGACCGCATCGCGTGCGCGCTGCAGGGCGCGCCGCAGTTCACGCGCGACTGCCTGGTCGAGCGCGCGCCGAACGACGGCGTGCTCTATCTCGTCGTCCGCCATCCCGACGGCGCATTCCGCCGTTTCAAGGTGCTCAAGGACGGGCGCGGGCTGGCCGTGGCCGACGGCGCCGACGAAGCCGAGACCAGCCTGTCCGGCAATATCCTGGAAGTGACCGTGGGCAAGGACCGCTACCGTTTCCCGGCAACGCAGAAGCCGCATGTCCCCAGCAGTTGACCAGATCCTGACCGTCGCGGCGATGCGCGCCGCGGAAGAGGCGCTCATCGCGCAGGACAGCAGCGTCGAGGCGCTGATGGACGTAGCCGGGCGCGGTGCGGCCGAATGGGTCTGGCGCCTCGCCGGCCATCACAAGGTCACCGTGCTCTGCGGCCCGGGCAACAACGGCGGCGACGGCTATGTCATCGCCGAAGCCATCCGGGCCAGGGGCGGCAAGGTCGCTGTCGTGGCGGCGATGGAGCCGGCGACCGCGGCGGCGCGCAATGCGCGCGCGCTCTATCGCGGGGACGTGCTCGGGCCCGATGCCGACCCGCACGGCGACGCCCTGGTCGACTGCCTGTTCGGCAGCGGTCTGACTCGCCCGCTGGGAGAGGCGCATGCCGCCCTGCTGGCGAGACTGGCCGCCCACCACCGCCACCGCATCGCCGTCGACCTGCCGAGCGGCGTCGAATCCGACAGCGGCGCGCTGCTCAATGCGGACCTGCCTTCCTTCGACCTCACTATCGCGCTCGGCGCCTGGAAATTCGCGCATTTCCTGATGCCGGCCTGCGCGATCATGGGCGAGCGGCGGCTGGTCGGCATCGGCGTGCCGCCGGTCGTGGGCGCGGGTACGGTGATCCGCCGGCCGCACCTGCGCGAACCCTCGGCCGATGCGCACAAGTATCGCCGCGGTCTCCTGGCCGTGGTCGGCGGCGAGATGCCCGGCGCGGCGCTGCTCGCCTGCGCTGCGGCCCAGGGCGCGGGAGCCGGCTACGTCAAGCTGTTCGCAGCCGAGAGCGTCGCTGCCCCGGCCGAGATCGTGGTGAACCGCGGCAAGCTGTCTGAAGTGCTCACCGACGATCGCAACACCGCGGTGCTCGTCGGACCGGGCCTCGGCCGCGACGGCCAGGCGCGCGAGCGGCTGGCGACGGCGCTGGCCGATCCCGTCCCGGCGGTGATCGATGCCGATGCCCTGCTGCTGCTCGGCGAACGGCAGCTGGCCGAACGCCGCGCGCCGCTGATCGCCACTCCGCACGAGGGCGAGCTGAAGGCGCTCGAAGCCGCTTTCGGCTGCAGCGGCGAAGGCTCGAAAGCCGACCGCGCCCGCGCGCTTGCCGCGGCGAGTGGGATGATCGTCGTCGCCAAGGGCCCCGACACGGCGGTGGCCGCGCCCGACGGTCGCCTCGCCTGCGCTCCGCGCGCGTCGAGCTGGCTTTCGGCGGCGGGAACCGGGGATGTCCTCGCCGGCGTGATCGCAAGCCGGCTCGCCACCGGCTCCGAAGCCTACGCCGCCGCCTGCGAGGGCATCTGGCTGCATGGCGAGGCCGCCCGGCTGTGCGGGCCGGCTCTCACCGCTGCCCGGCTCGCCGAGGCCGTTCCGCGCGCGCTTGCCGCCTGCCTGTGAGCGAGGGCGAGACGATCCTGCGCGTTGCCGCGAAGGGCGACGGCGTCACCGCTGCCGGCCGCCATGTTCCCGGCTCGGCACCGGGCGACCTGCTGCTGGCCGACGGCACGCTGCAGCACGGCCCGCACCATGCGACGCCGCCGTGCCGCCATTTCGGCAGCTGCGGCGGTTGCCAGCTGCAGCATCTCGACGACGAGGCGCTGGCGCAGTTCGTCGCCGATCGCGTCGCCAACGCGGCCTCGGGCCAGGGGCTCGTGTCCGAGCGCATTTCCCCGCCCTATCTCTCGCCGCCGAAAAGCCGCCGCCGCGCCTCGCTGCATGCGGCGACGGTCGGCGGCCGGATCGCGCTCGGCTTCCGCGAGGCGGCCTCGCAACGGCTCGTCGATCTGGCCGAATGCCATGTCCTGGCGCCCGAGCTGTTCGGCGTCGTCGCCCCGCTGCGCAAGCTGCTCGCCCGGCAGAAGGGGCGGATCGCCGTCGAGATCGAGCTGGCGCTGGCCGAGCAGGGCGTCGACGTCGCGCTCAAGGGGCTGGCAGTGGAAGGCCTGGCCGCCACCGAGGCGATGCTCGACTTCGCGCGGGCCAATGCGCTGGCGCGGCTGACCGTCGACCAGGGCTATGGCCCCGAGGCGATGTGGGAGCCCGAGCCGGTCTCGGTCTCGCTCGCCGGCCGCAGCGTGCCGCTGCCGCCCGGCGCATTCCTCCAGGCCACGGCCGACGGCGAGGCGGCGCTTGCCGCCGCGGCGCGCGAATGGCTGGCCGGCTGCCCGACGATCGCCGACCTGTTCTCGGGCCTCGGCACTTTCGCTTTCGCGCTTGCCGGGCCGGCCAAGGTGCTGGCGGCGGAAGCGGCACGCGATGCGCATCTCGCCTGCAAGGCGGCGGCGGGCGCGGCCCAGTTGCCGGTCTTCGCCATGCACCGCGACCTGTTCCGCAACCCGCTCCAGCCCGACGAACTCGACCGCTTTGCCGGCGTCGTGCTCGACCCGCCGCGCGCCGGGGCGAGGGAACAGGTCGGACGCATCGCCGAAAGCCGCGTGCCGCGCGTGGTCTACGTCAGCTGCAACCCGTCGAGCTGGGCACGCGACGCGGCGACGCTGGTCGCGAGCGGCTACCGGCTCGAGGAAGTCCGCCCGGTGGGCCAGTTCCGCTGGTCGACTCACGTCGAGCTGGCCAGCCTGTTCGTGCGCTGACACCCCTCCGTCAGCCCATGCAGGGCTGCCACCTCCCCTTACAGGGGAGGATCGTCCAGCGCTCGTCCCTGGCGCTCGAGAGTCGCTAGAACATCACCATCGCCGCCCGCGCGACCAGCAGCATCAGGCAGAAGCTCGACAGGGCGAAGACCAGGAACCGCAGCGAAACCTTGTTGACCGTCACCTGGATCAGCGAATGCAGCACGCGCAGCGCGACGTAGACCCAGGCAATCTGCGCGTTGAGGCCGTCGCCGGCGCCGATGATGGCAAGGACGATCGCCACTGCGTAGAAGACGGTCGGCGCCTCGTGCAGGTGGTTGTAGTTGTGCGCCTTCCACTGCACCTGCGGCGGCAGGACGTTGTCGAGCGACTTCGACGGATCGTGGACCAGGTCGTCCGGGCTGACTTTCGCCGCGCTCAGCGCCGGGATGCGCGTGCCGTAGAGCCAGAACCACATCACCATCGTCCACGCCGCCAGCGCGACCACCGGCTGCAGGATAGCCATTCCGATCATGCCCCTCTCCTTTGCAGGGAATACCCTGGGCGAGACTGTTCGGGTGGACGGGGGAAGTCAATCGCGCCGCTTGCGCACGGCCCGTGTTGAGATGTCACGCAAGCGGCCTATATGCGCGTCTCTGGTTCGAAGGAGATGCATGTGAGCAAGGTTCTGGTGATCGGCGCGGGTGGCGTCGGCTCGGTAGCGGTCCACAAGATGGCAATGAATCCGGGCATCTTCTCGGATATCCACCTCGCCAGCCGGACCAGGAGCAAGTGCGACGCGATCGCCGAATCGGTCAGGCAGCGGACGGGCGTCGCGGTCGCCACCTATGCGATCGATGCGGAGGACGTGCCGGCGCTTACTGCGCTGATCCGGCAGATCGGGCCGAAGCTGGTCGTCAACCTGGCGCTGCCTTACCAGGACCTGACGATCATGGATGCCTGCCTTGCCGCCGGCGTCGACTACATGGACACCGCGAACTACGAGCCGAAGGACGTCGCCCGGTTCGAGTACCGCTGGCAGTGGGAATACCAGGATCGCTTCCGCGAGGCGGGGCTGATGGCCCTGCTCGGCTCGGGTTTCGATCCCGGCGTCACCAGCGTCTTCGCCATGTGGCTGAAGAAGCACAAGCTGAAGACCATCCGCACGCTCGACATCCTCGACTGCAACGGAGGCGACCACGGCCAGGCCTTCGCCACCAATTTCAACCCCGAGATCAACATCCGCGAAGTGACCGCCCCGGCGCGGCACTGGCTGAACGGCGCCTGGGTCGAGACCCCGGCCATGACCATCCGCGAGAACTTCGACTTCGAAGGCGTCGGCCCCAAGAACATGTACCTCATGTACCACGAGGAACTGGAAAGCCTGGCCCGGTTCATCCCCGAGATGGAGCGCGCGCGCTTCTGGATGACGTTCGGCGATGCCTACATCAACCACCTGACCGTGCTGCAGAACGTCGGCATGACCCGGATCGACCCGGTGATCTACAACGGCCAGGAAATCATCCCGCTGCAGTTCCTCAAGGCAGTGCTGCCCGAGCCTGCCTCGCTGGGGCCGACCACCCACGGCAAGACCAACATCGGCGATATCGCCACCGGCGAGGCGCTCGACGGGTCGGGCGAGAAGACCTTCTACGTCTACAACATCTGCGACCACGAGGATGCTTTCCACGAGACCGGCAACCAGGCCGTCAGCTACACCACCGGCGTCCCGGCGATGATCGGCGCGGCGATGATGCTCACCGGCGCCTGGCGGGGCGAAGGCGTGTTCAACATGGAGCAGTTCGATCCCGATCCGTTCATGGCCATGCTCAACGCGCAAGGCCTGCCCTGGCAGGTGAAGGAACTGGCAGGGCCGCTGGAGTTTTGAATGTTCCTCCCCGGCACGGGGAGGGGGACCACGGCGCGCAGCGGCGTGGTGGAGGGGGCTCTCCTCGTCGACGCGGCGCCTGGACGATGGTCCCCTCCACCACCGCCTGCGGCGGCGGTCCCCCTCCCCGTGCCGGGGAGGTAATTCTAGGGAGTACCACATGGAAACCAGAGCCGGCGATCCGGGCGCTTTCGCCCATTTCGATCTCGCAAGAGTCGACAGCCCCGCTTTCGTCGTCGACGCGGCGAAACTGCGTGCGAACCTGCGCATCCTGGCCGAAGTGCGCGACGCGGCGGGGATCCGGATGCTCGCTGCGCTCAAGGCGTTCTCGATGTGGAAGGTTGCGCCGATCGTCGGCGAATATCTCGACGGCGTCTGCACTTCGGGCCTGTGGGAAGCGCGGCTGGCGAGCGAGTTCTACGACGGCGAGATCGCGACCTACTGCGCCGCCTACAAGCCGGAGGACCTGCCCGAGATCTGCCGGCTGTCGGACCACCTGATCTTCAACTCGCCGGGCCAGATCGAACGCTTCCTGCCGATCATCGAGGCGGCGCGGGCGCGCGGCGACCACTTCGACGTCGGCCTTCGGATCAATCCCCTGCACGCCGAGGGCGAAGTGCCGCGCTACGATCCCTGCGCACCGCACTCGCGGCTCGGCTTCCCGATCGACCAGCTGACCGACGAGCATATCGCCATGGTCGACGGCCTGCACATGCACACGCTGTGCGAGCAGGACTTCGAACCGCTGCGCCGCACCTGGGACGTTGCCTTCGACCATCTCGAGCCCTGGTTCGGCCAGTTCAAGTGGCTCAACCTCGGCGGCGGGCATCACATCACCCGCGCCGACTACCAGCGCGAGGAGCTGGTCGAATTCCTGCGCGACATGGCCGAGGACACCGAGGCCGAGATCTACATGGAGCCGGGCGAGGCGGTGGCGCTGGATGCCGGCATCCTGGTCGGCACGATTCTCGACACGCACTGGAACGGCATGCCGCTGGCGATCACCGACATCTCGGCGACCTGCCACATGCCCGACGTGCTGGAAGCGCCCTATCGCCCGGCGCTGCTCGGCGAAGCGCCGTCCGACGACGAGATCATCGACGAGGGGCAGGGCGGGGCCGTGCGCCTGGGCGGGCCGTCGTGCCTCGCGGGCGACGTCATCGGCGACTATCGCCTGCCGGTGCCCTGCGAGCCGGGGGAGCGCATCGCCTTCCTCGACCAGGCGCATTACTCGATGGTCAAGACCACGACTTTCAACGGCGTGCCGCTGCCCTCGATCTGGCTGTGGGACAGCGACAGCGACGCGCTCGAATGCGTGCGGCGGTTCGGCTACGAGGATTTCCGGGATCGGCTAAGCTGAGGCCGGCGCGAAATTCCCCCGCGGCGCCTCGTTCAGCCGATGCGCGAGGTCGGCGAGCGCGCCGAACTGGTCGATGGTCTGGATCAGGCGCACCCGGTCGTCGCTGGCGTCGAGACTGCCGCTCTCGAACTGGTCGCCAGTCTCGACCAGCATGATCAGGCTGCCGCCGCAGAACAGGGCGCGCAGGTTCTTGCCGGCAAAGGCCGTCTCGACCGCGCTCAGCCGCTCGATATATTCGGGATGGACGAGGTAGCGCGCCTCTACCGGATCGTTGCTCCAGACGGTGAAGCGGTCCTCGAAAGCCGGATCGACCATGTCGCAGCGCTGCATCGGCGTGCCGTTGAGCGTGACCTCCTCCTTCTCGCCGCCGAACCAGCGCTTGCGCTTGCCGTCGCCCTCGATCAGCGTCACCCCGTGGAAGCGGCGCGTGAAGGCGACCGACAACACCGCGCCGCGGAACACCGTCTCGAGCCGCCGGTTCTTGCCCGATCCGCGCCATTCCTGGCAGTGCGCCTCGTAGGTCTGGAACGGCAGCGAGCCCAGTTCGCCCGACCAGCGGTCCTCGAAGTCCTCGCGGTCGAAGCTCGGCAGCAGGCCGTAGCCGCAGGCGAGCTGCCATTCCTCGCCGGTCGTGCAGGCAAGCGAGAACTCGAGCTCGAGCGCCCTGGCGACCGCGCCGTTGATCTGGCCCTTGATCGCATTGGTGACCGGCTGCGCCGCGGCCTGGGCCCAGACGAAGCCGCCGCCGCCGACCATCATGCCGACCCACAGCGTCGCCTCGATGTCCTGGAACAGCACCAGCGCCAGCGCGCCGAGCACCACCGCGCCGATGATCCCCCAGCGGCGGCGGCGGGCGACCGTGGCGCGAGTCTCGTCGCGCAGGCTCTGCTGGCCGGCCAGCCATTCGCCCAGGGGGCCCGCGAGCAGCGCGTCGGGGTCGGGCCGCTCGATCAAGGCGCTTGCGTGTCCGCGGCAAGATGATAGCCATTGGCGCGGCCGTCGGGGCTGAGCGGGGAGTTTTCGCGGATGGTTTTCATCGTCACCTTGGTCGTCCTGGCCGTCATCGCGCTGTGGATCGTCGCCATCTATAACCGGCTCGTCGGGCTTCGCCAGACCTGTCGGCAGGGCAATGCCGACATCGACGCGCAATTGCGCCAGCGGCACGACCTGATCCCGAATCTCGTCGCCACGGTCAAAGGCTATGCCGCGCACGAGCAGGACACCTTCGACCGCGTGATCGAAGCCCGCAACCGGGCCGAATCGGCGCCGTCGCCCGATTCGGAACGCGAGCTGAGCGGGGCGATCGGCCGGCTGATCGCACTGGGAGAGGCCTATCCCGATCTCAAGGCAAGCGCCAATTTCCAGGCCTTGCAGGGCGAACTGGCCGACGTCGAGGATAAGCTTGCCGCCGCCCGCCGCGCGCTCAACGCGGCCGCCGCACGGTACAACGCCGGGCGCGAAAGCTTCCCCGCCGTGCTCTTCGCCGGGGCGATGGGTTTCGAGCCCGCCGCCTTCAACGAGCTGGGCCTCGACGAGAGGGCCACGGTGGGGGCCGTCCCCAAGGTCACATTCTGATCGAAGCGATTGCTTTAAAACGATAATCCACCTGTCGCGGCACACTGTCCCCTTGTGGAGAGCGGCGCCGTTTTCACTTGCAGTTCATCGCGAACATTCTATATCGGCCCCCCGCTGCCCCATGGGGACTTCCAAACCGCAAGGCAGCTTTGTTTGTAACTTAGCCTTTGGGGGTCCCTTGAGTTGTACATTCACCCTGACGCATCGGCTGTAGCTGGCGCTCTCGCGCCTGACGAACCCGTCATTCTCAACCGCCCGCATGCGGCGGCGCGTGCTGCTCGTTTCTTCGCACAGAAGTTTCCGGGCAAGTCGCTCTATGCGGTGAAGGCGAATCCCTCGCCCGAGCTGCTGCGCGTGCTGTGGGACGCCGGCATCACCCACTACGACGTCGCCTCGATCGCCGAGGTGCGCCTGGTGCGGGCCGTGCTGCCCGAGGCCGTGCTGTGCTTCATGCACCCGGTGAAGACGGCTGCCGCGATTGCCGAGGCCTACACCGTCCACGGCGTCCGCACCTTCAGCCTCGACACCCAGGAAGAGCTGGACAAGATCGTCGCGGCCACTGCCGCTGCCGACGGCAGCCCGGCGACCGACCTGTCGCTCTGCGTGCGCCTGCGCGTCTCGTCGGACTATGCCGAGCTCAGCCTGGCGTCGAAGTTCGGCATCGATCTCGCCGATGCGGCGCCGCTGCTGCAGGCGACTCGCCAGGTCGCCGATGCGCTCGGCATCTGCTTCCACGTCGGCAGCCAGGCGATGACGCCCTTCGCCTATGTCCAGGCGATGGAGCGGGTGCGCGCGGCGATCGTCGACGCGTCGGTCACGGTCGACATCATCGATGTCGGCGGCGGCTTTCCGTCGATCTATCCGGGCATGACCCCGCCGCCGCTCGAGGACTACTTCGCCTCGATCCACCGCGCCGCGGAATCGCTGCCGATCTCCTATTCGTCGGAGCTGTGGTGCGAGCCCGGCCGCGCGCTGTGCGCCGAGTACAATTCGCTGATCGTGCGCGTCGAGAAGCGCCGCGGGCAGGAGCTGTACATCAACGACGGCGCCTACGGCGCGCTCTACGACGCGGCGCATGTCGGTTGGCGATTCCCGGTGCGCTGCCTCGTGGCGGGCCGCAGCGGCGAGGCCGAGCGCTTCTCGTTCTACGGGCCGACCTGCGACGATGCCGACTACATGGAAGGCCCGTTCGAGCTGCCGGCCGACATCCAGGCCGGCGACTATGTCGAGATCGGCATGCTCGGCGCCTACGGCGCGGCGATGCGCACGAAGTTCAACGGCTTCGGCGAGGGAACCGCGCTCGACGTCGCCGACGAGCCGATGGACAGCCAGTACCGCGGCCGCCGCGATACGCGGGTGTCGGACAACGTGGTGTCGCTGCGGTAATCGGCGGCCCGGTCAAGACTTGCTCCCCCGGCGCAGGCCGGGGGCAAGTTCGCTAGCCGGACAACAAGCTGTTTGGAAGACAATCCGCTTGCGTCACCCTGAACTGGGTTCAGGGCCTATTTCGCCTCGGGCTCCCGAGCCATGCATGGACGGACAGCGGTGCCTTCGCGCTTCGTTCGCTGGCTTTGGAGCCTGGAGGCTCCATGGGTGCTGAAAGAAGTTCAGCATGACGATGACGGTTACCGAGCAGCCGTCAAGCCGCGCGCCGGCGCTCCATTTCCATCCGCTCCCAGATCTCCACCAGCGCCGCTGTGAGATCGCGCATCATGTCCTCGCTGTGCGCCGGTCCCGGGGTGAAGCGCAGGCGCTCGGTACCGCGGGGGACGGTGGGGAAGTTGATCGGCTGGACGTAGACGCCGTATTCGGCGAGCAGGATGTCGCTGATCCGCTTGGCCTTGACCGGATCGCCGACCATCAGCGGGACGATGTGCGTGGTCGAGGGCATGACCGGCAGGCCGGCTTCGGAGAACATGCGCTTGAGCGTCGCGGCGGCGGCCTGCTGGCCGTCGCGCTCGACGCTCGATTCCTTGAGGTGGCGGACCGAGGCGAGCACGCCGGCGACCAGCACCGGCGACAGGCTGGTGGTGAAGATGAAGCCCGGGGCATAGGAGCGGATCACGTCGATGATCCGGGCGTCGGCGGCGATGTAGCCGCCCATGACGCCGAAAGCCTTGCCCAGCGTGCCTTCGATGATGGTGATGCGGTGCGCGGCTTCGTCGCGGTCGGTGATGCCGCCGCCGCGCTTGCCGTACATGCCGACGGCGTGGACTTCGTCGATGTAGGTCAGCGCGTTGTACTTGTCGGCCAGGTCGCAGATCGCGTGGATCGGGGCGACGTCGCCGTCCATCGAATAGACGCTTTCGAAGGCGATCAGCTTGGGCAGTTCGGGATCGGTTTCGGCCAGCAGCTGCTCGAGATGCTCGAGGTCGTTGTGCCGCCAGACCTTCTTCTCGCAGCCCGAATTGCGGATGCCGGCGATCATGCTGGCGTGGTTCAGTTCGTCCGAGAAGATCACGCAGCCGGGCAGGACCTTGGCCAGCGTCGACAGCGTCGCGTCGTTCGAGACGTAGCCCGAGGTGAACAGCAGCGCGCCTTCCTTGCCGTGGAGATCGGCAAGCTCGCGCTCGAGGTCGACGTGGTAATGGGTGTTGCCGCCGATGTTGCGGGTGCCGCCGGAGCCGGCGCCGACGTCGTGCAGCGCTTCTTCCATGGCTTCGATCACCTTGGGGTGCTGGCCCATGGCGAGATAGTCGTTCGAGCACCATACGGTGATCGGCTTCGGGCCGTTGTGGCCGGCGAAGCAGCGGGCATTCGGGTATGATCCGCGGTTGCGCAGGATGTCGATGAATACCCGATAACGGCCTTCGGCGTGCAGGCGTTCGATGGCCTGTTCGAAGATATGTTCGTAGTTCAAGCGTCCATCCTGCGTTTGCCCTTGGGCGCCGGGCCGGCTGGGGCGGTCGTTTAGCCGAAAAGGCCCGGCTTTGCCAGTGGCATCTGATTGCCGCTGGATCATAGGATTTCTATCCGTAACAATCCGTAAGTTTTCAATGAATCCGCCAGCCTGGCCGATTCTTCGCCGTCCCGGGTGAACAGCGCGAGGTCGGGCCGGAGGCGCTGGAATTCCTGGCCCTGGGTGAGGAAGGCGATGCGCCGGGCGATCCCTTCGGCGCCGTGCACGAAGCGCACGCCGGGACCGAAAGCTTGGGCGAGCTCGGGCTCGACGAGGGGGAAATGCGTACAGGCGAGGACGACCGTGTCGATCGCTTCGCCGCCGGGTTGCATGCGCAGCGCGTCGGCGGCCGCGGCGTAGACCTGCGGATCGACCGGCTCGCCGCGCAGCCGCGCCTCGGCGGCGGCGACGAGAGCGGGAGCGGCGGCGCGCAGCAGGCGCTTGCCCTGGGCGAATTCGTGCTCGAGCCGGTCGACGTAGCCCTGGCGGATGGTCGCCTCGGTGCCGAGCAGGCCGATCGTGCCGGTGCGCGTCATCGCCGCCGCCGGCTTGATCGCCGGCACCGTGCCGACGATCGGCACTTCCAGCACTTCGCGCACCATGCCGAGCGCGATGGTCGAGGCCGTGTTGCAGGCGATGCAGACCAGCCGCGGGTGGAACCGCTCGGTCATGCGGCCGAGCAGGCCGGAAACGCGGGCGGCGATCTGCGCCTCGGTCTTGTCGCCATAGGGCAGGCCGGCATTGTCCGCCGCGTAGATCACCGGCGCCTGCGGCAGCTGCTTGCGCAGCTCGGCCAGGACCGAAAGGCCGCCGACGCCGGAATCGAAGAGCAGGATCGGTGCCGATGGATCGACCGCTTGCGACACTTTTCCCCCGCTTCGAACTGCTCGCCTTGCGGCCTTTCTAGCCGGGTCGCGCGGCAAAAGAAAAGCCGCGCGTCGGATAAGTCCGCGCGAGGCTTCGACAATGCGTCCCGACCCCGTTAATGAGGCGGGCGTGGCTTGGTTAACCGCAATCCTGCTCGGCTATGCATTGGGCTCGATCCCCTTCGGCCTGGTCCTCACCCGCCTGACCGGCGGCGGCGACCTGCGGGCGATCGGCTCGGGCAACATCGGCGCGACCAACGTGCTGCGCACGGGGCGCAAGGGGCTGGCGGCGGCGACTCTGTTGCTCGACATGGGCAAGGGCCTGCTGGCGGTCCTCCTGGCCTGGCGCTGGTTTCCCGATGCCGTCCAGTTCGCCGCCGCCGGCGCGCTGCTCGGCCACTGCTTCCCGGTCTGGCTGCGCTTCCGGGGCGGCAAGGGCGTAGCGACGCTGATGGGCGTGTCGCTGGGCCTCGCCTGGCCGGTGGGCGCGACCTATGCGATCATCTGGGTGACGCTGCTGGCAGTGACCCGGATCTCCTCGCTTGCCGGGATGAGCGCAGCGGTCGCCGCGCCGGTTGCCGCCATGGCGACCGGCCATGCCGAATTCGCGCCGGTCCTGGCGCTGCTGGCGGTCGTGGTCCTGTGGCTCCATCGTGCCAACATCGCCCGGCTGCGCGCCGGCACCGAGCCGACCGTCGGCGGCGGCAAGGACCGGTGAAACTGCCGCGGGACGAGGCTTTCGCCCGTATCCGCCTGCTGCGGTCGCCCAACATCGGCCCGGTCAGCTACCGCCAGCTGCTGCGGCGCTACGGCGATGCGGTGCAGGCCCTCGCGGCGCTGCCCGAGCTGGCCGGGCGCCACGGCTCGCCTTACCGACCGGCGGGCGAGCCGCGGATCTCCGCCGAGGTCGCGGCGGTGAAGCGCGCCGGGGCGCGCTATCTGTTCCACGATTCTCCCGACTATCCGCCGCTGCTGGCGCAAGTCGACACGGCGCCGCCGATCCTGATCACGCGTGGGGACGTCGGGCTGGCCGGTCGCCGGGCGGTCGCCGTCGTCGGGGCGCGCAACGCATCGGCCGCCGCGACCAAGCTGGCGCGCGATTTCGCCGCCGGACTGGCCGAAGCCGGATGGGCCGTCGTCTCCGGCCTCGCCCGCGGGATCGACGGCGCCGCCCACGAGGGGGCCCTGGCCGGCGGCGCGACGATCGGCGTCATCGCCAGCGGCATCAACATCGCCTATCCGCCCGAGCATGCCGCGCTGCAGGAGCGCGTCGCCCGGGAAGGCCTGCTGATCGCCGAGCAGCCGCCCGGGACCGAGCCGCTGGCCCGCCATTTCCCCTCGCGCAACCGCATCATCGCCGGGCTCGCCGCCGGCACCCTGGTGGTAGAGGCGGCGCCGAAGTCCGGCTCGCTGATCACTGCCCGGCTGGCGGCGGAATACGGCCGCGAAGTGATGGCGATCCCCGGTTCGCCGCTGGAAAGCCGGTCGCACGGCTGCAACCAGCTGATCCGCGAGGGCGCCGTGCTGGTCCAGACGCCGGACGACGTGATCGAGCTGCTCTCGGGTTTCGACGGGGTGCCGCGCTCGACTTTCCGCGAGGCCGCACCGGCCTTCATTCCCGAGCCGGACTGCGGCGAAGCGCCCTCGGCCGAAGTCGCCGACATGCTCACCCTGGCGCCGGTCTCGGTCGACGAGCTGATCCGCCAGAGCGGCGCCTCGGCCGCCGCGGTGCAGCTCGCCCTGTTCGAGCTGGAGATTGCCGGCCGCCTGCAGCGCCACGCCGGCGGCCGCGTCAGCCTTGCCGCCTGAAGCGGCATAGTCCCGCCGGAATCGAGGAATGCCTGTCGCGGCTGCGGCGCCTGCATCCGTTGGCAAGCGGCCCGCCGCTGCCTATGCCGGCCGAAAAGCCGGGAAAGGAAACCACGCATGACCGACTACGCCGAAGAACTGCTCCGGGTGCCGGAGCTGTTGCAGATGGACAGGCTGCTCGAAGGGCAGACGGCGGTCGTGACCGCCGGCGGCGGCGGCATCGGCCGGGCGATCGCGCTGCTCTTCGCCAAGGCCGGGGCGAACATCGTCGTCGCCGACATCCTGCCCGACCGTTGCGAGGAAGTGGCCGAGAAGGTCCGGCAGATCGGCCGCAAGGCGCTGGCCGTGCCGACCGACGTCATGGACACCGACCAGGTCCGCGCGATGATCGCCGCGGCCGATGCGGAATTCGGCCGGATCGACGTGCTGGTGAACAACGCCGGCGGCGGTTCCAAGCGGCTGTTCGTCGACCAGTCGGAGCGGTCGTGGCAGCGGCACGTCAACCTCAACCTGTTCTCGATGTTCGCCGCGACCCATGCGACGCTGCCGATCATGATCCGCGAAGGGCGCGGCGGGGCGATCGTCAACGTCAGCAGCATCGAGGGCTCGCGCGCCTGCCCGAACTTCGCCGTGGCGACCTCGCTCAAGGCGGCGATGAACGGTTTCACCCGCACGCTGTCGCTGGAAGTCGCCGACCACGGCATCCGGGTGAATGCGATCGCCCCCGACGAGGCGATCACGCCCGGCATCTTCGCCGCCGCGATCGCGCCGGCAGGAGAACAGAAAGTCGACGTCGGCCCGTCGAAGGCGGTGGAAGCGGCAGCGAAGCGGCGCATCCCGCTCGGCCGCTATGCCGGCGCCGACGAATGCGCGCAGACCGCGCTGTTCCTCGCCTCGAAGATGTCGAGCTACATCACCGGCACGATCGTCGCCGTCGACGGCGGCACCTGGGCCTCGTCGGGCTGGATCCGCAACCGCAAGGGCGAATGGGTACTGGCCGAAGTCTACGAGGAGGACGACGCCTGAGCCGGGCCTGAAAACTGTCTCTTGACGCGGCGGAGGGTGCCCGCTCACCCTTACGCGTATGTGCACACGTGAAAGGGGCGGGTCAGCCTAGCCATGCAACTCGTCATCGTCGAATCGCCCGCCAAGGCCAAGACCATCGAGAAATACCTGGGCAAGGACTACAAGGTCCTGGCTTCCTACGGACATGTCCGCGACTTGCCGGCCAAGGACGGGTCGGTGCGGCCCGACGAGGGCTTCGCCATGGACTGGGAGCTCTACGGCGACAAGCAGAAGCAGGTGAAGGCGATCGCCGACGCCGCCAAGGGCGCCGACCGCCTGATCCTCGCCACCGACCCCGACCGCGAGGGCGAGGCGATCAGCTGGCACGTCCGCGAGCTGCTGGCCCGGCGCAAGGTCCTGCCCAAGGACGTGCAGCGCGTCACTTTCAACGCGATCACCAAGGATACGGTCACCCAGGCGATGACCCAGCCGCGCGAGCTGGACCAGGACCTGATCGACGCCTACCTCGCTCGCCGCGCGCTCGACTACCTGTTCGGCTTTACGCTTTCTCCGGTGCTCTGGCGCAAGCTCCCCGGCGCCAAGAGCGCGGGCCGCGTGCAGTCGGTGGCGCTGCGCCTGATCGTCGAGCGCGAGCGCGAGATCGAGGCGTTCAAGCCGCAGGAATACTGGTCGGTCGTCGCCAGGATGGAGCAGGGCGGCGCCGAATTCCCCGCGCGCCTGGTAAGGTTCGAGGGCGAGAAGCTGGAGCGGCTGAGCCTGGGCGACGAAGGCATCGCCCTGCGCGCCAAGGCGGCGGTAGAGGCCGGCGCCTTCCGCGTCGAGGAGGTCGAGACCCGGCCGCAGCGGCGCAATCCCTATCCGCCGTTCACCACTTCGACGCTGCAGCAGGAAGCGGCGCGCAAGCTGGGCTTTTCCGCCAGCCACACGATGCGGGTGGCGCAGTCGCTCTACGAGGCCGGCGCGATCACCTACATGCGGACCGACGGCGTGCAGATGGACCCCTCGGCGATCTCGGCCGCGCGGGCGGCGATCAACGACCGCTACAGCGGCCACTACCTGCCCGAGAAGCCGCGCCACTACGAGACCAAGGCCAAGAACGCCCAGGAAGCGCACGAGGCGATCCGGCCCACCGATTTCACTCGCGACCGCTTCGGCAGCGGCGACGAGGCGCGGCTCTACGAGCTGGTGTGGAAGCGCGCGCTGGCCAGCCAGATGGCCTCGGCCAATATCGAGCGGACCACTGTCACCCTGCGCGACGGCACCGGCCGGCACGAGCTGCGCGCCACCGGCCAGGTGGTGAAGTTCCCCGGCTTCCTCGCCGTCTACGAGGAAGGCCGCGACCAGAAGCGCGATGGCGAGGACGAGGACGAGAGCGCGCTGCTGCCGCCGCTCGCCAAGGGCGACATGCCGGCCAAGAAGGGCGTCGACGCCAGCCAGCACTTCACCCAGCCGCCGCCGCGCTATTCCGAGGCCTCGCTGGTGAAGCGGCTCGAGGAACTGGGCATCGGCCGGCCTTCGACCTATGCCGCGACGCTGCAGGTGCTCAAGGACCGCAACTACGTCCGCACCGAGAAGAACCGCTTCTTCGCCGAGGAATCGGGCCGGCTGCTGACCGCCTTCCTCGAGCGCTTCTTCACCCGCTACGTCGCCTACGATTTCACCGCCGGGATGGAGGAGGAGCTCGACGACGTGTCCGGCGGCCGCGCCGAGTGGAAGGACGTGCTCGCCGACTTCTGGAAGGACTTCAAGCCGAAGTCGGACGAGGTGATGGAGCGGAAGCCCTCCGAAGTCACCGAAGTGCTCGACGAGTTCCTCTCGGACTACCTGTTCCCGCCGCGCGAGGACGGTTCCGATCCGCGGCTTTGCCCGAAATGCGGGGCAGGGCGGCTGTCGCTGCGCGGCGGCCGCTACGGCGCCTTCGTCGCCTGCTCGAACTACCCGGAGTGCAAGTTCACCCGCAAGTTCGCCCAGCCCGGCGGCAACGGCGCGGAAGGCGGCGGCGAGGACGACGAGCTCGGCAAGCATCCCGAGACCGGCGAGGCGATCACGCGCCGCGCCGGCCGCTTCGGCCCCTACATCCAGCTCGGCGAGGGCAAGGAGGCCAAGCGCTCCTCGATCCCCAAGGACATCCCCGAGCTCGACCTCGACTGGGCGGTCCGGCTGCTGAGCCTGCCGCGCGAGATCGGCCCGCATCCCGAGACCGGCGCAACGATCACCGCCAGCATCGGCCGCTATGGGCCCTACCTTGCGCACAACGGCAAGTACGCCAAGCTGCGCTCGACCGCCGAGGTGTTCGAGACCGGCATGAACGCGGCCGTGGCCAAGCTCGCCGACGCGGCGAGCGGGGGAGGGCGCGGCCAGCGCGCGCCGGTCGAGCCGCTCAAGACCTTCGGCCCTCACCCGACCTCGGGCGGCGAGATGAAGCTGATGGCGGGCCGCTATGGTCCCTACGTCACCGACGGCACCACCAACGCCACCCTGCCGCGCGACAAGCAGCCCGAAGCGCTGACCGCCGAGGAAGCCGTGGCCCTGATCGACGAGAAGGCGGCCAAGGGCCCGGCCAAGAAGGGCGGCCGCAAGAAGGCGCCGGCGAAGAAGGCACCGGCCAAGAAGAAGGCTGCGGCGAAGAAGTAGGCGCTGTCACCCAGCTCCTCCCCCACCCGGGGGAGGGGAGGATCAAGGGGTCCCGCAAACAAAGCGCTTTCCTACACCCGCCGAATCGCCTTAGGCATCGTTCCCGTTTTGTTCGATTCGCGGAACACGCCCCATGCCCCAGACAAGCCTACCGAACCCATTCCAGCCCGATCGCTTCGTAGATGTCCTTCGCCTCGGCCCAGCGTTCGTCGACCTTGACGTGCAGGAACAGGTGGACTTTCGCCTCCAGCAGCGCGCTCAGTTCCTTGCGCGCCGCTTCGCCGAGCGCCTTGATCCGGGCGCCGCGCTTGCCCAGGACGATGGCCCGCTGGGTGTCGCGGGCGACGAGGATCTGCTGGCGGATCTCGATCGAGCCGTCCTTGCGATGGGTGTAGCTTTCGGGGAGCACGGCGCTGTCGTAGGGCAACTCGTCGTGAAGCTGGCGGTAGAGCTGCTCGCGGGTGATCTCGCAGGCGAGCAGGCGCTCGCTGGCGTCGGAGACCTGGTCCTCGGGAAAGTTCCACGGGCCCTCGGGCATCATCTCGGCCAGCCGGCGCTTGAGCTCGGGCACGCCGTCGCCGGTCAGGGCCGAGACGAAGAACACCTCGTCGAAGCCGACTGCCTCGGTCAGTTCCTGCGCCATGACGAGCAGCGGTTCCTTGTCGCAGGCATCGACCTTGTTGAGCGCCAGCAGCTTGCGCTCGGGCCGGTCCTTGAGCGAGTCCAGGATCGGCTCGAGGTCGTCGCGGCGCTTCTTGCGGGCATCGACCACCAGCAGGATGGCGTCGGCCTCGTGCGCGCCTTCCCAGGCAGCGGCGACCATGGCCCGGTCGAGCCGGCGGCGCGGCGCGAAGATGCCCGGCGTGTCGGCGAGGATGATCTGCGAGCGGCCTTCCAGCGCGATGCCCATCAGGCGCGCGCGCGTGGTCTGCGCCTTGGCGGAAACGATGGCGACTTTCTGGCCGACCAGCGCGTTGACCAGGGTCGACTTGCCGGCATTGGGCGCGCCGATGACGGCGACCAGGCCGCACCGGTCGGGCCCGCTTGCGTCGGAATCGTTGGCGGCGGTCATGCGAATTTCCTCAGGAATGCGGCGGCGGCCTCGGTCTCGGCTTCCTGCTTGCTGGAGCCGGTGGCTTCGGCCTCGCCGACGCCCTTGACCGAAACCTCGACGGTGAACTTGGCGGCATGGTCGGGGCCGGACCGTTCGACCACCCGGTACTCGGGCGGCTTGCGGCGATTGCCCGCGGCCCATTCCTGCAGGGCGGACTTGGGATGCTTGCGCTGGCCGGTCTGTCCGGCGAAGTCCTGGGCCCAGAGCCGGCGGACCATGGTGCGGGCGGCGGGGAAGCCGTGCTCGAGGAAGCAGGCGCCGATCAGCGCTTCCATGACGTCGCCCAGGATGTTGTCGCTGTCGTGCCCGCCGTCGTCGCGCGCCTGCTTGCCCAGCAGCATGTGCTCGCCCACGCCCAGGCCGCGGGCGATGCCGGCGCATACGCTGCGGCTGACCAGGGCGTTGAGCCGCTGCGAGAGCTTGCCTTCGTCGTCGCGGCCCTGCTCGTGCAGCCATTCCGCGACCGACAGGCCAAGCACGCGATCGCCCAGGAATTCCAGCCGCTCGTAGGTGCGCCGCTCGCCGGTGCTGCCGTGAGTCAGCGCCTCGCGCCACAGCCCCTCGTCGGCCGGGGGCCGGCCGGTCAGGTCCTTGAGGAAGCTGGTGGTCTCTGCGGACAGCATCGGGCTGCTTTGGTCGGTGCCGGGCGCGGAGGCAAGGGGGAGAGTTGTTTGACGGCAGGACGCTGGTTCCTCACCGTGCCGGGGAGGAACCGTTGCTCAGAAGGTCCCGCCGATCCGGTCCCAGCGCGTCGCGGTGAACCAGGTCCAGGGCTTGAACCATTCGGCGCCGCCGTCGGTCGAGAACATCATCACCGTGGCCCGGCCGACGAGACTGGCCTGCGGGACGATGCCGATGCCCTGGCCGGGGACGGCCGGGAAGCGGCTGTCGAGCGAGTTGTCGCGGTTGTCGCCCATCAGGAACAGGTGGTCCGCCGGCACGACGAAGACCTCGGTATTGTCCTGCGGCGTGATGCCTAGGTCGAGCACTTCGTAGCTGCGGCCGCCGGGCAGAGTCTCGCGATAGCGGGGGTAATGGCACACATCGTCGCCGGCGGCGTTCCTGGCTTCGAACTGCGGCAGGTAGCAATGGGTATTGGGCGTCACCGGCACTTCGAAATCGGCCAGCCGCTGCCTGGGCACCGGCTTGTCGTTGATGAACAGCTGGCCGTCGATCACCTGGATCCGGTCGCCCGGCAGGCCGACGACGCGCTTGATATAGTCGGTGTCGTTGAGCGGCGGCGCCTTGAAGATCACCACGTCGCCGCGCTGCGGCTGGCCGGCCAGCAGGCGGCCGGGGATCAGCGGCAGGCTGAACGGCAGCGAATATTTCGAATAGCCGTAGGGCCATTTCGCCGCGAGCAGGTAGTCGCCGTTCATCAGCCGCGGCAGCATCGATTCGCTGGGGATGTTGAACGGAGAGAAGATGAAACTGCGGAAGATCACGACGATCAGCAGCAGCTTGAGCAGGAAGACGAAGAAGTTCTCTTCCTTGGGCTGCGGCTTGGCCGCTTCGGAATGCTTGCCGGCAAGAGCTTCGGTGCTGGTCCGGGGCCCGGCCTCGGCGCGGCTCGTCTCGACGGGTGGCGTGTCGCTCATCGCTGTTCCTTGTTGGGCGCAGGGCCTTGCGTCAAGCCCGCCGGACGCGGGGAGGCGGGCTTAGCCACAGCGGCGATTGCTGGGAGCTGAATTGCTTGGCCTTCGCAAGTGCAGCATGCATATAGGCGGTCTGGCGGAAAGGGATCGGACATGAACGACACGACACAGGCGGCGCAGGCGATCTGGGCAAGGCTGGAGGCGCTGCCCAAGCCCAGGCTGACGGAGCTTTTCGCCGCCGATCCCGGCCGCACCGGCAAGCTGGCGGCGCGGCTCGAGCTGTCCGACGGCGGGATGCTGTTCGACTGGTCGAAGACGCACCTCGACGATGCCCATCTCGCCGCTTTCGTCGAACTGGCCGCGGCAGCCGGCTTCGCGGAACGGCGCGCGGCGCTTTTCGCCGGGGACATCGTCAATCCCACCGAGAAGCGGGCGGCCGACCACACCGCCCAGCGCGGCGTCGGCGGCACCGATGCGGTGCACGAGGCCGAGGCATTCCATGCGCGGATGCACGGCCTCGTCGGCGCGATCCACCAGGGGCTGTTCGGCGAGGTCCGGCATCTCATTCACATCGGCATCGGCGGCTCGGCGCTGGGCCCGGCCCTGGCGGTCGACGCCCTGGCCCGCGACGGGGCGATGGTGGACGTCCACGTAGTCTCGAACATCGACGGCTGCGCGCTCGAAGCGGCCTTTGCCGCCTGCGATCCGGCGACGACCATGGTGGCGGTCGCTTCCAAGACCTTCACCACGATCGAGACCATGACCAATGCCCAGAGCGCACTGTCCTGGCTCGGCCAGAACGGCGTCGCCGATCCCTACGGCAAAGTAGTGGCGCTGACCGCCGCGCCCGACAAGGCGGTGGAATGGGGCGTGGACGAGACGCGCATCCTGCCCTTCGCCGAAAGCGTCGGCGGGCGCTATTCGCTGTGGTCGTCGATCGGCTTTCCCGTGGCCCTGGCGCTGGGCTGGCCGGACTTCGCGGAAATGCTGGACGGAGCGGCCGCGGTCGACCGCCATTTCCTCGACAGCGAGGGCGCCGACAACCTGCCGCTGCGCGCGGCTTTCGCCGACCAGTACTACACGCGGCTGCGCGGCTGCCAGACTCGCGCCTGCTTCGCCTACGACGAGCGGCTGGCCTTGCTGCCGTCCTATCTCCAGCAGCTGGAGATGGAATCGAACGGCAAGTCGGTGACGGCGGAGGGCGCGCCGGTCTCCGGCCCGACGGCGCCGATCACCTGGGGCGGGGTCGGCACCGATGCGCAGCACGCGGTCTTCCAGCTGCTGCACCAGGGCACGAACCTGGTGCCGGTCGATTTCATCGCCGCCATCGCCCCGGGCGACGAGCTCGATCCGGCGCACCACCGCATCCTGCTGTCCAACTGCTTCGCCCAGGGCGCGGCGCTGATGGCCGGCAAGCAAAGCGCCGATCCGGCGCGCGCCTATCCCGGCGACCGGCCCTCGGCGACGATCCTGCTCGACGACCTGACGCCGGCATCGTTCGGCGCGCTGATCGCCTTCCACGAGCACCGCACTTTCGCCAATGCCGTGCTGATGGGGATCAACCCCTTCGACCAGTTCGGCGTCGAGCTCGGCAAGGAGATCGCCAAGCAGATCGAGACCGGCGGGGCGAAGTTCGATGCTTCGACTGAGGCGCTGCTGAAGGCGGCGGGGCTGGGCTGACCTTGCCGCTCCCGCTCCCCTAGCGCCCCTGCTCACAATCATCGCCAAAACCGATTGGCACGGCGGCCGGTCCCGTCTCATATGCGCCGCGCAGACAGGAGCGCTTCATGGCCACATACGACTACGACCTTTTCGTCATCGGCGCCGGTTCCGGCGGGGTGCGCGCCAGCCGGATCGCGGCGGGCCACGGCGCCAGGGTGGCGGTCGCCGAGGAGCATCGCATCGGCGGGACCTGCGTGATCCGCGGCTGCGTGCCGAAGAAGCTGCTCGTCTACGGTTCCCATTTCGCCGAGGAACTGCAGGATGCCGCCAACTACGGCTGGACGGTGGAAGGCATGCGCTTCGACTGGGCGGTGCTGCGCGACACCGTGCTGCGCGACGTCGATAGGCTGGAAACGGCCTATACCGCGACGCTCGACAACAACCAGGTCGAGCATTTCGCCTCCCGGGCGACGATCACCGGGCCTCACGGCGTGAAGCTGGCGAGCGGCGAGGCATTCAGCGCGAAGTACATCCTCGTCGCCACCGGTGCCTGGCCGGTGATGCCGGAATTCCCGGGCAACGAGCACTGCATCACCTCGAACGAGGTGTTCCACCTGCCCGAATTGCCCAAGCGGGTCGTGATCCAGGGCGCCGGCTACATCGCCATGGAGTTCGCCGGGATCTTCAACGCGCTGGGCAGCCACGTGACGGTGGTCAACCGCAGCGACGTGATCCTGCGCGGCTACGACGAGGCGCTGCGCGACCGGCTGCTGCAGATCACCATGGCGCGCGGGATCGAATACAAGTTCAACTGCCCGATCACCCGGGTGGAGAAGCAGGCCGACGGGCGCCTGCTCGTCACTGCCGGCAAGCAGGACCCCCTTCCCGCAGACGTCGTGCTGATCGCGACGGGGCGGGCGCCGAACACGGCGGGGCTGGGCCTCGAGGCGGCGGGGATCGAGCTCGGCCCCAAGGGCGAGATCCCGGTGGACGACTACAGCAAGACCAGCTGCGACAGCATCTACGCCGTCGGCGACGTCACCGACCGCGTGCAGCTGACGCCGATCGCGATCCGCGAGGGCCACGCATTTGCCGACACGGTCTTCGGCGACACCCCGCGCTCCACCGCTTACGACTGCGTGCCCAGCGCCGTCTTCTCGCAGCCGCCGCTGGCCGCCGTCGGCCTGACCGAGGGCCAGGCACGCAACCGCTTCGGCAACATCAAGGTCTATTCCTCGGACTTCCGGCCGATGAAGAACGTCTTTGCCGAACGGCACGAGCGCGGGCTGTACAAGCTGGTGGTCGACGCCGGCAGCGACCGCATCCTCGGCATCCACATGATCGGCCCGGATGCGCCGGAAATCCTCCAGGCGGCGGCGATCGCGGTGCGGGCGGGGCTGAAGAAGGCCGACTTCGACGCGACCGTGGCGCTGCATCCCTCGATGGCCGAGGAACTGGTGCTGATGCGGTGAAAATCCTAACCTTGCTGATTTAATCGCGCAATTAAACCCTATTGACGCTGAAGCGCCCCCGCGCCAAGGCGGCCTCCGCCAACAGGAGGATTCTGCCCGCATGTCAGCCAACATCGCCGAAATGGAAAAGCGCCGCGCCGCAGCCAGGCTGGGGGGTGGCCAGCGCCGGATCGACGCGCAGCACGCCAAGGGCAAGCTCACCGCGCGCGAACGGCTGGACATCCTGCTCGACGAAGGCAGCTTCGAGGAAGTCGACGCCTATGTCGAGCACAACTGCACCGACTTCGGCATGCAGCAGAGCCACATTCCCGGCGACGGCGTCGTCACCGGCTCGGGCACGATCAACGGCCGTCTCGTCTTCGTCTATGCGCAGGACTTCACCGTATTCGGCGGCGCGGTCTCGGAACGCCACGCGCTGAAGATCTGCAAGGTCATGGACATGGCGATGAAAGTCGGCGCGCCGGTGATCGGGCTCAACGATTCCGGCGGCGCGCGCATCCAGGAAGGCGTCGCGGCGCTGGCCGGCTATGCCGAGATCTTCCAGCGCAACGTCAACGCTTCGGGCGTGATCCCGCAGATCAGCCTGATCATGGGCCCCTGCGCCGGCGGCGCGGTCTATTCGCCGGCGATGACCGACTTCATCTTCATGGTGAAGGACAGCTCGTTCATGTTCGTGACCGGCCCCGACGTGGTCAAGACGGTCACCAACGAGGTCGTCACGCAGGAGGAACTGGGCGGCGCGATCACGCATACGACCAAGACCTCGGTCGCGGACCTGGCGCTGGAGAACGACATCGAGGCGCTGCTCGCCACGCGCGAGCTGTTCGACTTCATGCCGCTGTCGAACCGCGAGGACGTGCCTGAGCGCCCCTCGGCCGATCCCTTCGACCGGCGCGAGGACAGCCTCGACACGATCATCCCGCCGTCGCCGAACCAGCCCTACGACATGCACGAGGTGATCCGTAAGACGCTCGACGAGGGCGACTTCTTCGAGATCCAGCCCGCCTATGCGGCCAACATCATCTGCGGCTTCGGCCGGATCGAGGGTCGCACCGTGGGCATCGTCGCCAACCAGCCGATGGTCCTGGCCGGCGTGCTCGACATCAACAGCTCGAAGAAGGCGGGGCGCTTCGTCCGCTACTGCGACGCCTTCAACATCCCGATCATCACGTTCGTCGACGTTCCCGGCTTCCTGCCGGGCACCTCGCAGGAGCACAACGGCATCATCAAGCACGGCGCCAAGCTGCTCTTCGCCTATGCCGAGGCGACCGTGCCGAAGATCACCGTCATCACCCGCAAGGCCTACGGCGGCGCTTACGACGTCATGTCCTCGAAGCACCTGCGCGGCGACCTCAACTACGCCTGGCCCACCGCCGAGATCGCGGTGATGGGCGCCAAGGGCGCGGTCGAGATCATCTTCCGCGGCCAGGACGCCGAAGGCATCGCCCAGAAGACCAAGGAATACGAAGACCGCTTCGCCAATCCCTTCGTCGCGGCGGCGAAGGGGTTCATCGACGAGGTCATCTATCCGCACTCGACTCGCCGGCGCATCGCGCTCGGGCTGCGCAAGCTGCGCAACAAGGAGCTCGAGAATCCCTGGAAGAAGCACGACAACATCCCATTGTAGGAGCGCAGCGCCAGTCGCTGCCGCGCCTCGAAGAAACGGACAAAAGGGAAAACCCAATGGAGGAAATCTACATCGTCAGCGGCGTGCGCACCGCGATCGGCGACTTCGGCGGCTCGCTCAAGGGCTTCCTGCCGTCCGATCTCGGCGGCAAGGTCGTCAGCGAGGCGCTGGCGCGCGCGGGCGTGGCGCCCGGCGAGGTTGAGCACGTGGTCTTCGGCCAGGTCGGCAATACCAGCGCGCGCGACGCCTTCCTGTCGCGAGTCTGTGCGCTCAATGCCGGCATCCCCAACGAGGTTCCCGCCTTCACGCTCAACCGGCTCTGCGGCTCGGGCGTCCAGGCGATCGTCTCGGCGGCGCAGATGATGAAGCTGGGCGAAGCTTCGATCACCGTCGCCGGCGGCGCGGAATCGATGTCGAATACGCCGTTCCACGATCACGCGACGCGCTGGGGCCAGAAGATGGGCAACGTCACGCTCGAGGACGCGCTGACCGTCGGCCTGTCGGACCCGATCGGTTCCTACCACATGGGCGTCACTGCCGAGAACGTGGCCGAGCGCCATTGCATCAGCCGCGAGGACATGGATGCGCTGGCCGTGATCAGCCACCAGCGCGCCGCCCGTGCACAGGCCGAAGGTCGCTTCAAGGAGCAGATCCTCCCGATCGAGATCAAGACGCGCAAGGGCGTCGTCGTCTTCGATGCCGACGAGCACGTGAAGGGCGACACCAATATGGAAACGCTCGGCGCGATGAAGCCGGCGTTCAAGAAGGACGGCGCGGTCACCGCCGGCAACGCCTCGGGCATCAACGACGGCGCCGCCGCCGTGGTGCTGGCGACGGGCGCGGTGGTCCAGGCGAAGGGCCTGAAGCCGCTCGCGCGGATCGTCGCCTGGGGCCATGCCGGGGTCGAGCCCGAATATATGGGCGAGGGCCCGATCAAGGCCGTGCCGATCGCGCTCAAGCGGGCAGGGCTCACGCTCGACCAGATCGACGTGATCGAAAGCAACGAGGCTTTCGCCGCCCAGGCAGCGGCCGTGGCGAAAGTGCTCGGCTTCGATCCGGAAAAGGTGAACCCGAACGGCTCGGGCGTCAGCCTCGGCCACCCGGTCGGGGCCACCGGCTGCATCCTGACGGTAAAGGCCGCCTACGAACTGAAGCGGACGGGCGGCAAGTACGGCCTCATCACCATGTGCATCGGCGGCGGCCAGGGCATCGCCCTGGTCATCGAAAACGTTCAGGGGTAGTTGGCATGAAACTCGGCCGGATGAACCACGTGGGCGTCGCGACGCCCGATCTCGACGCCTCGATCGCCTTCTATCGCGACATCATGGGCGCGACCGACATCACCGAGCCTTTCGTGCTCGAAAGCCAGCAGGTGCGCGTCTGCTTCGTCAACACGCCGGGTGAGGGCGGCACTGCCGGAACCCAGGTCGAGCTGCTCCAGCCGACTGCGCCCGACAGCGCCGTCGGCAAGTGGCTCGAGAAGAACCCGATGGGTGGCCAGCACCACATCTGCTATGAAGTGCCCGACATCCACGAGGCGAAGACATGGTTCGAAAGCCTGGGCAAGCGCGTGCTCGGCGAACCGCGCATCGGAGCGCACGGGACGCTCATCTTCTTCGTCCACCCCAAGGACATGGGCGGGCAGCTGACCGAGATCATGGAGACGCCGAAGGGGGCGCATTGAAGTCTTACGTCGTCCCGGGCTCGTCCCGGGACCGCTGGCCTGAGGACTCACCCGGCCGCCCGCGATCCCGGCTTTCGCCGGGATGACGACAGCGAGGAACGACAGATGGCAGATATCAACGACTGGCAGGCGGCGGCGAGCAAGGAGGTCAAGGGCAAGGACCTGACCTGGCACACGCCGGAAGGCATCGCGGTCAAGCCGCTCTACACGGCGGACGACGTCACTGCCGATCCCGGCCTGCCGGGCTTCGCGCCGTTCACACGCGGCGTGCGCGCTTCGATGTATGCCGGGCGGCCCTGGACCATCCGCCAATACGCCGGTTTCTCCACTGCCGAGGAATCGAACGCCTTCTACCGCCGCAACCTCGCGGCCGGGCAGAAGGGCCTGTCGGTCGCCTTCGACCTTGCCACCCACCGCGGCTATGACAGCGATCACCCGCGCGTGGTTGGCGATGTCGGCAAGGCTGGCGTCGCGCTCGATTCGGTTGAGGACATGAAGATCCTGTTCGACGGGATTCCGCTCGATCAGATGTCAGTTTCGATGACCATGAACGGCGCGGTGATCCCGATCCTGGCGTTCTTCATTGTCGCAGGCGAGGAGCAGGGCGTGCCCCGCGCGGCGCTCGACGGGACCATCCAGAACGACATCTTGAAGGAGTTCATGGTCCGCAACACCTACATCTATCCGCCCGAACCCAGCATGCGGATCATTTCGGACATTTTCGCCTACACCAGCGCCAAGATGCCGAAGTTCAACTCGATCTCGATTTCCGGCTATCACATGCAGGAAGCCGGGGCGACGCAGGTGCAGGAACTGGCCTTCACCATCGCGGACGGGGCCGAATACGTCCGTTACGGCGTGGCCTCGGGTCTGGATATCGACAAGTTCGCGGGGCGCC
>CAUJJI010000189.1 GCA_963205265.1 Pseudomonadota bacterium
GGGCTTGACCCGGGACCGCTGGCCTCATCGACGGAACGTCCGACCCAGATCACAGCGGTCCCGGGTCAAGCCCGGGACGACGGGATTTGTTCGCCTCCCACACTCCACCCCCGTCATGCTGAACTTGTTTCAGCACCCATCGTGCCCCAGGCCCCGAAGCTCTGACAAGAATCGCAACGGCACCGTTGTCCGTCCATGCAGGGCTCCGGCGCCTCGAGGTGAAATGGGCCCTGAAACGAGTTCAGGGTGACGAACAGGTTCACCATGACAAACAGGTTCACCATGACGAACGAGTTCAGGGTGACGAGTAAGTTGACGATTACGAGCACCCCCGGGACGACGGAGGGCCCCGGAATCGGGGAAAACGCTAGCGTTCCGCGGCCCCGCTGGCCTTCGCCCAGGGATTGCGATGCTCCCCCGCCGCCTTGTGCTGCGCGGCCAGCTGCTGCGATTGTTCGGCAGCGGGAACGGTGCAGTAGGCGGTGACGAGAATGCTTGCCGACCAGGCGAGCGCGTGCCAGCGGCTCTTGAAGACGTTGCGGATGCCGGGGCCGAACATGGCCGCAGTCTAGTCGCGCGCGGTTAACGATCGGTGGCCGCTTCGCGCTTGAGCGCGTAGAGCAGGTCCAGCGCCTCGCGCGGGCTGAGCGCGTCGACGTCGAGCCCCCGCAGCCGCTCGCGCAGGTGGTCGCACTGCTCCTCCTGCGCCTCGAAGGCCGCGGCGAACAGCGGCAGGTCGCCGAGCCCGGCGGCCAGGCCGCCGGTTTCGGCACGGCCTTTCTCCAGGCGGTCGAGCACTGCCTTGGCGCGCGCCAGGACCGGCTGGGGCACTCCCGCTAGCCGCGCCACGGCAAGGCCGTAGCTGCGGTCGGCCGGACCTTCGGCCAGTTCGTGCAGCAGCACTAGGTCGCCTTTCCATTCGCGCGCGCGGACATGGTGCAGCGACAGCGCCTCGCAGCTTTCCGCCAGCCGCGCCAGCTCGTGGTAATGGGTGGCGAACAGGCAGCGGCAGCGGTTGGTCCCGTGCACCGCCTCGACCACCGCCCAGGCCAGCGCCAGCCCGTCGTAAGTCGAGGTGCCGCGCCCGACTTCGTCGAGGATGACGAAGCTGCGTGTCGTCGCCTGGGCAAGGATGGCGGCAGTCTCGACCATCTCGACCATGAAAGTCGAGCGGCCCCGCGCCAGGTTGTCCGAGGCGCCGACACGGCTGAACAGGCGGTCGACCAGGCCGATCGTCGCGCTCGCCGCGGGCACGAAGCCGCCCGCCTGGGCGAGCAGCACGATCAGCGCGTTCTGCCTGAGGAAAGTCGACTTGCCGCCCATGTTCGGCCCGCCGACCAGCCACAGCCGGTCGTCGGGCGACAGCCGGCAGTCATTGGCGACGAAGCGCTCGCCTTTCGCGGCCAGTGCCGCTTCGACCACCGGATGCCGTCCGCCCGCGATCTCGAGGCAGGCGTGCTCGACCAACTGCGGGCGGCACCAGCCGCCTTCGGCCGCGCGCTCGGCCTGGCCGGCGGCGACGTCGATCCGGGCCAGCGCCTCGGCCGTGGCGGCGATCGCGTGGCGCGCGGCGACGGCAGCAGCGACCAGTTCTTCGAAATGGGCTTCCTCCGCCGCCAGCGCGTGGCCGCCCGCCTCGGCGATGCGGCTGGCTTCCGCGTGCAGCGCCAGCTCATTGAAGCGCACCGCGCCGGCCATGGTCTGGCGGTGAGTGAAGCCGCTCTCGGGTCCCATCAGCCGATCGGCATGCCGGGCCGGCACTTCGATGAAGTAGCCGAGCACGCCGTTGTGCCGGATCTTGAGCGCGGCGATGCCGGTCTCGTCGCGGTACTTCGCTTCCAGCGCCGCGATCGCCCGGCGGGCATTGCCCGAGGCCAGCCGCAGCTCGTCGAGCGCGGCGTCGTAGCCTTCGGCGATGAAGCCGCCCTGCGATCGCTCGGTCGGCGGCGACGGCACCAGCGCGCGCGCATAGAGATCGGTCAGCGCGCCGTGCCCGCCCAGCGCCGGCAGCAGCCGGTCGAGCAGGGCCGGCCGTTCCTCGCGCCCGGCAAGGTGATCGCGCACTCGCCGCGCCTCGCCCAGTCCGTCGCGCAGCTGGCCGAGATCGCGTGGGCTCCCGCGGCCGGCGACGACCCGTCCCAGCGCCCGGCCGAGATCGGGCAGCGCCCGCAGCACCGCGCGCAGGTCGTTGCGCAGCAGGGCATCGTCGTGCAGCCATTGCACCAGCGCCAGGCGCTCGTGGATCGCGGCGAGATCGGTCAGCGGGGCCGAGAGATCCTCGGCCAGCTGCCGCGCGCCGGCGCCGGTCACGCAGCGGTCGATCGCATCGATCAGGCTGCCGCGGCGGCCACCCTGGCTGGAGGCGAGCACTTCCAGGCTGGCGCGCGTCGCCTCGTCCATGGCGAGATGGCCATCGCCGCTGCGCGCCACCGGCGGCAGCAGCAGCGGCAGGGTGCCGCGCCCGACATGGTCGAGATAGGCGACGAGCCCGCCCGCCGCCGCCAGCATCGGCCGCGTGAACATGCCGAAGCCGTCGAGCGTGGCAACGCCGTGCACCGCCTTCAGCCGCGCTTCGCCGCCGTCGCTGGCGAAGTCCCGCGTCGGCCGGGCGATGGCATCGTGCGGACAGTCCTGCCAGCCTTCGGGCGCGACGATCTCGCTCGCCCCGAGCCGCGCCAGCGAAGCGCCGAGACGGTCGGCCGGGCATTCCTCCAGCTCCATCCGCCCGGTCGAGATGTCGCAGGCGGCAATGCCGACGGTGCCGCGCAGCTCGCAGACCGCGGCCAGCACGTTGGCGCGGCGCGGCTCGAGCAGCGCTTCCTCGGTCAGCGTGCCCGCAGTGACGAAGCGGACGATGTCGCGCGCCACCAGCGCCTTGGATCCGCCACGCTTCTTCGCTTCCTCGGGGCTCTCGACCTGCTCGGCGATCGCCACCCTGCACCCGGCCTTGATCAGCCGGGCAAGGTAGCCTTCCGCCGAATGGACCGGCACGCCGCACATCGGGATCGGCTCGCCGCCGTGCTCGCCCCGGCTGGTCAGCGCGATGTCGAGCACTTGCGCCGCATTGCGCGCGTCGTCGAAGAACAGCTCGAAGAAGTCGCCCATCCGGTAGAACAGCAGGCAATCGCCGGCCTGCGCCTTGAGCGCGAGGTATTGCGCCATCATCGGAGTGGCAGGGGCATGCATCGCGACAGGCTTAGCGGTCCTCGCCATGATTCGGGAAGGATAGGGGTGCGACTATCCCCTGTCGGCGCGAGCGGCTGCCGCCAGGACCACTAACCCCTATCGCGGCGCCGCGACATTGGTTAGGGCGAGTCCCGCAAGCGGGGAGATTTACCTTTGTCCGAAGAAAGCCGGGTCCAGTTCACCGAGCGCGAGGCGCTGTTCTATCACAAGACCATCCGCCCGGGTAAGATCGAGATCATCGCCAGCAAGCCGATGGCGACGCAGCGCGACCTCAGCCTGGCCTATTCGCCGGGCGTCGCAGTGCCGGTCCAGGCCATCGCCGACGATCCCGCCACGGCCTACGACTATACGGCCAAGGGCAACCTCGTCGCGGTCATTTCCAACGGCACCGCGATCCTCGGCATGGGCAATCTCGGCGCGCTGGCCTCGAAGCCGGTGATGGAAGGCAAGGCAGTGCTGTTCAAGCGCTTCGCCGACGTCGATTCGATCGACATCGAGCTGGCCAGCGAGGATACCGACGCGCTGATCGAGGCGATCGCGATGATGGAGCCCAGCTTCGGCGGCATCAACCTGGAAGACATCAAGGCGCCCGAATGCTTCATCATCGAGCAGGCGCTGCGCGAACGCATGAAGATCCCGGTGATGCACGACGACCAGCACGGCACGGCGATCATCGCCGCCGCCGGCCTGGTCAACGCCTGCTTCATCACCGGCCGCGAATTCAAGGACGTCAAGGTGGTGGTCAACGGCGCCGGCGCCTCGGCGCTTGCCTGCACCGCGCTGATCAAGTCGATGGGCGTGCGCCACGAGAACGTGACGGTCTGCGACACCAAGGGCGTGATCTATGTCGGCCGCGCCGGGATCGACCAGTTCAAGTCGGCCCATGCCGTCGACACCGACGCCCGCACGCTTGCCGAAGCGATGGTCGGTGCCGACATCTTCCTCGGCCTCTCGGCCAAGGGTGCGGTGACGCAGGACATGGTCAAGTCGATGGCCGATCACCCGATCATCTTCGCCATGGCCAATCCCGATCCCGAGATCACCCCGCCCGACGCCCTGGCGGTGCGCCCCGACGCGATCGTCGCCACCGGCCGTTCCGACTATCCCAACCAGGTCAACAACGTCCTGGGCTTCCCCTTCATCTTCCGCGGCGCGCTCGACGTGCGGGCGACCGCGATCAACGAGGAGATGAAGATCGCCGCCGCCAACGCCATCGCCGAGCTGGCGCGCGAGCAGGTGCCCGAGGAAGTCGCCGCCGCCTACGGCAAGAACCACCAGTTCGGCCGCGACTACATCATCCCCGCGCCGTTCGACCCCAGGCTGATGGAAGTCGTGTCCTCGGCCGTCGCCAAGGCGGCGATGGATTCGGGCGTGGCGCAGAAGAACATCGACGATTTCGACGCCTATCGCCACGCGCTCAAGAGCCGGCTCAACCCGACGACTTCGGTGCTGACCCAGGTCTACGAGACGGTGAAGGCCAATCCCAAGCGGATGATCTTCGCCGAGGCCGAGCACGAGGTCGTGCTGCGCGCGGCGATCCAGTACCGCGACTTCGGCTACGGCGAGCCGGTGCTGGTCGGCCGCACCCAGGCCGTGCTCGACAAGCTGGCCGAGCTGGGGGTGAGCGATCCCGACAGCTACGAGATCCACAACTCGGTCAATTCGCCGCATGTCCAGCCGATGGTCGCGATGGTCTACGAGCGGCTGCAGCGCCGCGGCTATCTGGAGCGCGACGTGGTGCGCATGGTCAACCAGGACCGCAACGTCTTCGCCTCGGGCCTGCTCAGGCTCGGCGTCGGCGATGCCATGATCACCGGCATGACCCGGCCCTTCGCGCAGAGCATGCGCGAGATCCGCCGCGTGCTCGATCCCAAGCCCGGCGCCTTGCCTTTCGGCATCCACACCATGGTCGGCAAGAACTATACGGTGTTCCTCGCCGACACGACGATCAACGAGCGCCCTTCTGCCGAGGAACTGGCCCATATCGCCATCGAGACCGCCGCCGTCGCCCGGCGGCTGGGCCACGAGCCGCGCGTGGCCTTCCTCAGCTATTCGACTTTCGGCAACCCGCCGGGCCGCTGGCTGGACAATATCCGCGACGCGGTCGAGCTTCTCGACGCGCAGGACCCCGGCTTCGAATACGAAGGCGACATGGCGCCCGACGCCGCGCTCAATCTCAACATCATGAAGAACTACCCGTTCTGCCGCCTGTCGGCGCCGGCCAACGTCCTGATCATGCCGGGGCTGCAGTCGGCCAACATCTCGGCCAAGCTGCTGCGCGAGCTGGCGGGCAACGCCACGATCGGCCCGATGCTGGTCGGCATGGAAAAGCCCGTCCAGATCGCGCCGATGACGGCGATCGCGCCCGACGTGCTGACGCTGGCCGTGCTGGCGGCGGCGGGGATCGCGGATTGAGAGCGGGGTTGCGCCCGCCGTCGTCCCGAAAGCCTCTCCGACGACCCGTTACCCCCAGGCCTTGAATATCCCGTAGAAGCTGGTGGCGGTCAGCACGATGCCGACCAGGATCAGCATGTACTTGGCCGGGAAGTGGCGCGCCGCGAAGGCGCCCAGCGGCGCGGCGAGCAGCCCGCCGATCAGCAGGCCCAGCGTGGCGCCGGCAAGATCGGCGATGCCGAGGTGGTAGATGAAGGTGGCCGAGACCGTCACCGTCAGGAAGAATTCCACCGCGCTGACCGTGCCCACCACCTTGCGCGGGTCGGCGCCCTGGATCAGCAGGTTCGAAGTCACGATCGGCCCCCAGCCGCCGCCGCCCGCGGCGTCGAGGAAGCCGCCGAACAGCC
>CAUJJI010000190.1 GCA_963205265.1 Pseudomonadota bacterium
ATGGCCGCGGCGCTGACTTTCAGCGACAGCACGACGATTTCCCATTCCTCGCCCGACAGCACCATCGCTCCTTTCCTAGCGCACGCCGAAGCCGAAGCGGCGGAAGATCGCCTTGCCCTGCGGCGAGACGAGGTAGCGGCGGAAAGCCTCGGCGTCGCGGCTGGTCGACCTGGCCAGCAGCGCGACGGGGTAGGTGATCGGCGCGTGGCTGGCGGCGGGAAAGGTGCCCACGACCCGCACGCCCGGCTCGGCTCGCGCATCGGTGGCATAGACGATGCCGAGCGGCGCTTCGCCGCGCGCAACGAAAGCCAGCGCCGCGCGAACGTTCTCCGCGCGGGCGATGCGCGACTTCACCGAATGCCAGACACCCAGGCGAGTGAGCGCCTGCCTGCCGTATTTCCCCGCAGGGACCGCATCGGGATCCGCCATGGCCAGGCGTCCCTTGCCCAGGGCACGGGCCAGCGGGAACCCGCGCCCGATCGTGAGCCGCAGCTTGCTGCCTGCCGGCGCCACCAGGACCAGGCGGTTCGTCAGCAAGGGCACGCGCGTGCCGCCACGCAGCAGCTTCCTGCCGGCCAGGTAGTCCATCCACACCTCGTCGGCCGAAACGAACATGTCGGCCGGAGCGCCGGATTCGATCTGCCGGGCCAGGGCCGAGGAGGCGGCGAACGAGATCACCGGCCGAGGATGGCCCCGCCGCGCCCAGGCATCGGCTGCGGCGCCGAGCGATTCCTGCAGGCTCGCGGCGGCGAGCACCAAGAGCGCCCGCGGCTGAGCCGCTGCCGGGGCCACGGCGAACAGCCAGAGGCAAAGCGATGCGATTAAAGCCGGGAGCAGGCGCGACAGGATTGTTTCTCCGATAGACTATATCCAGCTGTATATAGACTCGGCAGTCTTGGGAAGTCGCGAAGCTGTCCGTGGCGCAGGCCCGAGCGAGCCGCTATGAGGAAGCCGCAGTTGCAGGGGGGGGGGGGGTGGAGAATGGTCGCGGCATTCGATGCACAGGCAGTTCCCGTGTTGAACATCTGGCAAGTGATCGTGCCGCTTGTCTTGCTGGCCGGCTGCGTCCTCTGGCGCCTGACGGGGCGCAAGCTGCACTGGTTCGCCATCCTCTTCATCGGCGTGATCGTCGTGTTCTGGACCGCGGTTCCGGCCTGGGACCACCTGCGGCTGCGCAACATGCTGTCGAGCGGCGAAGGGATCACGGTAACGCGCGGCAGGATCGACCAGACCTGGCACATCGTCGATCGCCGCCGCGACTATTCGAAGAATTCGCCGACCGCCTACAAGACCGTCGTCAGCGAGGGCTTCGACGTCGGCCCGCAGCGCTTTTCCTGGACGCTGGGCGGCTGCCTGTCGCCGGCTTCGCTATGCGACCTATCCGCCAGCAAGGTGCCGCTGCAGCGGGGCATGGAGGTGGAAGTCAGCTGGTTCGCCGACCCCGCCCAGCAGGACGAGCCGCGCATTCTGCGGCTGATGGTGAAGCGGCCGGGTTAAAGCGCGGCGCGGCTAGCGCTGCATACGGAGCATTCACGGCATCGTCATCCTGAACTTGTTTCAGGACCCATTTCTCCTCTCGAGCCATTGGTCTGCTGGGCACGATGGGTCCTGAAACAAGTTCAGGATGACGGTAACGAGATCGGGGCTCGCATGGCTCACTCAGGGCCATTCCGCATGGCGCCGGTAATCCCGTCCTTCGCCGCTTGAGCCCGGCTCGCCCCGACCCTATGACCGTGCGACAACGGGAGACGGACGGATGGGACTGCTCGAAGCGCACCGGGCGATGGCCGGCAAGACGGCAGTGGTGATCGGCGGGGCGGCCGGCCACATCGGGCGCGGCGTGACGCTCGGGCTGGCGCGCGAGGGGGTCAACGTGATCTGCTGCGACAACGATCGCGAAGGCCTGGCGGCGATCGTTCCCGAAGTCGAAAGCTTGGGCGTCACCATCGACGCCAGCTTCGCCGACGTCACCGATCCCGCCTCGCTCGATGCCTTCTACGACCGGGTCGAGGCGAGCGCAGGCCATATCGACATCCTGGTCAACGTGCCCGGCGGCGTCGCCCGCGCGCTGTTCGACAAGACCACGCGCGCCAGCCATGCCCGCGATATCCGGCTGAACTACGGCTATGTCGTCGACAGCTGCCATCGTGCGATCCCGCTGCTGCGCAAGAGCGGCAACGGCGGCAGCATCGTCAATTTCACGACGATCGAGGCGCACCGCGGCGCGGCGACTTTCGCAGTCTATGCCGGGGCCAAGGCGGCGACGACCAATTTCAGCCGCGCATTGGCGGTGGAACTTGGCGCCGACATGATCCGGGTCAACTGCCTGGCCAGCGACACCAGCCTGGCGCGCGCTTCGAACGCTGCCCTCGCCGCCGAGGATTTCGAAAGGCTCGCCGAACTCGGACCCGACGCGCTGTCGAAGTCGATCGCGTTCTACGTGCCCCAGAAACGCCCGCCGAGCGTCGAGGAAGTGGTCGACGGGGTGATCTTCCTGGTCAGCGACCTGTCGCGCACGGTCACCGGCACGACGCTCCACGCCGATGGCGGCACCTGGGCGGCCTTCGGCTTCCTCGACTGGCCCGAAGGCGACAGCTTCATGCCCGCCCCGCTGGGCGGGACGCTGAAGAAGCTGGTAGGCTAGCTCCTCCCCCGCAGGGGGAGGAGCGTCAGCCCATCAAGCGGCTTCGTAGGCCGCAGCCGCGTGCTTGGTGTACATCTCGATCACGTCCTTCGAGGTGACCGGACGCGGCTCCTCGCCTTCGGCCAGCGGCGCGGCGCCGCCGGTCGAGATCAGCGTGGTGTCGACACCGGCTTCCTTGGCCTGCTGGCGCAGCGCACCGACGGTCAGCTGCTCCTTCGCGATGTGATCGAACATCGGGAATTTGTAGGCCTTCATCGCGTTGAGGTGCGTGATCTTGTCGATCTGGCTGTCGGTCAGGAACTGGGCCGACTTCCACAGCACTTCCGGCGCATTCGGCCACGGCGCGTCCGAGTGCGGATAGTCCACTTCGTACATCACCTTGTCCTCGCCGATCAGGTCGAGGTTCCTCAGGCCGTAGGCGTCGTCGATGAAGCAGCTGTAGAACTGGCGGCGGAACACGTCCGACGGCTTCAGGCCCTTGAGGTACTGCCGCGAATGGGTCCAGACGTGGTGCTGCTCGTGGCTGTAGTCGGCGCGCTCGAGCAGGTAGGGGATCCAGCCGATGCCGCTTTCCGAGAAGCAAATCTTGAGATCGGGGTAGCGCTGCAGCGCCTCGAGGTTCATCCAGTCGGCCGCACCGAAGGCGACCGCCATCGGCATCGTCGTGATGTTCGCTTCCACCGGGGATTCCGGCGAGCAGTGCGGCGAGACGTTGCCGGTGCCGATGTGCAGGCAGATCGCGGTCTCGCAGTCGGCCGCGGCCTTGAACAGCGGTTCGTAGTAGCCGGTGTGGATGCCCGGCATGCCGCCCACGGTCGGGTTCTCGCTCATGGTGATGGCAAAGCAGCCCTTGTCGGCGAGGCGGCGGATTTCCTTGGCGGTCTCGTCCATGTCCCACAGCGGCAGGATGCCGAGCGGGATGAAGCGGCCGGGATAGGCGCCGCACCATTCGTCGATATGCCAGTCGTTGTAGGCGCGCATGTGGACCAGCGCCTGCTTCTTGTCTTCCGCCTTGATGAACAGGCCGCCGTCGATGCCGGCGACGCTGGGGAAGTTGAGCGAAGCGGCGACGCCGTTGACGTTCATGTCGCCGATGCGGGCATGGACGTCCCAGCAGCCCTTGCGCAGCTGGTCGAGATTGGTCGGCTCGAAGCCGTATTCCTCGCGCACGCGGCCGGTGACCGAGTTGAGCGCGACGTTGCGCATGCGCTTGCCCTGGTATTCCCAGTAGTTCGCGCCGTCCGGGGCCACTTTCAGCTTCGGCGCCGTGGCATAGTCGTCGCCGGACAGCTGGTTGTCGAAGACGGTCGGGGGTTCAGTGATGTGATCATCGACGCTGATGATCACCATTTCTTCCATTTTCATGGCAGGTCTCCACCTCTCTCTACGGCCACTGCCGCATGGGCGCGACAATCCCAGCCTTCGCGCGGTGAAGCAATGCCGATCTAGTTCGCCGGGACGATAATGTGGGGCATCGCCGCAGGCAGCGATGCCCCACCAAGCGGGCATCAGACCATGAAGTTGCCGGCCGTCCAGCTGTCGATGTCCTTGCCGCCCGCCAGCGTCGCCACCAGTTCGGCGGTGATCGCCCCGGTGGCATCGGCCCGGGCGAAGAACACGAAGTCGGGATCGGCCGCGCCGTTGGTGGCCGAGGTGACGATGATCGCCTTGCTGCCGGCCGCCATGTCGAGGCTGGCGAATTCGCCGCCCGCCGCCAGCGCCGCGGTGAGCCCAGCCGCAGTGGTGACGTCCTGTCCGCCGGCGATGTCTACCAGCCGCTGGATCGTTCCGCCGATCGCCGTAGCGCTGCCGGGCGCTGCCGCCAGCACTGCGCCGATCGATCCCGGCAGCGACGAGCCGCTGTTGCCGTCGATCGCGTAGAGGTGGAAGTCCAGCACGTCGCCGCCGCCGCCCTGGTCGAAATCGCTGATCGTGTCCTTGCCGTTGGCAGCGGCAGTGGCTTCGAACCAGAAGGAGTCCTGGCCGCTGCCGGCGGAAGCGACGGCGTCGTCGGTGACGACCGCGGTCAGCGTCGTGTCGTCGACCGCATTGGCTCCCTTCGTCTCGCCGTAGGCGAGCACCGCGACATTCCCCTCGGACTGGGCGAAGGTTATGGACAGCTTGTTGGCCAGACCGTCGTAGCTGACCCCGGTGACCTGCTTGCCCAGGTCGGCCGACCAGGTTGCCAGGGAAATCCCGGCAAAGGCCGTACCGACCTGATCTGCGTCGGCGGCCACTCCGGCCACGGTCGCGTCCTGGCCGGTCGAGGCCGTCAGCCCGACCTCGACCTTGCCGGCGCCAAGGGTGAGATAGACGGTATCGTCGACGCCCAGCGAGCTCGCGGCGCCGGCGATCGTCAGGACCTGCGTCTCGCCGCTCGCCTGTCCGCCGCTGAGCGTATCGTCGCCACCGCCGCCGACGATGGTGTCGTCGCTGTTGGAAGCGCCGGTGATCGTATCGCCGCCCTTTCCGCCGACCAGCTCGAAGCCCTGGGTGCCGACCGCGGTGATCGTCACCCCGGTGGTGGCCGCCGCGACGAGATTCTCACCGTAGGTCTGGTCGTTGACCGAGAATGTCCCGCCGACGCTGAAGGTCTGGTCCCAGGCGCCGTCGAGCTGGATGGTCTTGCCGCCGAAGCGGATCTGGTTCAGCCCGCCGTCGATGGTGAAGCTGGTCGATGCCGCCGCCGCGACCGCGGCCTGGGACAGGATCACCGTATCGAAGCCGTTGATCGTGGTCACCGCATTGACGAAGGAGCCGAGCACGACTTCCTCCTCGCCGTTCGGTGTCGCATCGGCGATGGTGGCGATCGACGGCACGGTCACGGCGCTGAGGTCGAGCACGTCGAAGGCGAAGCCGAGCGGACCGACGAAGGCATTGGGCGGGTTGGTCTGGACGCCGTCGAAAGCGATTGCCGTCGCCGAACCGCCATAGGCGGCGGTGGCGATCTGGTTGTTCACCCGTATCACGTCGTGATCGTCGGCAGAATTGTCGAGCAGCTGCAGCGTCGCCGCGAGATTGGACATCGCATTGGTCGACGACAGGTCATAGACGTCGTCGCCGGCGCCGTCCTTCAGCTGCTCGAAGCCGGCCAAAGTCAGCGTGGCGGTGCCGCCGTTGGTGGCAAGATTGGCGACGACCACGTCGTCGCTGCCCTCGCGCGTGCCGAGGACATAGCGCTGGTTGCCGGTCAGCGCCGAGAAGTCGATGTCGTCGCGGGCCGACTGCGATGCCTCGACCCGCAGGGTTCCGGTGACGCCCGCATGGGTCGCGTTGTACGAGGTCACGCGATCGTAGGCCGTCCAGTTGGCCGACTCGGCGCCATCGACGACGCCGTTGCCGTTGGCATCGCCGGTGTTGACCAGCGAGCCGTCGTTGTTCTTCGCCTGGACATTGGCGACGGTCACGCCGTCGGCAGTGAGTTCCTGGATCGAGAAGCTGATGCCGCGCGACTGCAGCTCGTTGTAGTTCACTTCGTTGGCACCGCCGCGCAGGTTGAACGTGTTCACCGTGGCGATCTGGTCGGCAGTCAGCTCGACATATTCGTTCTTGTCCGAACCTTCGACGCGCGACCAGAATGCGGTCTCGCCCACGGCTGCATCGCCGTCGCCGTTGTCGTAGTATTCGACATAGGCGAAGTTCTGATAGGGCACCCCGCTGTCGAGATTGGCCAGCAGGACCGGCACGGCAAGCGTATCGGCGTCGGCGATGTTGGTGCCGACCGCGGTGCCGTGGGAAAGCGTCTGGTAGCGCAAGGCGACGTTCTGCTCGGCCCGGGTCAGGTCGATGACCGATTCCGATTGCTCGCCGCCCGCAGCGACGATCGCCTCGACATTGATCAGCGCGTCGACGCGCGATTCCGCGTCGCTCCAGCTGCCGTCGCTGTCGCCGTCGACGATCACGTAGTGCGGCGCACCGGCGGCGAAATCGGCCACCGAGATGATCCGCCCCTGCTCGGCGCTGTAGTCGACCGTATCGACATCGAGCTTGCCGCCGAGGCTGTAGATCTTCTGGTTCTGGTTGATCACGTCCTCGATCGCGCCCGCACCGCTGCCGGGCCCGCCGGTCTGCTGGGCGAAGGGCACACGCGCACCCGAGGCCGCGAAAGTGTCGTAGTCGAGGAAATTGGCGATCGCGATGTCGGTCGGCGCCTTGCCCGTGTTCTCGTCGCTCTGGCCGCTGTTGTTGATCACGTCGGCATCGGCCACCAGCACCGTGTTGTTGGGACTGGGATCGGCGTCGGGATCATTGCCCGGGTCGGTCCCCGGATCGGTTCCGGGATCCGTGCCCGGATCGGTGCCCGGGTCAGTACCTGGATCGGTTCCAGGGTCCGTTCCCGGATCGGTTCCAGGGTCGGTCCCTGGATCGGTACCGGGGTCGGTTCCGGGGTCGGTTCCGGGGTCCGTCCCGGGATCGGTACCCGGATCGGCAGGCGCGACCACCGGGTCCGGCGTCGCGTCCACGGCCTGGTCTCCCAGGAGGACCGTGCCGCCCTGCACCTTCAAGGTCCGGCTCGCGTCGGCGAAGTCGATGGTGATGCCGACCGTGCCCACCGGAATCCGGATCGATGCGCCGTTGGCCGCGGTCAGCAGCAGGCTCGAGCCGACCAGGCTGGCGCTGTACTGCGCGGCATTGCCAAGGATATGGATAGTATCGCCGCCGCGATTGAACGAGGCGTCGAAGACGGCCTTGCCATCGGCGGCGATGGTGATTTCCTCACCGCTGTTCGAGCCCACCACGTCGGTGACCGCGAAACCGCCGATAACGCCAAAGGTCTCTCCGGGTGCAAGCAGAAGACGCGCCATGATCCACTCCCTTGTGGTGCGAAAAAGCCCGGGTGGGCGTGCAACTGCCTAATTCTCTCAGTTTAATCGGCGATGAAGCAAAGTTCACCGCCCGAGCTTCCAGAGGCAATCCATGGACTTAACACCACTGCGAAAAATTCGTTCCGCAGCTTTTTGCCGAGATTTCGCCGTCCCTGCAGTCGATGCTAAAGGTGTGGTCGAATTTCAAAGCGAGGAGCATCGATGGACATTCTGCATCGGGTGATGAAGGCAGCCAGGGAAACGGACGAGGTCCGCCACCACGATCACGAGGCCATCGCGCGCGCCGCGATCGCGACCATGTTCAACTGGCTCGGCGATCCCTCGCAGCCTGCCGTCGATGCCGGCGTCGTCGCCTCGCACAGCGATGCCCGGACCTGCCGCCTGGCCTGGTCCGCCATCCTCTCGGAACTGCGCAAGGAGGCGGGCTTCTAGACGATGGACCGACGCGACGCGATCCGGCTGTTCAGCGCCGCCGCCCTCCTTTCCGCCGGCGGCCCGGCCGCCCTGGCCGGTGCGAGCCCGGGCAAGCCTGCCCGGCTGCGCCCCGGCGATACCGTGGGCCTGATCGAGCCGGCCGGCTTCACCGAGGACCGCTTCGACCTTGCCCTCGTGCTCGAGACGATCCGGGCCATGGGCCTGGTTCCCAAGCCGGCGCCGCACGTGCTCAAGCGCTACGGCTATCTGGCCGGCGACGACCGCGAGCGCGCGGCCGACGTCAACGCCATGTTCGCCGATCCGCAAGTGCGCGCGGTCTTCGCGGTGCGCGGCGGCTGGGGCTGCGCGCGCATCCTGCCCTACCTCGACTACGCGGCGATCCGGGCCAATCCGAAGCTGCTGGTCGGCTTCAGCGACATCACCGCCCTCCACCTCGCACTGGCGGCCCGCTGCGGGTTTCCGACCGTCCATGGCCCCAATGCCGCAAATTCGTGGGGAGCGCTGTCGTGGGATTCGTTTCGCCGGCTCGCCTTCGCCGGCGAGACGCCGACCTACCGCAATCCCGCCGGAGGCGAGGACCGGCTGGTCCAGCGCAGCGGGCGCATCCGCACGTTCCGTTCCGGGAAAGCCGCAGGCAAGCTGATCGGCGGCAACCTCGTGACCCTGGCGTCGCTGATGGGCACGCCCTATCTCCCAGACTTCGGCGGCGCGATCCTGTTTCTAGAGGAGGCCGGCGAGGCGGAATACCGGATCGACCGGCTGATGACCCAACTGGCGCTGGGCGGCGTGCTCGGCAAGCTGGCGGGCGTGGTCTTCGGCCAGTGCACCGCCTGCAGCGGCGGCGAGGCGAACTACAGCGGCTTCACCGTTTCGGAAGTGCTCGACCAGCACCTGGCGCCACTGGGCGTGCCGGCCTTCCAGGGCGCCCTGATCGGCCATGTCGCCAACCAGTTCAGCATGCCGCTGGGCGTCAGGGCAGAGATCGACGCCGACAGCGGCACGATCGCATTGCTCGAGCCTGCCGTGACGTGACGCGCCCGCCCGGCGCATGCGAAGAGAGGCGAACGCCCAGCGTCCGCCTCTCCCGGATTTCCGCGCTGCCGGCGAACCGGCGCCGGTGTCAGACGATCTCGCCGATCTCGGTGCCGACGTCGTAGGTCTCGCCCGCGGGTGCCTTGTGGATAAGCTTGCCCGCGGCCGGAGCCTCGATATCGCGCGAGGTCTTGTTGGTCTCGAGGATGTAGATCACATCCCCTTCCTTCACCTCGGCGCCGTCTTCCACTTTCCACTCGGCAAGCGTTCCCTCGCTCATCGACATTTCGAGCTTGGGAATGGTCAGGGTTGTCGACATCGGTTCACCTTCTGTTGATCGGTAATGGTGTGATCAGGACTTCAGCGCCGCCCGCACGCGCGCGACGATGGAATTGAGACTGGGCACCTGGTGCGTCTCGATGTCCTTGGAATAGGCGATCGGAGCATAGTCGGCGCCGAGGCGGACGGCGGGGGCCTTGAGCTTGCCCCACAGCTCCTCGTTGATCGTGGAGCAGATCTCGGCGCCCAGCCCGCAGAACTCGACGGCGGCGTGGACGACCACGGCGCGGCCGGTCTTCTTCACCGATTCGAAGATGCGGTGATAGTCGATCGGCACCAGCGAGCGCAGGTCGATGACTTCGGCGCTGATGCCTTCCTTGGCCAGTTCTTCCGCGGCGGCGAGGCAGTTCAGCAGCTCCCAGCCGTAGCTGATCAGCGTCACGTCGCTGCCCTCGCGCTTCACCTTGGCCACGCCCAGCGGGATGCGATAGTCGCCGAGCGGCACTTCCGCCTTCTGGGTGTAGAGCAGCATCATCGATTCGAAGACGACTACCGGGTCGGGATCGTTGATCGCCGACAGCAGCAGGCCCTTGGCGTCGATCGGGTTCGACGGATAGAGCACCTTGATCCCCGGAACGTGAGTCAGCCAGGCCTCGAGCGACTGCGAGTGCTGCGCGCCGAAGCCGCCCATGCCGCCGCCCAGCTGCATGCGGATGGTCATCGGCGCATGCGTCGCCGAGCCCGACATGTAGCGCTGCTTGGCGGCGTGGTTGGCGATCTGGTCGAGGCAGACGCCCATGAAGTCGCAGAACATGATTTCCGCGATCGGGCTCATGCCGGCGATCGATGAGCCGAGCGCCGCGCCGATGATCGCGCTTTCGGCGATCGGGGTCGGACGCACGCGGCGGTCGCCGAGCCTGGTCTGCAGGCCCTTGTTGGTGCCGAACACGCCGCCCTGCGGATCGCCCACGTCCTCGCCGAGGATGAAGACTTCGGGATTCGCGTCCATCGCCAGCGTCTGGGCGTCGAGCACGGCCTCGACCATCGACATGGTCTTGGTCTCGCCCGGCAGTTCGCCCTCGGCCGCGCGCACCGGATAGTTGCCGCGCTTGGGCACGCTGTCGACATCGGCGAAGACGTCGACCACGGTCTCGGTCGCCGGCGTGACGGGGCTGGCGAGCGCCCGCTCGATCGCATCCTCGACCTCGGACTTGGCGGCCGCTTCCAGGCCCGTCAGCTCGTCCTCGGTGCAGATCCCGGCCTCGAGCAGCAGCGCGCGGGTCTTCTCGACCGGAGCGCGCTCCTTGGCGGCGGCGAGCGCTTCCTTGGTGCAGTTGTAGTTCTCGCCCACGCCGGCATGCGGCCCGATGCGATAGGTGACGGCTTCGACGAAGACCGGGCCCTTGCCGGCACGAACGTGGTCGATGACCTCCTTCATGCCCTTGTAGAAGGCGGCCGGATCGTTGCCGTCGAGCTTGACGCCCTTGAAGCCGAGCGCCTCGGCGCGGCCGTAGAAGTTCGGGCTGGCGGTATAGGTCGGGATCTCGGTGTATTCGCCCCACTGGTTGTTCTGGCACATGAAGATCACCGGCAGCTGCCAGGCGCCGGCCAGGTTCATCGCCTCGTGCACCGCGCCGATCGAGGTCGCGCCGTCGCCGAAGTTGACGATGGTGACGCGGTCCTCGCCGCGTTCCTTGGCCGAAATCGCCAGGCCGTTGGCGATCGGCGCGCCGGCGCCGACGATGGCGGTAGTGACCATCGAGCCCGAGGAGGGATCGGAGATGTGCGGCGAACCGCCCTTGCCCTTGTTGACGCCGCCTTCGCGACCGAGAGCCTCGGCGAACATGCCGTAGAGGTCGACGCCCTTGGCGACCTGGTCGTGGATGCCGCGATAGGTGGTGATCATGTAGTCGCGCTCGGTAGTGAGCTGCGAGATCGTCGCGGGGATGCACTCCTGCCCGGTCATCGGCCAGTAGGTGAACATGAACTTGCCGGCCGACAGGCCCGCCTGGATCGCCTTGTCGACGGCGCGGATGCGCGCCATCTGGCCGTAGATCGCTTTCAGAACCTCAGGCTCGATGCCCAGATTGCTCTCCGCCATACCCTCTCCTGTCAATTGCGTTAGTCACCCCGGATTGCCGAGAATCGCAACCCGCACCCTTTCGGCAATGACATTACAGGACGTGCTTGCCCACCCCAAACAAGCACGCTGGCGCGATGATCGCGCGGGCAGCGGGAGATTCGGGAAAGCTCAGCCGCGCCCGCGATAGGGCGCGACCCCCTGATCGGGCACCCAGAGCCCTTCCGGCGCCGGTCCCGACTGCCAGAACACGTCGATCGGGATGCCGCCGCGCGGGTACCAGTAGCCGCCGATGCGCAGCCAGCGCGGCTTCATCTCGGTCCACAGCCGCTGGCCGATGCCGACGGTGACATCCTCGTGGAAGCCGCAGTGGTTGCGGAACGAGCCGAGGAACAGCTTCAGGCTCTTGGACTCGACGATCGTCTCGCCGGGCGCATAGTCGATGACCAGATGGGCGAAGTCGGGCTGGCCGGTGACCGGACACAGCGAGGTGAATTCCGGCGCCGCGAAGCGCACGAGATAGAGCGTGCCTGCGCGCGGATTGGGAACATAGTCGAGCACTGCGGCTTCGGGTGAAGCGGGCAGTGCGCTCTGGCGGCCAAGGTGCAGCGGAGTTTGCGGATCGTCGCTCATGGTCGAACCCTTGCCGCCAACCCGCGCAGGACACAAGTCGGCGATGCTCTCCGGCGGGTTCACTCGTCGTTCACCGCCGGGGGCAAATGGCACGGCCAGGGTTATGACGCGGGAACGACAGAGGGCCAGGGGCCCCAGCGCATCGATCGTTGCAGCCGGAGCGATTCCGGCGGCCCTGCTGCTTGCCTGCGCCGCCCAGGCCCAGGAAGCCGGCTCGGTCAGCGGCTATCGCCTGCCGCCGCCGACCACACGATCGCCTGCGCCGGTCGAAGGCCCGGTCGACAGCGACCACCCGGTCGCAGTCCCGGCCAGCCCGGCGCCGGAAGCCCCGCCCGAGGCCGTACCGACCCCGCCGCAGATTTCCGTGCCCGAGGTGCCGGCTCTGCCGGGCTCGAGCGATGCGACGCGCCAGCGCCCCCTGCCCCGGGCTGCGGCATCGCCGCCGGCGGCAAGCCCCTACCCTGCCCCGCTAGCGAGCGAATCGCCCGAACCGTCGTCGCCGGCGCCCCAAGCGACTATGGCGGCGTCTCCCGCACCGCAGGGGGCGGCGGCATCGCCCGAGCCGGAGGCGGCATGGCTGGTCCCGCTCCTTGGCCTCCTCGCCCTGCTTGCGGCGGCCGGCGCCTTCCTGTGGTGGCGCAAGCGTCCCGCCGATGACACGGCCGAGCCCGAGCCGGCAGGCGAAGCCGAGCCGGCCATCCCGCCCAGCGCCCCTGCCGTGCTCGCTCCGATCGGCCGCATCCCCCGCCCCCGCCCCCAGCCTCAGCCGCTGCAGCCTGCCGCCGGGCCGCTCGCCTTCGGCTTCGAAGCGCAGTCGCTGCGCCTGTCCTTCGTCTATGCGACGCTCGCCTATCGGCTGGAGCTTTCTAATGGTGGCGAGTCGGCTTTCTCGGACTTGCGGATCAGCGCCGATCTGACTTCGGGCCATGCGACGCTCCCGGTCGCCCGGCAGCTGGATCCCGGTGAAGCAGAGCTGCTCGAGAAGCACTGCCTTGCCGCGCTGGTGCCCGGCGAAACGCTGGCGCTCAGCGGCGAACTCAGTTGCCCCATCGCCGAAATCCTGCCGCTGCGCGCCGGTGCGGCGCTGCTGTTCGCCCCGCTCGCCCGCTTCCGCATCGACACGCAGTGCAGCCAAGGCAATCGGCTGAGCGAGACCTTCATCTTCACGCTGGGCCTGCCCAGCCCCAGGCATGGCGAGACCATGCAGCCGTTCCGCGTCGACCTGGGCCCGCAACTGTTCCGGCCGATCGAGCAGCGCCCGGTCGATGCCGCCCGCTGGCTGGAACTCGACGGGCAGCGCCGCGCAGGCTAGAACCTGCCGATGGACAGCCTCGTTTCCACCGAATGGCTCGCCCGCGAACTGGGTGCGGCCGATCTTCTCGTCCTCGACGCCAGCTACCACCTCGCCGATGCGGGGCGCGATGCCGCGGCCGAACATGCGGCCGGCCACATCCCCGGCGCCTTGTTCCTGGACCTTGCCGGACTGGCCGACCCCGCTGCACCGATCGAAAATACGATGCCGCCGGCGGACCACTTCACCGCCCGGATGGAGCGCCTCGGGCTGCAGGAGAACAGCCGCGTCGTCGTCTACGACGACAGCGCGATCCGTTCCGCCGCCCGGGCCTGGTTCATGCTGCGCCTGTTCGGCCTGCGGAACGTCGCGGTGCTCGACGGCGGTCTCGGCAAGTGGAAAGCAGAGGGACGCCCGCTCGCCACCGGTCGGGAAGCGCCACGTGCGGGCCGCTTCCCGGCGCTGGCGGACGCGAGGCGGTTGCGCAGCAAGGCCGATGTTCTGCGCAACCTGAGCGAGCCGCGCGAGCAGCTGGTCGATGCGCGCGGCGCCGGCCGCTTTACCGGCGAGGAAGCGGAATCCCGCCCCGGCCTGGCCTCCGGCCATATCCCCGGGTCGCGCCATCTCCATTACGCCCGGCTCTACAACCCCGACGGCACGCTGTGGAGCGAGGAGGAGCTGCGCGAGGCCTTCCGCTCGGCCGGCGTCGACCTCGACCGGCCGGTCGTGACTACCTGTGGCAGCGGCATGACCGCCTGCATCCTGGCCCTGGCGCTGGACCGGCTCGGCAAGGACGACGTTGCGCTCTACGACGGCAGCTGGTCCGAATGGGGCGCCGATCCCGCAACGCCGAAGGCGACCGGCCTCGCCTGACCGCTCTTCCCAACCGACTACGGCAAAGGCATTGTGGCGCCGATGGCAAAATCCAGGACCGACAAGCACGCCGCCGCCACTCGCCTCGTCACCGGCGGGCGGCGCAAGGAATGGACGGGACCGGTGGTCAATCCCCCGGTCTGGCGCGCGAGCACGCACCTCTACGACGACATGGCCGCGCTCCACGAAGGGCCCAGGCACAACGAGGACGGCCGCTTCTTCTACGGCCGCCGCGGCGCGCCGACGCAATGGGCCCTGGCCGAGGCCCTGACCGAGCTGGAACCCGGCGCGGCGGGAACGATGCTCTACCCCTCGGGCGTGGCCGCCCTCGCCGGTGCGCTGCTGGCCGTGCTCAAGCCCGGCGACGTGCTGCACATCACCGACAACGCCTACGATCCGACGCGGGCGATGGGGCGCGGCCTGCTGCGCGACTTGGGCATCGAGGCCCGGTTCTTCGATCCGCTCGACGTCGCCGCTTTCGAAGCCTCGCTCGGCGAGCGCAGCCGCGCCGTCCTGCTCGAGGCGCCGGGCAGCCTGACCATGGAAGTCCAGGACGTTCCCGCCCTGGCGCTGATCGCTCGCCGCCACGGCCTCGTCTCGGTCCTCGACAACACCTGGGCCAGCCCGCTCGGGTTCCCGGCGCTCGCTCGCGGGGTCGACATCTCGGTGATGTCGCTGTCGAAGCACGTCGGCGGCCATTCCGACCTGATGATGGGTAGCGCCACCGCCGGCCCGGAGCTCTATGCCCAGCTGCGCAAGCGCGCGCAGTCGCTCGGACAGGTCGTTTCTCCCGACGATGCGGCGCTGGCACTGCGCGGCCTGCGAACGCTGGAAATCCGCCTCCAGCGTGAAACCTCAACTGCACTTGAGATTTCTAAGTGGTTGAATTCCCGGCCGGAAATATCGCTGGTCATGTGCCCGATGCTGCCGGGCGCGCCGGGCCACGAGCTGTGGAAGCGCGATTTCACCGGCGGCTGCGGCCTGTTCAGCTTCCTGTTCAAGGGCGGCGACGCGGCAGCGCGCGACCGCTTCATCGATGCCCTCGAGCTGTTCGGTATCGGCTACAGCTGGGGCGGCTACGAAAGCCTCGCCACCCCGGTCGACCCGGCGCCGATGCGCTCGGTCACGCCGTGGCCTCCCCAGGGGGTGGATAGTGCCGACCGCTTCGGCGTGCGCCTGGCCATCGGCCTGGAAGAGCCGGCCGATCTCATCGCCGACCTCGACCAGGCGCTGGCAACCTGGCGCACCACATGAACTGGCCCGCCGACCTCGCTGAATTCGCGGCACTGATGGACCGCATCGGCTTCGACGTCGGCGACAGCCGCATCTCGCTGTACCGCGCGGCGGTGGTCGTCATCGTCCTGGTCGGCATCTACCTCGCCGCGCGGATCGCCAGCCATTGGGTACGCCGCATCTTCCGCCGGATGACCCGCCTGGACGCGGCCGAACAGCTGCTGGGCGAGAAGGTGGTGCAGATCGTCGTCTGGGTGATCTGCATCCTGATCGGCATCGATGTCCTCGGCATCGACCTGACCGCGCTGGCGGTCTTTTCCGGCGCTTTCGGCCTGGCGATCGGCTTCGGCCTGCAGAAGACCTTCGGCAACCTCATCGCCGGGATCATCCTGCTGATGGACCGCTCGATCAAGCCGGGCGACGTCATCGCCGTGAACGACGGCATCACCAATACGGTCGGCCAAGTGAAGAAGATCGGCATCCGCGCGGTTTCGGTCATCACCCGCGACAAGAAGGAATACCTCATCCCCAACGAGAACCTGATGGTCAATCAGGTTGAGAACTGGTCCTATTCCTCGCGCGACGTGCGGGTCAAGGTGCCCGTATCGGTGGCTTACGGCACCGATCTCGACCTCGCCGAGACGCTCATGGTGCAGGCGGCCCGCGACACGCAGCGCATCCTGGCGCAGCCCGCGCCCTCGGTCTGGCTCAGCGCTTTCGGCGAGAATGCCGTCCAGTTCGAGATCCAGATCTGGATCGACGATCCCGAGGAAGGCATCGGCAACGTCCGCTCCGACGTGCTCAAGCGGCTCTGGCACCTGTTCCGCGAGAACGACGTGAGCGTGCCCTATCCGCAGCGGGACATCCACATCCGGAACTGGCCGGAGACGAAGTGAGCACTCCCGTCGTCACATATCCTCCCCGAAACGGGGAGGGGGACCGCCGGCGAAGCCGGTGGTGGAGGGGGTTATCCTCTTGACGCCGCAACCAGAGGAAAGCCCCCTCCACCATGCTGCGCATGGTCCCCCTCCCCGTACCGGGGAGGATCGGGCGCCCCGCCACCCCTAAAGCTCACCTACCCTCCCCCCAAACCATTATGACTGGCGCCTTTTCCGATTCCTCGCCATCTGCGCATCATGACAAGTCCCGCCTCCCCTTCCGGCACGGTATTCCTGGTCGGCGCCGGCCCCGGCGATCCCGACCTGCTGACGCTGCGCGCGGCGCGGCTGATCATGAACGCGAAGCTGATCGTCCATGACGGCCTCGTCGATCCCGCCGTGCTCGCGCTCGCCCGGACCGGCACGCGCTTCGTCTCGGTCGCCAAGAGCCGCTCGCGCCACACCATGCCGCAGGACGAGATCAACGCCCTGCTGGTATCCGAAGCGCTCGCCGGAAACGACGTCGTCCGCCTCAAGGGCGGCGATCCCTTCGTCTTCGGGCGCGGCGGCGAGGAAGCCGAGGCCTGCCGCGCCGCCGGCGTGAAGGTCGAGGTGGTGCCCGGCATCAGCGCCGCGCTGGGCGCCGCCGCTGCCGCCCAGATTCCGCTGACGCACCGCGACCATTCCTCGATCGTCAGCTTCGTCGCCGGCCAGTGCAAGGGCCTGGCCGAGCAGGACTGGTCGGGCCTCGCCGGCAAGGGCCGGACGCTGGTGATCTACATGGGCGTCGCCACGTCCGAAGCGATCGCCGAGAAGCTGATCGCCGACGGCCTCGCCCCCGACGTCCCGGTCGCCGTCGTCGAGAACGCCACGCGCAGCGACATGCGCGTGCTGCGCAGCCCGCTTGCCGGCCTGCCCGAACTCGTCTCGAGCGAACGGGTCAGGAGCCCGGCGCTCATCATCATCGGCGCAGTTGCCGCCGAACCCGAACAGGAACTGCGCCGGCTGGCGCTGGAGGTACTACAGTGAAGATTTTGACGGGCAACGATCTCAGGACCGGAGCGGTCATATGGTGGGACGGCAGCGGCTGGTCGCTGCATGTCGAGGACGCGGTCGACGTCGGCGAGCATGCCGCCGAGATCCTCGCCCGCGAGGAAGCCGCGCGCCACGTCAACGCCTCCTATGCCGTCGACGCCCAGATGACCGCCGAAGGCGTCCGCCCCGCGCACATCAAGGAGCGCATCCGCGCGCTCGGCCCGACCGTGCGCCCCGACCTTACGCTCAAGCCGGCCGATCCCTCGGCGCTCAACTGGGTGATCTGAGATGTACCAGTACGACCACTACGACCAGGCGATGGTCGACACCCGCGTCGAGGAATTCCGCGACCAGACCCGCCGCCGCATCGAAGGCACGCTGGCCGAGGAGAACTTCCGGCCGCTGCGCCTGCAGAACGGCCTCTACCTGCAGCTGCATGCCTACATGCTGCGCGTAGCCGTGCCCTACGGCACGCTCAGCTCGCGCCAGATGCGCATGCTCGGCGACATCGCCGACAAGTACGACCGCGGCTACGGCCACTTCACCACCCGGCAGAACATCCAGTACAACTGGATCAAGCTGGAGGACGCGCCCGACATCCTGGCCGACCTCGCCTCGGTGGAGATGCACGCCATCCAGACCAGCGGCAACTGCATCCGCAACATCAGTTCGGACCAGTACGCCGGCGCCGCGGCCGACGAGATCGTCGACCCGCGCCCCTATGCCGAGCTGCTGCGCCAGTGGTCGAGCTTCCATCCCGAGTTCCTGCACCTGCCGCGCAAGTTCAAGATCGCGGTGATCGCCAGCGATACCGACCGCGCGGCGATGAAGCTGCACGACATCGGCATCCAGCTGGTCAGGAACGACAAGGGCGAGATCGGCGCAGCCTTCTACGTCGGCGGCGGCATGGGCCGCACGCCGATGATCGCGCCGCTGATCAACCCCTTCGTGCCGATCGACCAGCTGATCACCTATTCCGAGGCCTGCCTGCGCGTCTACAACCGCTACGGCCGGCGCGACAACAAGTACAAGGCGCGGATCAAGATCCTCGTCCACGAGCTGGGCAAGGACGAGTACACCCGCCAGGTCGAGGCGGAATTCGCCCATCTCCTGAGCCAGGGCCTCGAGCCGCCGCTGGCCGAGCTGGAGCGGATCAAGGCGCACTTCGTCGACCCGCCGTTCGAAGAGGGCCTGCCCGACGATCTCGACCTGGGCGATCCCGATTTCGCGCTGTGGGTGAAGAGCAACACCGTCGCGCATCGCCGGCCGGGATATGTCGTCGCCAACGTCAGCCTGAAGCCGGTTGGCGGCATCCCGGGCGACGCCAGCGCCGACCAGATCCGGCTGATGGCCGATCTCGCCCGCGACTATTCGTTCGACGAGCTGCGCGTCACCCATGCCCAGAACATCGTCTTCCCGCACGTGCGCAAGGCCGATCTCTACACGCTGTGGCAGAAGCTCGACGCGGCGGACCTGGCGACCGCAAATCTCGATTCGATCGGCGACATCATCGCCTGCCCCGGGCTCGACTACTGCAGCCTGGCCAATGCCCGCTCGATCCCAGTGGCGCAGAAGATCTCCGAACGCTTCGCCGCGCGCGACCGTCTGGAGACGCTCGGCGAGCTCAAGCTGAAGATCTCGGGCTGCATCAACGCCTGCGGCCACCACCACGCCGGCCACATCGGCATCCTCGGCGTCGACCGCAAGGGCGTCGAGAACTACCAGTTGCTGCTCGGCGGCTGCGAGGGCGCCGACACCTCGCTCGGCCAGATCACCGGGCCGGGCTTCAGCGAGGACGGCATCGTCGATGCGGTGGAAAAAGCCACCGACGTCTATCTCGCGCAGCGCCAGGACGGCGAGCGCTTCCTCGACACCTATCGCCGGGTCGGCATGGCACCCTTCAAGGAGGCACTCTATGGTTGAGGCCCAGTACCGTTTCCGCGACGACGAGCCGGTGGCCGATCCGGCCGTGACCGTCGATTCCTTCGGCGAGCAGAGCAACGCCGCCGCCGTCCGCCTCGAGCCGGGCGACGACGCGCGCGACCTGCTGCCCTACCTCGACCGGCTTCGGCTGGTGGAAGTGAACTTCCCCTCGTTCGGCGACGGCCGCGGCTATTCCTCGGCGCGGATCCTGCGCGAAGCGGGCTACGAGGGCGAGCTGCGCGCGGTGGGAGCGGTCTTCGTCGACCAGCTCTCGCACCTGCGCCGCTGCGGCTTCGACAGCTTCGCGCCGGAAGTGGCGCTGGACCCGGTCGATGCCGAGAACGCCTTCAACCGCTGGCCGGACGTCTACCAGGCGACCACCGACGGCCGCACCCCCATCTGGGCGCGGCGACATCCCGGGGGAAACCGTGGTTAGCTCGGACGTGCGCGCCGTCGACCGCATAGACACCGGCCCACGCTTCACCGAGGCCGACGCGATCCGCCTGAACCGGCTGATGCGCGGCACCGACACCGTGGAGATGCTGACGAGCGTGCTGAAGAGCGGGCTCGCCGGCGACGTCGCCGTGGTCTCGAGCTTCGGTGCGGAAAGCGCTGTGCTTCTCCACCTGGTGTCGCGGATCGATCCGGCCATCCCCGTGCTGTTCCTCGAGACCGGCAAGCATTTCCCGGAAACGCTGGCCTATCGCGACCTGCTGGTCGAGCGGCTCGGCCTCGCCAACCTGATCGACCTGACGCCCGACGCCGAAGCGCTGGCGCAGAAGGACGGAACCGGCCTGCGCTGGTCCTACGATCCCGACGGCTGCTGCGAGATCCGCAAGGTGCAGCCGCTGGCGAAGGCGCTGGCCGGCTACGACGCCTCGATCACCGGCCGCAAGGCGTTCCAGGCGGCGACCCGTGCGCATCTGCCGCGGTTCGAGATCGACACCTCGGATGTCCAGGGCCGGCTCAAGATCAATCCACTGATCGACTGGACGGCCGACGACATCGCCGCCTATTTCGCCGAGCACGACCTGCCGCCGCACCCGCTGGTGGCGGAAGGCTATCCCTCGATCGGCTGCTCGCCCTGCACCAGCAAGGTCGCCGAAGGCGAGGATCCGCGCTCGGGCCGCTGGAAGGGCTGGGACAAGACCGAATGCGGCATCCACGTCCCCGGCCAGCCGGACGGCGACGACGGCGAACTGCCGCCGGGGTACGATCCGGTCTTTTGAGGTTTCCCGAGAGCTTGGTTGCGAGCTCCCTACAACCACCCTTGCCCGCGATACCACTCGGCCGTCGCCTTGAGCCCCTCGCGCGTTTCCACCTGCGGTTGCCAGACCGAAGCCGGCACCGCCGCCGCGGCGCTCACTGCCCAGTCGGGATGGCTGAAGTAGCTCGCCCGGTCGAGCGTCAGCTTGGCCTTGCTCCCGCGCAGCGCCATGTCGATGCGCGCCGCGAACTGCAGCGCCCCGCGCGACAGGCCCAGCACGAAGGGCCGCCGGCCGACCGCCTCGCCGATCGCCCGGGCGAGCTCGGCGTGGTCCCAGCCGCCGGGCTTGCCGTCGTCGGGCTCGAACAGCCGGTGTGTCACCGCCTCGCCGCCGGGGACCAGCGCCAGGAGCAGCCGCGCGAGATCCTCGACGTGGATCAGCGAGGCGCGGCCCTGCTTCGGCGTCGGCACGACGCCCCACGTCGCGGCGCGAAACAGTTCGAACAGGGCTTCGTCGCGCGGGCCGTAGACAGCGGGCGGTTGCACGATCGTCCAGTCGAGGCGGCTCGAGCGAACCAGCTCCTCGGCGCGCAGCTTGGAGGCGCCATAGGCCGACAGTAGCGGCTCGCGAGCGGACAGCGAGGACACGAAGACCAGCCGCGGCACGCCCGCCACCTCTGCCGCCGCGATCACCGCCGCCGTCCCCCCGACGTTGCACCGCTCGAAATCGGCGAGATCGGCCGCATTGACCAGCCCGGCGACGTGGATGACCGCCCCCGCCCCTGCCGACAGCCGCGCCAGCGCCGCGCTGTCGTCGAGATCGCCCTGCACCCATTCGACACCGGGGCGCGGCGCCTGCGGCTTGCGCGCCAGGGCGCGGAGCGCATGCCCCTGCCCGAGCGCGAGATCGATCAGCGACCGGCCGACGAAACCGGTGCCGCCGGTGATCGCGATGGTCACAGCAGGACCAGCTGGTCGCGATGCACCACCGCCGAGCGCGGCGCATAGCCGAGGATATCGGCCTGCTCGCTCGAATGGGTGCCCAGCAGGCGGGCGCACTCCTCGGCATCGTATTCGGACAGTCCGTGCGCCACGATCCGGCCTGCGGCGTCGCGGATGGCGATGGCGTCGCCCCGGCGGAAGCTGCCTTCCACGCCGGTCACGCCCTTGGCCAGCAGGCTGCTGCCGCGCGCCAGGGCATGCGCCGCGCCCGGATCGACGACCAGCGCGCCTCTCAGCCGCAGGCGCCCGCCCAGCCAGGCCTTGCGCGCCGCGGCCTTGCGGCGGGGCAGGAACAGCGTGCCGATGCCCTGCTCGACCGCGCGGGCCACCGGGCGCTCGTGCGTGCCGTTGGCTATGGCCAGCGAGATGCCGGCGATCTCGGCGATCTCGGCGGCCTGGAGCTTGGAGGTCATGCCGCCCGAGCCCATGCCCGAGGCGGAATCGCCGGTGGCCATGGCGTGGATCTCGGCAGTGACGCCGTGGACTTCGGCGATCAGCTGCGCCCCAGGCTCCCGGGGATTGCGGTCGTAGAGCCCGTCGACGTCGGACAGCAGCAGCACGGCGCTGGCACGCGCGGCCTGGGCGACGCGCGCCGCCAGCCGGTCGTTGTCGCCGAAGCGGATCTCGTGCGTGGCGACGCTGTCGTTCTCGTTGATCACCGGCACGGCGCCCGCGTCGAGCAGGCGCGTCAGCGTCGCCGTGGCGTTGAGATAGCGCCGGCGGTCCTCGAGATCGTCGAGCGTCAGCAGCAGCTGCGCCGCCGTCAGGCCATGCCCGCCGAGCAGTTCCGCCCACAGCCCCGACAGCGCGATCTGGCCGACCGCCGCTGCCGCCTGCGCATCGGCCAGGCTGCCGCGTCCACCCTTTTCCAGGCCGAGAGTCGCCGCGCCCAGCGCGATCGCGCCCGATGAGACGACGATCACGTCCTGCCCCCGCGCCCGCGCCGCGTCGATTTCCGCCACTAGCCCTTCGAGCCATGGCCGCCGCAACCCCTCGCGACCGACCAGCAGCGACGATCCGACCTTGACCACGAGACGCGGACAGGCGGCCGGATCGGCAAGGTCGGAAAGGCGGGCGATCTGCATGGGCGCGGGATTAGCCGGGGAACGGGGAAAATAGAACAGCTTTTGCGAAAGCCGGCCCAGTGGCGCCGGCGGCGGACCATCGGCCCGTCCGGGGATCGATCGGCAGAATCCGGGCAGGCGACGCAGCGTCGATCCATGCTATGGCGGGCATCGGGCCGATCGCCATCGCCCGGTCGGCCGTGGTACGTCCCCTGCTACCTTGATGGCGGAGGCAAATGGGATCCTTATGAATTGAGCGACGCACTGCCAACCCCGCAACCGGCCGACGACAGCGAAGACGGCGGAACGTCGCGCGTTCGCAAGTTCTTCCGCATCCTCGGGCCCGGCCTGATCACCGGCGCGGCCGACGACGATCCGAGCGGGATCGGCACTCACAGCCAGATCGGCGCGCAGTTCGGCTACGGCCTGTCGTGGACCTTCGTGCTCAGCTTTCCGCTGATGGTGGCGATCCAGCAGGTCGCGGCGGAGATCGGCCGGGTGACCGGTGCCGGGATCGCCCGCAACCTGCGGCGCCACTATCCGCGGCCGCTGCTGTGGTCGATCGTGGCCATGCTGCTGGTCGCCAACGTCATCAACCTGGGCGCCGACCTCAGCGCCATGGGGGCGGCGCTGGCGCTGATGATCGGCGGCTGGAGCACGCTGTACACAGTGCTGTTCGGCATCCTGTGCATCGTGCTGGAAATGGGGCTGAGCTATTCGCGCTATTCCGCCGTCCTCAAGTGGACGACGCTGTCGCTGTTCACCTACGTCGCCGTCGTGATCGTCGCCCAGGTTCCCTGGCTCCACGCCCTGCGCTCGCTCGTCGTGCCCGAGCTCCAGTTCACCACCGCTTACGCGACCGCTTTCGTCGCCATTCTCGGCACGACCATCAGCCCGTACCTGTTCTTCTGGCAGGCGGGGCAGGAAGTCGAGGAGGAGCACCGGCGCCACGCCAAGCCCCTGTGCATCGTGCCGAAGACCGCCGGCCCCGAGCTGCGCCGCATCAGGATCGATACGCTGACCGGCATGGCCTTCAGCACGCTGATCTCGCTGGCGATCGTCTTCGCCACCGCCGCGACTCTCAACGCCAACGGCGTCCACGACATCGCGACTTCGTCGGACGCGGCCGAGGCGCTGAAGCCCATCGCCGGGCGCTTCGCTTTCGCCATGTTCGCCGTCGGCATCATCGGCACCGGCCTGCTGGCCGTTCCCATCCTGGCCGGCTCGGCCGCCTATGCCGTCACGGAAATGGCGGGAGTTGCCGGCAGCCTGGACGCGAAGCCGCTTTCGGCACGGCTGTTCTACGGGACGATCGCCGCGACGACGCTGGCCGGCGCCGCGCTGAACGGAGTGGGCATCGATCCCGCTCGCGCGCTCTACTGGGCCGCGGTGGTCAACGGCGTGCTCGCCGGCCCGCTGATGATCGTCATGATGCTGATCGTGCGCAACCCGCGCGCCATGGGACGGCTCACGCTATCCGGCCGGCAGGCGGCACTCGGCTGGGCGGCGACCGTGGTCATGATCCTCGCCTCGGCGCTGTTCCTCGGCTTCGTGATCAGTGGCGCGTAGATTCGGAAGTGCCCTCCATATCCTCCCCGGAACGGGGAGGGGGACCGCGACCCCGCAGGGGGCGTGGTGGAGGGGGGCCTCCTCATCGATGCCGCGTCTGGAGGACAGCCCCCTCCACCACCGCCTGCGGCGGCGGTCCCCCACCCCGTTCCGGGGAGGATCTTGGGCCGTCCCTAGAGCGGCGACCAGGGTCGCTCGTCGGTTTCTTCCTTCTCGCCGTCGGGCCGCTCGGTGGCCGTCGCCGCCGGCAGGTGGGCGATCACTGCGTCGAGCAGCTTGTCCATGCCCTGGCCGGTCGCGCCCGAGATGGGGAACACTTTCTTCGC
>CAUJJI010000191.1 GCA_963205265.1 Pseudomonadota bacterium
CGGTTGAAGTGTGCAAACTCCACCATAACGATGAACCCGGTGGCCACCAGCGACGCCGCATTCCGGGGTGGGGCATGCCCCACCCCGGAATACACCATCGCCTACACCGGAAATTACACCACGAGCGCGGACGCTAACGACATTCCGGGCGCCTGCCGGTTGAGAAAATAGTGGGTTTCCGGGCGGGGTATTTTGTCACGGCATGACCTGTGCAGCAATCTCGGCGTCTTTGTCTGGCGTTGTGGTGACCAGGAAGGGCTGTTCGACAAGCCCGGTTCGTACGATGATCTGGGGGTAGCCGACTCGCTCGCTCCGACGGCAGGCATATTCCCAGGCGCGCTGGAAGCTGTTGAGTTTGCGCTCGGCGGAGGTTTCCGACGTGGTCGGCATAGCAGGGGCCTTTCATCAGAGTGAGGGTGAGGGATTGTCGCAAACCCCGCGTTGGGCAGTGAATCGCCCTCCCCCCTCCCCTACTCGGACCTTGAAGTCGCTCGAAGCGCGTCATGAGAGGAATACCGTGGCGGACAGCACCAGCTGATAGCCCTGATAGCCGCGTTGCGTCGCAAACGGAGGTGGAGGCAATGTACGCTGCGATGGTCGACAGTTTGCTGCCTCTAGCGTAATCAGAGTGCCAGCGCCGTTGCTTGATGCGCTGTGGGCTACGGCGTCCGATTGGGCAGGCCGTTGGTGTCTGGAGCCAATCTCGCGGTTGCATCCCTCTTAAAGAATCATCTTATAAAAACGCCCAAGCGGAGCGCGGGAGCTTCTATAGATTCAGGATTCTAAGATTCGGGGCCATTTAGTCGTTGGAACTCAATGCGTTGATATGCCTCTATATGAGCCGGTGGGGGCTTTAGCGTGAGCGCAAGGGGGCATTAATGCGAGCGCATGGGGGCAACTGGATGAGCGTCCGGGGGTTTATGTGAGCGATTGGGGGTGGCCGGGATTCCATATGAAGTGGCCTTTGGAAGGGTTTGATTCAGCCCAATGAATCGTTTCGTTGGCCGACTGTGCTGGATTTGGGGTCGATTTTGAGGGCGATGGTGGCGGTCGGGATTGGCTGACGCCGGTCGTGCGGTTCTTTATATGAGTGATCGGGGGCGTCTGGACTTGCAGTGGTAAGCGGTCAGTCCTTTCGATCGGCGTTTATATGAGTGGACGGGGGCGCCCCGGAAAACCGATTCGGATCAGCAGCTTGGAGCGGCGTTATTGTGAGTCGCTGGGGGCGCACACTGTCAGGTCTTTCGGCAGCTGAATGATCTGGGCCAACCGGTCGTGTTTATGTGAGGAATCGGGGGGCGCTCCTAAACCCGTGTATTTCTGCGGGTTTCGCGGCGCGTTCATGTGAGGACCAGGGGGCTGGTGACAGAGCGCCCTGCCCTCTTTTCATGAGTCGGCGGGGGTTCGTCTATGTGAGTAAACGGGGGCGGGTTCTCTTTATGACACGTTGATGGTATGCAACTCATATGAAGCTCGATTCGGACATATCGGAAATCGAGGTAACATCAGGGCTGGAGAGTCTGAGCCGGACGCTGCGCGTTGCGGATGTGATTCGCCGCCGTGATCTCGATTTTGTAAGCAAACCCGGCGAATTGGTCGAGTCCGAGTTCGAGACCGGCTCGCTTGGCGCTGCTGCGCGCAAAGCGTTCGCGTTGATGCTGCGCAAGGCTGGTCCGGAAGCCTATGAAGACAAGACGTTCGTTATTACGAAGAAGGAGCTTCGAGGCTCCCACAAGGGTAATGAGCGTATTCAGACCGTGATGGATGAATTGCTTCGGGTCATTGTTCGTATCCGGACGACGACGTCGAAGGGTAAACCTGCGGTGATGTCGCAGGCGTTGCTGGCGAGCTGTGTCGAGGAAATTTCCGAAGATGGGATGAGCGTCGTCGAATTTCAGTTCTCGGATAATTTCAAGCGCGTGTTGCAGCGTTCGGACTATTATGCGCGCGTGAATCTCGGTGTGATGCTTGCGCTGCAGTCTCGCTATGCTCTCTCCCTTTACGATCTGGGGTGTCTGATCATCAATCGGCAGAACCGGGTGTACAAAATGAAGGTCGATGAACTGCGGCGGAAGCTTGGAGTTCCTGACGGCAGCTTCAAGAACTTTGCCGAGTTCCGGCGCGATGTGCTGGCGAAGTCGAAGGCGGAGATCGATCAGCTGGCGGATTTCACGGTTGAATGGGAGGAAATCCGGGGATCGGGCCGCGGTCGGCCGGTCGAGGCCGTGAAACTGATGTTTCACCCCAAGGATCTTGAGGATCAGAAGGAGACCGCGCGCGAGTTGGATCGTCCTAGGGTTGGTCGGCGCGCGCGGCGTGAGGGCACGGTGGAGACGATCGCGATCGCGGATCGGCCGAAGATTATCGAGCGTAAGCCGTTTCCCCGCGATTCCCTGCACTTCTGCCCCGACACGCGTTTGTTGACGATCGTTGCGGATTATGGCGGTGGTTGGGACAAGGATCTCATTGCGAGCGGGTATCGCAAGACGATGGGGTCTCGACTGGATAACCTGGTTGGGGATGCACTTTACAAGTCGTGGGAGGGGTTTTGTAAATCCTTCGTGCAGCAACGTGGGCGTGCATAGGCCCCTGCCCCCAATTACTCACATAAACGCATCCTGGGCGTCAGACCGGCCCCGGCCCGACAGGCCCCTCCCCTTCGGCGAGATCGAGCAAGGCGATGATGCCGTCGGGTAGGCTGAGGTTTCTGGCCTCGCACCAGAGGACTAGTCGGTCACGCTCGGGCTGCGACAGGCGCATAGTGATATGTTTGGTCCGCGCTGGCCCGCGCATTGGTTTGCGCTTGGGAATTGCGGCGGTTTCGGCTTGGACCTGCGGAAAATAATTGGCCGGGGGCGTTGGCCGGAGCGGTTCCCGGGTTGGGGATGGGTCGACCGCGGCACCCGCCGGCGGTGTAGACGCGATCAGGCTCTTGAGGCGAGCGGTTGGATCGTCATTCGTTTCGAGGCGCTGCCGGGTTTTGCCGATGATGTCACCCATGGCCGGAGTTGCGGGTTTGGGTTCAGCCATTGGATGCTTCCTTGTTCTGAATTTCGCCGAGGACGTCGGCGAGGATGCTCTGGGCTATGCGCCGGGCTTTCTCCGCTTTGGCGAGACCAGCTTGCTCCACTTCCGCGAGGGTCATGCGGAAATTTGACATGGCGCGGAACGCATCGAGCGTGTGCATTTGTTCCTTGAATATCGGCAATGCACTGCTGATTTGCGCGTCGATTTCCCACTCGGCGCGCGAGCGTGCGACCTGTCCAGTTTGGGTAATGAGCACTCGGTATGGCACCCCGCCGCCCATCTTCTGCAGCATTTCGCTGGTTTCGACGGTTCTTTCGAGGTCGAGGCGCGAGGAGCGGGTCGGTATCACGACAAAGTCAGAGTCCATCGCGGCATATGCGGTCTTGAAGTTGGACGTCCCTTCAGAATCCACGATCACAAGTTGTGCACTTTCCCTCGCCCTTTTGATAGCTGCTCCGATCTCGGCGTCGCGGATCTGGGAGGCATCCTCCACAGTGATGAGGGAGTCCCCTCCCCTTCCCTCTTCGCGGCGATCACGGTGCCAGTTTAGCAGGCTGTTCTGACGGTCAGCATCGAGCATGAATACGGAGCCGCCTAGTGCCTCGAATTCAGACGCGAGCGCGAGAGCGAGTGTGGTTTTACCCGCGCCTCCTTTGCTCTGCGCGATGGTGATGACCGGCATTCGTTAGCTCCTCTAATATAAGGCCGCGCGTTCACCTGCGCGGCACAAGCCGACCGTGCATAAGGATGCGCAGCACCAACCGTATGCGGATGTGATAGCGCGGGTATAGGCGCTGTGCAAGTATGCCGCGCGCTCGTATTCGAACGCGCGAGTCCAAGCGATGCTACATGCACATCACCATCACACGGTAGCAGTACTGTAGACCGCGCGTGTAGCCGCGCAGCGGTACGCGCACTCGAATGCGACTGCGCTGCACACAGCGCGTTACACATCGCAACACAAGGAGCGGTACGATATGCAGCACATAACGCTGCACAGTTATAAGTAGCTGATAAAACCCATATTTCTCGAAAGTAAGAAGCGCTCGTAGAAATTAACTGGGATCGCTTTTCCTAACGAGGAGATTGTCTATTGCTGCCATTTCGCTGTCGAACGCATCGAATACCGCAGCCAGGTCGCGATTGACGGGAAGGGGAGGGGGCTCTTTTGCAGGCCGTCCACGCTTTGGCCGCACATAGCCAAAATCCGCGGCCAGGTCCGGCGTGAGAAATTGGCGCCAGCTTCGCCGCTGCGTGATTTCTACGAGCAGACCGGTGGTCGCGGCGCGCTCGATCAGCTTGCTCGCTCCGGCGATACTCATGCAAAGCAGCTCTGCAGCCGATTGCGGGGAGAGCAAAGGGTGATACTGGATCAGTGCCAGAAGCGCAGGGAGCGCGCCAGGTCGGTATTCGGCTGCGATCGTCCGCTGGGCGTCGCGATAGTGCCGCTCGAGGCTGTGCAATCGCTCCAGGCCGATCGTCGCCGCCCTTTCGAGGCCGCGCAGCATAACCAGCCAATCGTCGTCATTGGGCCTGGGCTTCAAGCGGAACGCCTTGGCGCCGCCGGCGAGGCAGGGGAGGGGAGATGCAGTGAGGCCCCGATCGCGCAGCGCGAACGGCAGGCCGAGCCAGGGCATGATGCTGTGGTCGATGCGGGCGAGCTGGCGGACCGTATCGAGCGCGCGGACGAGGGGAGGGTGGGCGGCCGAAGCTGCCGGATCGCCGATCGCGGTAGGAAGTCCGTCGCGCCAGGCCAGCGTGTCCGGATCGTCGAGGGACGCGCGCCATTCCTCGAAGCGATCGAATAGGTCGAGATGGCTGGGGAGGGGCGGGCGACCGGGAATCCTGAGGTCGCAGCCCCATGAAAATACGTCGATCTCCTCCACCTCGGCGGATTGCAGTTGCAAGGCCCGCGCATAGCCGCTCCACGTGGCGCGCATCGCCCAGGGTTTCGCGACGGGACTGGCGATAATCCGGGCGTCGAGCCGAGCAATCGTGGCTGTCGCAGCCGCTATCGCCGTGACCATTTTGGGTGTATAGTCGGGGCCGAACCGTGTCGATATGGGCAAGCTTTCCATAGCCAATTATGAACTGAAACGACCTCTCGGTAAAGTATGCCCATATGCCTAGTGTTGATAATGAATGCTTATCACACCTCTATACATTGAAGGATACGTCGGTTATCGCGGTTCGCCATGAGCGAACCGACCCTCCGCCGCGCCATTTCCGATGATGTTCCAGAGATTCGGGCGCTGACGCATGCCGCCTATGCGAAGTGGGTCGGCGTCACGCCGCGCCCGCCGCGCCCTGTCACCGCCGACTATGATCGCGCCTTTCGCGACCACCGCTTCGATCTCCTCGTCGAGGGCGGCAAGCTCGTCGCGCTCATCGAAACCGTGCCGGAGGACGCCGAGCTTTTGATCGTCAATGTCGCGGTCGACCCCGACCGGCAGCGCGCGGGGCTGGGGATCCGTCTGCTGCGTCATGCCGAGGATGTCGCGCGCGCCGCGGGTCTTCAGGGAACGCGGCTCTATACCAACAAGCTGATGGTGGCGAATATCGCGCTCTACGAGCGCCTCGGCTACACGCAGGAGCGAGAAGTGGATCATGGCGGAGGGACAGTCGCGGTCCACATGGTCCTCCGCTTCACGCCATGACCCGTGAGGCCGCCACCGGGGGTCATGCACTGGCCCGTCTCTCGGCCGATCCCGCCGATCTGGTCGGCGATGTGCGTGCTCTCGTTGGCGCCGCGACCCCGATCGACGAAGCCCTCCTCGATGCGGCGCTGCGGGGCTGGTCGGCCAATACCCGCCGCGCGTTCCGCTCGGACCTGACTTTGTGGGGGCAGTGGTGCCGCAAGCGGCGCGTGGCGGCGGCCGCGGCGACGCCTGCATTGGTCGCCGCCTGGGTGCGGACGCTGGCCGGCACCGATCCGTCGGACGAGACACCGCGCGCTATGGCGACGATCGAGCGCTATCTTGTCCATGTCGGGTGGGCCTATCGCATGGCGGGGCTTGCCGACCCGACCGCTGCGCCGCTGGTCAAGCTCGAGAAGAAGGCGGCGCGCAAAAGCCTCGGCGTGCGCCAGCGCCAGGCGCGCGCGATCAGGTTCAAGGGCGACATCGCCGATTTTGATAGCCCGGCCTCGGGCGTGTGTCTCGCGCATCTGCTCAAGGCCTGTCGCCGCGATGAGCTTGGCCTGCGCGACGCGGCGCTGCTGCGGGTTGCCTATGACGCCGGCTGCCGGCGGTCGGAACTGGTGGCGATTCTTGTGCAGCATATCGAGAAGGATGCGCAAGGCGCGGGGACGCTGTTCCTACCGTCGTCCAAGACCGATCAGGCAGGGGAGGGGGCCTGGGCCTATCTGTCGCCGATGACGATGGCGGCGATCGCGCGCTGGCGTGACAAGGCCGATATCCGGAAAGGCCCCCTGTTCCGGCGGGTCGAGACCCATTTTGACGGGTCGGTCGCCGCGATCGGACGCGCCCGACTCCATCCCAACAGCATCACGCTGATCTACAAGCGGCTCATTCGCGCCGCCCACGCGCAGAAGCTGCTGGGTGAGATGAGCGACATCGAACTCGAGCGGTGGGTGCAGGCGGTGTCGTCGCACTCGATCCGGGTCGGGGTGGCGCAGGACAATTTTGCCGCGGGGGAGGGGCTGCCAGCGATCATGCAGGCTTATCGCTGGCGCGATCCGCGTACCGTCATGCGCTACGGCGCGAAGCTCGCGACCAAGAGCGGGGCGAGTGCGCGGATGGCGGCGCGCATGGAGATTTCATCCCCAGAGGTGTGAATCGGCACCCAAAGCGGGATCCCGGCCGATTTGAGCTATCACACTGAAATTGGGTCTGACCGACAGCTGGCACGGTACTGGGATCGGCGTCCAGCGGGACCCTCAGGTGAGCAAAAAAAGGACACATTCCCAGAAATCTGTTTGAAGGGGTCCTAGGGATTTTGCCTCCAAATATTGCAAAAACCGCCGGAGGCCCCGCCATCCGTGGGCTGCAGGGGGCTATTAGTTTCTAATGCGCTGAGACATTCGGTATCTTCTTCGACCTTTAGGTCAAAGAATGAGCAGAAACAAGCGGCTATCAATCCTCACTGCTGCCGTGGTCGAGGATCTATAGGGGTCGTTTGCGGTAGGGGGCGGAATCCTACGCTTAGGTTTTGGCCATCGAGAT
>CAUJJI010000192.1 GCA_963205265.1 Pseudomonadota bacterium
GGGTGGTGGTTTTCCGATAAATGGTCGTCCGGGGCTCGCCCGGGGACCGCTGGTAACGGGGCTCATGGTTGGGTCGACGTGGCCAGCGGCCCCGGGACAAGCCCGGGACGACGCATGGGCCGCGATCACCCCGCCTTGGCCACCGCCACCATCGCCGGGCGCAGCAGGCGATCCTTGATCATGTAGCCCGCCTGCAGTTCCTGCACGACCGTCCCCGGCTCGGCATCGGCGGAGGGGATCTCGAGCATTGCCTGGTGCTGGTTGGGATCGAGCGGCAGGCCGACGGCGGCGATGCGGCTGATGCCGTGCTGGGCGAAGACCTTGTCGATCTCGCGCGCTGTGGCCTCGATGCCGGCGACCAGGCTCTTGAGCTTGTCGTCTTCGCGCAGTTCGGCGGGAATCGATTCCAGCGCGCGCGACAGGTTGTCGGCCACCGACAGGATGTCGCGGGCAAAGCCAGTCGCGGCATAGGCGCGGCTGTCGGCGATGTCCTTTTCCAGCCGCCGTCGCACGTTCTGCGTCTCGGCGCGGGCGTAGAGCACTTCCTGCTTGGCCTGCGCAAGTTCGTCCTGCAGGCGCGAAAGCACGCCGTCGATCGAATCCAGCGCGGCTTCTTCTTCCTTCCCGATCAGATCCTCGGGAACCCCCTTGAGTTCGGCGGCCACCGCGGGATCGTCCTGCGGCTGCGTCTTTTCGTCATTCATGCGTGTTGGTTTCCAGCTATCCGATGAGCTTGCCCAGGCTCTGGGCGGTGAAATCCACCATGGGGACGACGCGCGCATAATTCAACCGAGTCGGTCCGATAACCCCCACCACGCCGACCACCCGGCCATCGCGGTCGCGATAGGGCGAGGCGATCACCGAAGAGCCGGAAAGCGCGAACAGCCGGTTCTCCGCGCCGATGAAGATCCGGGTCGATTCGGCCTCGCGCGCCAGGTCGAGCAGTTCGGCGACCGACTGCTTGCTTTCGAGGTCGTCGAGCAGCGAGCGCACCCGCTCGATGTCGCCCAGCGCCGATTCGTCGAGGAGATTGGCCTGGCCGCGCACGATCAGCACCGGCCGCCGCGCGGCATCCTCGCTCCACACCGCCAGCCCGCGCTCGACGAGGTCGCTGCTGGCGGCGTCGAGCGCCGACTTGCCCGAGGCGATTTCCGTCCGCATGGCGCGCGCCGCCTCGGCCAGCGTACGGCCGGCAAGATGCGCGGCGATGTAGTTGGAAGCCTCTTCCAGCGCGCTGGGGCGAACCGGCTGGGGGAGATGGACGACGCGGTTCTCGATCGCGCCGTCCTCTCCCACGAGCACGGCAAGCGCCCGGTCGGCCGCCAGCGCCACCAGGCTCAGCTGGGCGAGGCGGGGCTCGCGGCGCGGCACCATGACCACGCCGGCACAGGCCGAAAGGTCGGAGAGCACGGCGCTGGTCGCCGCAAGCGCGGCTTCGATCGGGCCGGGCTGCGACAGCTGCCGCTCGATCGTGGCGCGTTCGTCGGCCGTGGGCTCGGCCACCTGCATCATGCCGTCGACGAACAGGCGCAGCCCCAGTTCGGTGGGCATCCGGCCGGCGCTGGTATGCGGCGCGGCGAGCAGGCCGATCTGCTCGAGATCGGCCAGGACCGAGCGGATCGAGGCCGGCGACAGGTTGAGCCCGCTGCCGCCGGCTAGCGTCTTCGATCCCACCGGCTGCCCGGAGGAGATGTAGCCTTCCACCACCAGCCGGAAGATCTCCCGCGCGCGGCTTGTCAGTTCGGTGATTGTCGGACTCGCCATGCCCTGCAATTTAAGCACTGGGCTTGCAGCCTCAAGGGCTATGCGCCTAACGGCGGTCGATCAGCAGAAAAGGACTTACCATGCGACCTTCCGGCCGCGCGCCCGACGAGATGCGCGCCATTTCGTTCGAGACCAATTACACCATCCATGCCGAAGGCTCGGTTCTGGTCGCATTCGGCAACACCAAGGTGCTCGTTACCGCCAGCGTCGAGGAGAAGGTCCCGCCCTTCATGCGCGGCAAGGGCGAAGGCTGGGTGACCGCCGAATACTCGATGCTCCCCCGCGCCACTCACACCCGCGGCTCGCGCGAGGCGGCGAAGGGCAAGCAGTCGGGCCGGACGCAGGAGATCCAGCGGCTGATCGGCCGCTCGCTGCGGGCTGTGACGGACTTCAGGAAGCTCGGCGAGCGGCAGGTCGTGCTCGACTGCGACGTCATCCAGGCTGACGGCGGCACTCGCACCGCGGCGATCTCGGGCGCCTGGGTTGCGCTGCGCCTCGCGGTGGACAAGCTGATGGCGGCCGGCCTGGTGACCGACGACCCGCTGACGCGCCGCGTCGCCGCGGTAAGTTGCGGCATCTGCGACGGAGTGCCCGTGCTCGATCTCGACTACATCGAGGACAGCGGCGCGGACGCCGACGCCAACTTCGTGTTGATCGAAGGCGGCCACATCGCCGAGGTCCAGGCCACGGCCGAAGGCGCCACTTACGACGAGGAAGGCCTGCTGCGGCTGCTGCGGCTAGCCCGCATCGGCTGTGACCGCATCTTTGCCGCACTGGGTAAGGCCGTGTGCAGATGACACGCCGGCTGGGCTAGGTAACTCTGGTGTTCTCCACGCTCA
>CAUJJI010000193.1 GCA_963205265.1 Pseudomonadota bacterium
GCGGCCGAAGAAGTGCAGCGGGACGGGCTTGTCGGCTACGTCGGCGGATTCGCCGATCATGAACCAGCCACGCGGGTAGGTCAGCGGACCGAGCCCGTACTCTGCAGTCGTTGCCATCATCCTCTCCGTGCCTGTCGCGCCAGCCTCCCCGGCTTGCCAGGACAGATGACCGCAGGGCGGCTCGAAGAACATTGACGAGAGTCAAAACTGGGGACTTATGCGTACTCTAGATGACATTGTGATACGCAATATGTTGCTCAAATTTAGTCATATACACTGATTGCGGATATTTATGAGGTGTAGACTGCCGAATCACTGTCCGCCACCTCCACCGAACCCAGCCGCCTCGCCTTGACGCAGGAAGGGCGCACCGGCCGAGCCGATGCGCCCCTTCCTGGCCGTGGCGGCCGGTAGCGTTACAACTTGACGCCGACAGTCACGCCGTAAGTCGCGGGATCGGCGTAGTAGCCGCCGGCATAGCCGAGTGCGCCGAAATCGATCCCGCGGACGAAATCGTGCCTGTTGGTGATGTTCTTGCCCCAGAAGCGAAGTTCGGCCTCGGCCCCGCCCAGCGGAATCCGGTCGATGCCGATCTGCATGTCGACCACCTTGCGGTCGTCGCCCTTGATGACATTGTTGAACGGCGAGGTCAGCACATTGTTGAAGCTGTACTTGCCGTCCTCGTAAGTGAAGCCGACGCGCGCGGTCAGGCGGGCATCGTGCCAGCCCAGCGGGAACTGGGCATTGAGCGCCAGATTGGCCGTGAACGGCGAAGTGTAGCCGGGCGTGACAATCGAGGCGATGTTGACCGGAGTCGTCCCGGTGACCGGCTGGCCGACCGGGAATTCCTTGTACTTGATGTCGACATAGCCAAGGTTGCCGTCGATCGAGAAATTGTCGGACAGGATTGCCTGCACTTCGGCTTCAAAGCCGGTGTAGGTCACCTTGCCGGCGTTTTCGACACGGGTCGTGAACGTGCCGGTACCCGAGTTGGCGACGGGTATGGTCACAGCCAGGTTCTTGTAGATGTTGTGATAGCCGGCGACGTTGAAGCGCAGACGGCGATCGAACAGCTCCGACTTGAGGCCGAGTTCGAACGAGGTGACGTTCTCGCCCTTGAACGACGGCAGCGTCGTGGTGCCGGCCACGACCGGGTCGCCCGAATTGAAGCCGCCCGAGCGATAGCCGGTGGCGGCGCGGGCATAGAGGTTGACCTGGTCGCTGACGTCGTAGCCCAGCATCAGGTTCCAGGTGAAGCGGCTGAACTTGTCCGCGCCTTTTTCGGCCACGGCAAGCGGCGCGGCGCCGTTCTGGGTACGGACCATCGACTTGTCGTCCCAGGTATAGCGGCCGCCTGCGGTCAGCTTCAAACCGCTGTCGCGCCCGCCGGGATAGAAGGTCGCCTGGGCATAGACCGCAGTCGATTCAGCTTCCGCGGTGTAGGCCAGTACCGAGCGCGTCTGCACGAGGCGCAGCGGCGCCGGATTCGCCGCGCGGAAGCCGGGCGCCAGCAGCGGTGCGAATTGCTGGGCGGCGGCGGCCGGGAAGCCTACCCCCTGCAGCACTCCGACGAAAGCGGCGTTGGAGAAGACCGCAGCGTTGGTGTCGAGCACGAAGCCGCTGTTCTGCTGGCTGAATTCCGATCCCTTTTCCTTGAACCAGAAGCCGCCGAACACCCAGTCGAGGTTATCGGTATCGCCCGAGATTTCGAGTTCGGCACTGGTCTGCTTGTGCCGGCGATCATTGATGCTGTCGAACAGGTTCTGCTGGATGGTCGGCACCGGGGCGGTCGAGAGAAACGCCACGTTGGCAGCCGGGAACCCGAGCGAAGTCAGCAGCGGCGCGGGAATGGAATTGAACAGGCTCGCATTGGTGAACTGCGGGCCACGGAAAGCGCCGATGCCGTCGAGGTCGGAAGTCGGCTTGTTGCGCCAATTGCGGTGGCCGCCGATGAACTTGGCCTTGAAGCCGCCGAAGTCGTTTTCGACCTGCAGGTTGTGACCCCAGATCTTGTCGACCGAATAGCCCAGGACGTCGTTGCAGACCTTCTTGCGCCAGACGCGCGTCGGCACGGCCAGCGCAGCACATCCCGGCTGCAGGAAGGTCGCGGCTGCAAGATACCGCGACACGGGTGCCTGCTGCGTCACGGTCACCAGCTGGCCATCCACCGATACCGGCGCCCTGGGGGTGCCGTCGGCGAGATGGGTCAACTGAAAGTTCATCGGCGAACCGCGAATTTCCGACCGGTCGAAGATGTACTGGACGCTGCCGGTGCTACCCAGTTCGATCTTGCCGGCGGCGCGGAAGCTGTCGGTCTTGCGCGAGCCCGGATCGCGTCCGTCGTCGGGCTGCAGGATATTGTCGACCACGCCGTCGCGCTGGCTGTGCGAATAGGAGAAGCTCGTCGCCAGCGGGCCGAGGGCGCCGGGATCGATGCTGATCCTGCCGTTCCACGCGTTGTAGTTGCCGAAGCCCGCCTGGGCCTTGACGCGCAGCTCCTTCGAGGGCGCGCGCGAGATGAAGGCAATGGCGCCGCCGGTGGTGTTGCGGCCGAACAAGGTGCCTTGCGGACCACGCAACACTTCGACTCGCTCGATGTCGGTCACGTCCAGCGCGCTGGCTGCCGAACGGGCAATATAGACCCCATCGACATAGAGCGCATTGGCCGTGTCGAGGCCGAAGGATTCCGCAGCCGGGGTCGTGATGCCGCGAATGGAGATGACCGCGGCGGCCATGCTCGTCGTGCCCTGGACGACCGTGACGTTGGGCGCCAGGCCCGATAGATCGCGGGCATCCCTGATGCCAAGCTGCTCGACCTTCTCGGCACCGATCGCGCTGATCGCCAGCGGAACTTCCTGCAGGTTCTGTTCGCGCTTCTGCGCGGTCACGACGATCTCATCGAGGCCGCTGCCGATCGACGCATCCTGCGAATATGCCGGTGCCGACAGTGCCGCGAGGCCGGCCCCGGTGAGCAGGCCAAGGAAACGACGAGACTTGCCTGAAATCTGCATGAAAGTTCCTCCCCCGGAAGCCCCTTTGCGGCTTCGCAATGCGGAGTTTTTATCGCATGCGTAGCTCAAGTCAATAGAGATTACGCATTTGGCGATAGATATGGCGCATTCACAATACAATGCGTTTGACCAGTGGGGCGGTTTCACGACGATCGGCATTGAGCCCCCTGCCGAAATGCGGCCTCGCAGGCCAGCGCGTAGCGCCAGGCACCTTTGTAGCGCTCGGAATGTGGACCGCTCAAAATGGGCGGTTAGCCAGGTGCCAGCGGCGCAGTCCAGGCTAACCTCTGCAACCAAACAAGCCCGGCGACCGATCGGTGCCCGGGCTTCGGGAGATGCCGTGATGACCAGGCCGCGTGCCACGCCCGACATGCTTTCGCTCGCCGCGATGGCGACGCGGAGAAGATCGGAAAGGCCAAGCCCGCCCCCTGTCATCTCCAGCTATTTCAGAAGCTTCGCCGCTCTTGCCTGCCTTATGGCCGGAAGTCTCTCTCAATCGGCTGCGAGCGCCGATGCGCGGCAGCCCGAAAGGGTATTGATCGCGGCCAACCAGGCAGAGCTTGAGGTCTTTGTCGAAGGTCGGGGGAAGACCATCGTCATGCTCCCTTCGTGGGCGAGGGGTGCTGCGGATTTCGATGACATGCGGGCCAGGCTGGCGAAGAACGGCTTGAGAGTGATCACTCCCAACCCGCGAGGCATCGGGGCAAGCTCGGGACCCCTCGACAACTGGGCAATGGACGATCAGGCGGGCGATGTGGCTGCCGTCATCAGGGCGACCGGCAAGGGGCCGGTCACGCTGCTGGGGCACGCCTACGGCAACCGGGTCGCCAGGGCAGTCGCGAGCCGCTATCCGGACCTGGTTTGCGATCTGATCCTTGTCGCGGCCGGTGGCAGGATCGCTCCGCCCCAGGATGTGCTCAAGGCCGTGTCGGACGGTGCCGACCTTCGCCTGCCGCCGGCTGAGCGGCGAGAGGCCATCGCCAAGGCTCATTTCGCGCCCGGCCACGACCCGGGCCCCTGGATCGGCGGCTGGTATCCCGCCGTCGGCATGGCCCAGCAGGCGTCGGTCGTGCGCGACAACCCATCGAGATGGTGGGATGCAGGCGGTCGCTCGATACTCGTCATCCAGCCTCGGCAGGATGCGGCGGCACCGCCCGAGAACGCGGAGCTGCTCAAACGCGAAAACCCTGCGCGCGTCGACCTCATCTACCTGGAAAACAGCGGCCATGCCGCGTTCCCGGAACAGCCGGACGAGCTGGAAAGGCTGATAACGGCGCGGGTCAAGCCAAACCGGCGCTGCAAAGACTGAAGTCTGCGGACCCGTCGACCAGGGCAGGCGCCCTGCGTCACGGCGCGGCCAATCTCGGCGTCGTCGCTATTCACTGCGATGCTTCGTCGCCTTCTGACCAGCTGCACAGGGCCTGCGACAGGTCGGCTGCGGTGGCATAGAACGTCGTCAGCGGAAACCGGTCGTCGCCGGGCTCCGCACCCCACGTCAGGTGGACGATCGCATAGCGACCGTCGGCCAGCGCGACGGCGACGTCGTCGCTCGCCTCGCTATGCCCGATCACCTGCGGGGTTTCCCCCCAGAGCGGATGGCCCTCTGTGATCTCGAACTCGAGACGGTCTTCGAAACCGCCTTGGGGCAACCTCCGCCAGGGATAGACATATTCGACGCCGCCGACCGCCAACGCTTCGCGGGAAGGCGGCGATGCCTCCATGGCAGAGCGCCGCGCAGGGGCATCGCCCCCCACCGCCCGGGCGAAGCGCGAGAACAGCCGTTTGAGCATCGTCGCCAGCCCTCCTGATCGATCTTGGCATCGGCAAGGACAGATATGCCCTCATAGCACTCCTGGCGATCGGTTGGACATCGCCGATTAGGCGGCGCGGGTTGGACCCCTTGTCCGCGAGCTAGCGGTCGCGCCATCCCCTCGGCGATCGGCAGCGGATAGAGAGGTGACAAAACTCACACTCGGCATGTGCGCTAGCCCACCGTCGCGACTCCCGATCTGCCCCATAAAGCCGACAGACGGCCATTGAACTGCACTGCTGTTCTCGAGCCGTCACCAAGGGAACAAAGGAGACGAAAAATGATCAAGTCACGCTTCATTCACGCCCTGGCCGGCACCGCAGCACTTGCCCTGACTCTGGCGCCCGGCGCCGGCCTGCAGGCGCAGGTCGCATCGGGCAACCCCAACGTCATCCCGTTGAACAAGGGATTTTTCAATCCATTCACTGCCCGCACTAACCTGACGCTGGTCCCGGCGGCTACGGCGAGCCAGCCGACTTCTATGGGCCCGAGCATGGGACCGATCGGCACACCCATTCAGCTCCGGGTGAACCAGAACCTGGGCGCCAGCCCCGCACTTCTCTCTTTCAAGGCCGTCGTTTCCCGGGGTGTGCCCGCACGCCTCCATGTCCGGCTTTCGGGGGCGGGCTCGAACTATTCCACTCGTGCGCCCATCCAGATGTGCATCCAGGGCGGCGGTACCTGGGAAGCGGAACTGGTCCTCACCAACGGCCGCAATCTTGGCGTTGTCGGTTCCTTCACGCCGACCAACTGCCCGCGCTGAGCAATGCCTCATGGTGCGCAGGGGCCGTGGCCTGGTTTTCCGATCTCTTCGTGATCGGCTACCAAGCCTCGGCCTTCGCGTTCCTAAGCCGCCTCAGCCGGAAGGCCCGGAGTCGGACGGCATGGCCCGCTGTATCACATCGACGTCACCGGCCGCGGCGCGCACGATCTCGGCGAGCTGGGAAACATCGTTCAAGGTCAGCTCGCGTCCCTGCTGCACCACGATCCCCTGCTTCTGCAGGTACTGCAGTTCCCGGGTGACCGCTTCCCGGTGAGTCCCGATGCGGCTGGCAAGCTGCTGATGGGTGGGGGATGGGGAAATGACCGAGCGATTACCCGCGATGCCGGCGTCGATGCCGAGGCGAAGCAACTCGCAGTGCAAGCGATCCCGTACCGCCAGCGCGTTCAGCTCGAATATGCGTTCGGTAAGCACGCGAATGCGCCCCACCAGGCGACGTGCGATCCATTCGGCGGCTTCGGGGGTCGACAGCAGCGCCTTGCGGAAGACTTCGCCCGAGATGCGCGCCAGCCGGCAGTGGCTCGTAGCGGTTACGCTCGCCGACCGGGACTCGTCGTCGAGCGCCGCATATTCTCCAAACAGCTCCACCGCGCTGAGGTCGGCCAGTATGATCTCGCGCCCGTTCAGGGAGTGGAGCTCGACGCGAACCGTGCCTTCAAGCAGGATGAAGACATCGGACGTCCGATCCTGGTGGCCGATCACCGTCTGGCCCGATCGGAATGCCGTCACGCGGCAGTGCGGTTCAAGCTGCGCGCTTAGCCCGCCCGGCAGAAGGCGTTCCAGTGCATGCTGCAATCCTTGCAGTTTGCCCACGACGCAGCCCCCTTGCGTTGCGCCCGAAATCTCCAAATGCCGGAAGTCTTCGACAGGCTAGACCCGCCTCGCCTCACTGTCCAGACCGATCTGTCTGCCGCCCCTGGATCATATGACCGACCGGGCATGGTGCGAAAAATCACACCGAAGATGTGGCATTCCCGGCCGACGTGCGGCCATCCATCGACGATGATCCCTGCATCGACAGGCAAGCCCTACAGAGGAGCAGATCATGACCGCACGACGCAGGCATTCGGCCATCCGCAAGCGCATCGCCCTATCGACGGCGGCCTTGACGATGATCCTGGCCCCCGTCTTGCCGGCATCCGCGAGCGAGACGGCAACCGACTTCACCTATCCGCTCTATCACGGACCCAGAAAGACGATCGCGGTCGCCGACTTCGACGCCAACGGGGCATTCATGGCGCGCTATGGCAGTGCCGAAAGGGGCGGCGGCCTGGCTGCGATGCTCGTTTCCGAGCTTCGCCGGACCGAGCGCTTCATCGTGGTCGAACGGGCCGAAATCGATCGTCTGATCGGCGAAAAGCAACTGGCGATTTCGAACGCTGCGACTTCCGAAGGCCCCAAGCAGCCGCTTCTCGGCGCTCAGCTGTTCCTCCGCGGCTCGGTGACCGAATTCAGCGAGGATGAGAAAGGTGGAGGCATCAACGTCGGGTTCGGACTGGGCGGCTTTGCCGGCATCCTGGGCAGCCGGACCCAACGGGGCACGGTTGCGATCGACTTGCGGCTCATCGATGCCGCGTCCGGCGTGGTCGTCGCTTCCTACACCACCCGGCACACGCTGAAATCGAAGTCGCTGGCCCTGCAGGGCAGTCATGGAAGCCTGTCGGCGAGTTCGGACAGCTTCGCCCAGACGCCGTTGGGCAAGGCGGTCCGCCAGGCTATCGGCGAAGCGGTCCGCCGGCTGGTTGCCGAACAGGAAGCCGTGCCGTGGCAGGGCCTCGTTGCCCGGGTCGATGGCGACCGGGTCTACATCAATGCCGGGCGGAGCGCCAATCTCGCCGCGGGCGACAGGATGCTGGCAATCCGCACGGTCAAGACCGTGACGGATCCGGCAACCGGCCAGGTCCTCGGCGAAGAGCGAGTGACACTCGGCGAGATCGCTATCGATCAAGTCGAGGACCGGTATGCGGTCGGCACATTCACTGGAAGCGTCGTTCCCCGGCAAGGCGATGTCGTCCGGCTGACCCCGGCCGGACTTGCCGTTTCCAGCCTCCGTCCCGGCGCGCTGTGAAGCCGGGCTGCTCTCCGGTCGAGATCGTCCCTGCACTAGTCGCTGCGGCGAAACTGGCCTAGCAGGCAACTGCTGCTGGAGACCGGAATCATGGCAAACCTCGTCGCCTTCGAACGTTTCAATCTGTATGAGTTCGACTTCAACTACTACGTGCGGACGATCGTCAGCAGCACCTTCAGCGACAATGCCAACCTGACTTTCCGCGGCGTGGTCTACGAAGACCGCGTAACGGTCCTGGCGGGCGAAAGCCGGGCGCTGTCGCTCTACGGCTCCGGCTTCATCGTCAACAGCCTGGGTGCGGTATCCGGCGGTACCGTCACCGCGATCAGCGAAACGCACAATGGCTCCGGCACCGAGCAATGGTACGCGCAGGGATTTTCGATGAGCGCGGCTTCGATCTACAGCGCCGCCCTCACCTCCGACAATGCCGACGAAGTCGAGCTTATCGCAGCCGCCCTTGCCGGGAACGACACCATCACCCTGTCGGCTTTCGACGACGAGGCCAGAGGCTTTGCCGGTGACGACGAGATGACGGGCGGCGGCGGCAACGATGTGCTGGATGGTGGAGCCGGTACGGACACGGCCGTCTTCGCCACGACCCTCGCCGACGCGAATATACGTTTCGAGGGGGAAGTCTGCATCGTTTCCACGCCGGGCGAGGGAACCGATCAGCTTACCGGATTTGAATTCGCGCGCTTTGCCGGCGAGACGCAGACCATTGCCGCGCTGATGGAGCTGAGCCGTCCCCGCGTCGTCGGTTTCTCGCCGACCGACGGTGCTGCGGAGGTCGGCGTAGCCACCAATATCCGGGTGACCTTCAGCGAGAGCATAGAACGCGGCTTCGGTGCCATCTACCTGCGCTCGGGATCGACGAGCGGCCCGCTGGTCGAACAGTTCGACGTGGCGTCCAGCGCGCGACTGACGATTGCGAATGCCGAGTTGACGATCGATCCCACCGCCGATCTCGTCCAGGGCACGCACTATTTCCTCCAGTTCGAAGCGGGATCGATCAGGGGTGTCGACGGCGGCGATATCGCTGCCCTGTCGGACTATGACTTCACGACAGTTGCCAGCGCACCCCTCGCCACCAACTGGCGGCTGTTCACCACCGACGGATTTGCCGGCTCGGTGGGTGGAAGCGGGCAGGTCTTCGGCACGCAATCGCTTCAAGACATCTCGGTTCTCAATCGGCCCGGGTCGGTCAGTTTCGATGCGTCCTTCAACCGCGGCGGCGACATCATCCGCCTGGCCGGGCCGGCTTCCGCCTGGAGCGTCGCACGTTCCGGCTCTTCGGCAGTCTTCAACGACGGAGACACCACGATCACCATTCCGGTCGGAACGGCCGGAACGGCGATCGTGTTCGATGACGGGGTGCGAGCGCTCAAATTCGACGGGTCGCTGGGCTCGTTCAGAATCGGCACGCAGACCTTTGCCTCGACGCCCCAGGCGATCTCGGCCGTGACCGATGGCACTCCGCTGCCGACCGGGGCGGATGACCAGGCGCATGGCCGCCTTATCGTTGCCGGCGGCGGAACGGCAGCAGCGGCCGGCCAGCTCGAAGTGTTCGGCACGAACGGCGTCGAGAGGGTCGAGGTCCTGGGCGGCAACGCCCATTTCGACGGATCGTTCAATCGCGGTGGCGACATCGTTTCGCTCCCCTTCGCGGCAGAAGCTTTCACGGCGGTTCGGCAGGGCTCATCTGTCCGCCTGCAGAGCGAAACCCTGGAGTTGCTCTTGCCGGTGGGTACTGCGGGCCTGGCGCTCGAATTCGTCGGGGGCGACGAGCGGGACCTGCTGTTCAGTTCGGCGGCCGGTGGCGTCCTCATCGGCGACCAGCTCATCACAGCCGCGGTTGCAGCATTGACGGCCTTCGCCTGAACTGCCGACGTCGGATCAGCGGGCGTTGGATCAGCGGGCGTTGGATCAGCGGGCCAGGAGCACAGCTGCGAGCCAGGCGAATGCCATGGCGTTGAAGCCGTCGAGCACAGGCATCTGCGCCTCGGCAGTCGTGTCGAGAGGAACCGCACCGCGCATGTCCGCTCTTGTCCGGCTGCGAAGGTACCAGCTGGCGGAACCCGCTACGGCGGCGACGGCAAAGGTCCAGCCGGGAATGATCGAGGTCAGGACGATCGCGGCAATGCTGAGCCCCGCGCCTGCCAGGCAGGCATAGAGCAGCACCCAGGTCGCGCGGAGCCCGATGCTGATCGCGGTGTTGCGCAATCCCGCTGCCTTGTCCGCATCGAAGTCGCGGATCTGATTGTGGAACTGGCCGTAGGCCGAAATCAGCGAGACGGCAGTCACGGGCAGAACCCAGGTGCCTTCGCCGGGCGCCTGGGCCAGATGCGCCGCAAGCAGCAGCAGCCCGCCCAGCATCAGAGCGTGCGAGACGACATCTACGCCCGGTTGCGCCTTCAGGCGGATGGGACGCCACGAATAGGCGACGGCCAGCAGCAAGGTAGCGGTCCCGCAAGCCAGGACCGCCAGGCCCGATCCACTTGCGACGGCATAGAGGGCCAGGCTGGCGAGCCCGCAGACTATCGTGGCGATCCAGGCAGCGCCCCGGCTCAGGCCGCCGCTGGCGACCACATTGCGCAGAGCCCGTTTCGGATCGCGCGCGTCGTCGTCCGCGTCCTCGATGTCGTTGATCATGAAGGCCATGCAATTGGCCAGGAGGTTCGCTCCCAGCACTGCCGCGAGCTCGAGGCCTGGTCCGGTATTCGTCGCGCGGCACGCGATCAGGCCGCCGATCAGCGTCAGCGGCACGACATAGGGCACATGCTCCCGCCAGCGCGTCAGGCGCAAGAGGGCAGACGGCACCGACCCGGAGCCGATACGCGCGTCAGTCTTCATTGCTGGCCGCCGAGCAATTGCAGTTCGCTGCCCTCGGCCCTGATCCTGAAGCCCCGCCAGGAGTAGCCGCGGTCGAATATGCCGCAGAGCCATATCGCCGGCAGGAGCAGATCGCGCACGACGAATGCCAGCGGCGAGCGCCACGAATGCAGCCAGCCAAGGCGCCAGGCGAATACAGACTCGCAAGCATAGATGACGGCGCCGACGGAGAGCGCAGCGCTAAGCGGGTTCTCCTGCGAAGCCATGGCCGCAACCGCGGCACAGGCCATCGGCGTGGCCCCGCCAAGCATCAGTTCCAGCGCATAGAGCCGCGGTGCCGCGAGGCGCCGCAGCAGGGCCCACCTGCGCTGGCGCTGAATGACTTCGCCGAACGTCCGTTCGCCCAGGATCTGTGCAAAGGGGGCATCGACGATCCGGGTCTGCGAACGGCTGCGAAGGATCATCTTGCGCAGCGCAATATCCTCCGCCAGCTCGGCCGACAGGCCTCGGATGCCGCCGCGCGCCTCGAGCCAGGAACGGCGAAGCAGCATCGACTTGCCCTGGATCGGCTTCAGCCGAAGCACGTCGCCGGCATAAAGGACCCGCGCCTGGAAGGAATTGAGGAAGGCGCATTCGACGTCCGCCCAGAAGCTTTCCGGTCGTGTGCCGATCGGAGGCGAGAAAGTCACCGCGATATCGGGGCCGAAGTGCTTCAGCAGGACCTGGATATAGTCGCGCGGCATCAGGACGTTGGAATCGGCCATGATCACCAGCTCGTGCCGCGAGTTCTCCCAGCCTTTGAGGCAATTGTTCAATTTGGGATTGGCACTGAAGGGATCGTCGCCGATCAGGAGCTTCGCGTCCCTGGAAGGATATTCGGCGATCAGGCGCCTGACCAGGGGAATCACCGGGTCTTCGGCCCGCTGTACGCAAAAGAGGATTTCATAGTCGGGATAGTCCAGCTCGAAGTTCGAGCGAAGCATCTCCTCCAGGTAGTTTTCCATGCCCGCCAGCGGTCGGATCACCGAAACCGGCGACGCCTGCGCTTGCGGCAGGCAGGTCCTGCCCGGACGGCACCGCCAGGCTGCCGCACCGAAGCTCAGTAGGTTGACCGCGAGCAGCAGGATTACCAAGGTGGCAGGCAGGTCGACGGTCATCGGTCTTTCGGCGCGGTAGCGGATCCACCGGCTGCCTCCACTCCGCAATCGCAATGGTCAAGCGGAATGTCTTGCAGCGCTGCTTGTGTGAACGCACCCAGATGATAGAGGTCGGCCATCTTCAGACGAAACTGCCGATGAAGCGCGACGATTCCACATGCCGGGGATTCGAGCTGACCGCCGATCCCCCTCGGCACCAGAGACGGGCGACCGAGGTTCTGGCCGCTCACCCCGAACTGCGCGCCCTGTTCGGCCGCTATCCCCAGAGCTTCGCCTGGACGGGCGCCCTGGTCGCGCTGCAGGTGGCGATCGCCATCGCCCTCGCCGTCATCGCTGCGCCGTGGTGGTGCATTGTGCTGGCGGCCTGGGGCATCGGCGCCTTCATCAACCACGCGCTGTTCGTCCTGATCCACGAGTTCACGCATAATCTGGTGTTCAAGACCACCAACGCGAACCGCCTGGGTGCGATCTTCGCCAACATTCCCATCGTCTTTCCGGCAGCCATCGGCTTTCGCAACTTCCATCTGCTGCACCATCACCATCTGGGCGTGCCGGGCCTCGATCCCGATGTCCCCGGCGCCAGAGAGGCTCGCTGGATCGGCAACAGCCGCTGGAAGAAGGCACTGTGGGTCGGCATGTTCTGGGTGATCCAGGGGATCACGCGCCCGAATGGCGTCAAAAGCCAGCGGATGATCGAGCCCTGGTCGGTACTGAACGGCTTCTGCATGCTGGTCGCCATGGCTCCGTTGATGTGGTTCTTCGGCTGGCGCCCGCCGCTGTATCTGTTCCTCGGTGCCGCCTTTGCCCTGGGCCTGCATCCGCTTGGGGGGCGGTGGTTCCAGGAACATTACGTGTTCCGCCCGGGCCAGGAGACCTACTCCTATTACGGGCCACTGAACCGCCTGTGCTTCTACATGGGCTACCACAACGAGCATCACGATTTCCCGTCCGTGCCCTGGAAGCACCTCCCAGCAATCCGCGCCGCGGCCCCTGAGGTCTACGACGGGCTCTACTGGCATCGCTCTTGGACGAAGCTGCTCGCGACCGTCATCTTCGACCCGAGCTTTTCCCCGTATCGGCGGATCGTCAGGGCGCCGGCCACCGGCTCGGGCGAAACGCAGCATGCCTTCGCAGACTGAGCTTCCGTTCAAGGCGATCGAGCAGAATGTAGAGCGCCGGCGTGGTGTAGAGCGTGACCGCCTGGGCCACGATCAGCCCGCCCGCGACCGCGATGCCCAGCGGCTGGCGGAACTCCGCGCCCAGCCCGGTCGCGAATGCGATCGGCAGGGCTCCGAGCAGAGCGGCGGCGGAAGTCATCATGATCGGCCGGAATCGCTGGGTTCCGGCGCGATATATGGCCTCCGTCGCGCCAACTCCGTGCAACCGCTGTTCCTTCGCCGCAAAGTTCACCATGATGATCGCATTCTTCATCATGATCCCGGCAACGAGCAGCAAGCCCATGAATGCGACGACCGTCAGTTCCATGCCGCATATGAGCAGCCCCAGTAGCGAGCCTAGCGCGGCAATCGGCAAGGTCGACAGGATTGCCAGCGGGAGCAGGTAGCTCTCGTACAGCACGCCCAGCACCAGATAGACCGCCAAGCAGGCGAGCAGGAATGTGATCGGCTGGCCGAACAGCCCGATCTCGAAAGCACCGGCATTGCCCGCGAATTCGGCCCGGATCGCGTCGGGAAGCCCGAGGGAGGCGGTCGCAGACTGGATATCCCCCACGGCATCGCCGAGCGCATATCCCGGAGCCGTATTGAACGTGATCGTCGCCGCCGGGGTCAACCGGTCGTGCGTAACGACGACCGGGGCTGTCTCCACATGCATTCCGGCGATGGCGCCGATGGGGATCGGGCCTACGGTTCCGGAAACGTGGACCCCAGCCACCGCTTCCGGTTCGGCTGCATTTGCATCCTTGCTCTCGAGCACGACGGGAATGCGGTCCAATGGCCGCTCGATCATCAGGACCTGCCGCTGGCCGAAGGCGCTGTAGAGCGCGTCATTGAAGCCGGCTGCCGTTCCGCCGAGGCGGGCAAGCTCCTCCCGATCGAGGTCGAGCCGCACCTTGGCCCCGCTCGACGCCTGGTCGGTCCCGACGTCACGGATCGACCGGACAGCCTCGAGCCGTTCGATCAGCCTGGGAAGCCAGACGGCCAGCTGTTCCGAATCCTCGGCTCTCAGAGTGAACTGGTTCACTCCCACTCCTTCCCGCCCGCCGACCCGCAAGTCTTCCAAGGGCTGCAGCGAGGTCGAGGTCCCGGCCAATCCTGCCACGCGGCGGCGCAGACTCTCGATCACCTCCGCCATCGATTGCCCTCTTTCGGCAACCGGCTTCAGGACGATGTAGAGCCGCCCCAGGCTGGTCATCGTGGCATCTTGCGAACCGAGATAGCTGTTGACGCTCCGCACCGCCGGATCGGAAGCGATCGCGCGGGACGTCGCCTTCATGCGCTCGGCCATGGCGGCGAACGACGTATCCGGCCTTGCGGTGACCAGGCCCAGCACCACGCCGGTATCCTGAAGGGGCAGGAACGACTTGGGAATGGCGCTCCAGATCGGAACGAGCCCGAACGCAAGCACCAGGCTTGCGATCAGCGTCCTGACGGGATGTCCGGTCGCCAGGGCAAGGCTGGCCGCATAGGTCCGATTGACGGCAGGAAGGCCCGGCTCAGCCGTCCGACCGGGCGGTGTCAGGCGCGCGACGAGCACCGGTGTCAGCGTCAGCGAGAGGATTCCCGAGATCACCACGGCCGCAGATACCGTGACTGCGAATTCCGCAACGATCGCGCCCACCGGTCCATGCAGTACCAGCAGAGGCGACAAGGTCGTGACCAGGGCCAGGGTTATGGCGATGATCGTGAAGACGACTTCCTGGGTGCCGCGAAGGGAAGCAAGGAGCATGGTGCGCCCCTGAAGGCTGTGTCGCTTGATGTTCTCGACGACAACGATCGCATCGTCGACGACCAGCCCGATCGACACGGCCAGCCCGCCCAGCGAGATGATGTTCAGGCTGAAGCCCATCGCCTTCATGACCAGAACCGTCCCCAGCAGCGAAAGGGGAACGTTGATCACGGCGATGAGAGCCAGGATGCGATCGCGCAAGGCGAAGACCACGACCAGGGCGATCGCCACCATCGTCAGCGCCACCGCCAGCGCGGCATCTTCGATCATCGGCATGATGCTGTCGCTTCGGTCGGCGATGATGTCGACGTCGACGGATGCCGGAACCATCGCTCTCAGCCTGGGTATGGTAGCGCGGACGCTGGCAGCCGTTTCGAAGAGATTGGCGCCGGTGGAACGATGCACGAAGACGAAGACCGTCTTGCGGCCGTTGAACCAGCCTGCGGTCGTTTCGTTGGCGCTGCCCTCCCTGACCGTGGCAACCTCGCCGAGCCGGACGACTCGGCCGTCGCGCGCCGCGATCGGCAATGCGCGGAATTCCTCGACCGTCTTCAGCTGGTCATTGGCAACGATGGACCAACTGCCGGTCTCGCTGCGGAGAAACCCTTTCGGCGCGTTGCGGGTCGCCGCCAGCAGTGCCCGGCGGACATCCTCGATGACCAGGCCCATCTCGCGCAGCGCTCGACTGTCGGCACGAATGCGCACTGCCGAACGTTCCGCACCCTGCAGCAGGGCTCCTCCGACACCGGGCTGACGCGAGATTTCCGGCACGATCGTCTGCTGTGCGATGTCGTACAGCTGCTCCGCCGGAAAGGCATCGCTGGTGACGGCGAGGAACAGCGCCGGTGCTTCGGAGGGGTTGATCTTCTGGTAGATCGGCGGCGTCGGCATGTCTGCGGGCAGGCGGTCGCGGACCGTGCTGATCGCTGCCTGGACGTCGCGCGCGGCGGCGCTGATGTCGCGCTCCGGCCCGAACTGGAGGACGATCCGCGACAGTCCTTCGACATTGACTGCCGAAATCTCGGTCACTCCGGAGATGGTTCCGAGAGCCCCCTCCAATGGTGCCGCAACCAGCCTTGCCATGGCTTCCGGGCTGGCCCCCGGCAAGGCGCCGGTAACCAGGATCGTGGGGAGGTCCACCGAGGGAATGGCGCTTACCGGCATGTTGCGCAGCCCCAGCAATCCCGCCAGCACCAGCCCCATGGCCAGGAGCGCAACGCCCCGGGGCCTGCGCATCAGCACCAGCAGCAGGCGCGTGATCATGCGTCGCCGGGCCGCGTTCCGGCCGCCTCGGCAAGACTGGACGCCTTGCTGCCCGCCCGCTCGCCGATGCGCGTGAACAGGACATAGAGGACCGGAGTGGAGAACAGTGTCAGCAGTTGCGCGACGACCAGGCCTCCGATGATGGCGATGCCGATCGGACGACGCAGCTCGGCACCCGGGCCATCGTCCAGGATCAGGGGCAGCGCACCGACAAGCGCCGCTGCAGTCGTCATGAGGATCGGTCGGAACCTTGCCTGACAGGCCTCGACAATGGCTTCGACCGGGCCGGCCCCCGTTCGCCGGGCGGCGTCGAGCGCGAAGTCGATCATCAGGATCGCATTCTTCTTGACGATACCCACGAGGAGCAGAATGCCGAGCAACGCGGCGACATCGAATTCGTGGCCGGTGATCGCCAGCGCGGCAAGGCCGCCGGCGACTGCGGCGGGCAGCGTGGACAGAATGGTGAGGGGGTGGATGAAGCTTTCGTAAAGCACCCCCAGCACGATGTACATCACGAGTACGACTGCGATCGCCAGGCTGGTCTGGCCGGCAAGCGAACCCCGGAAGGATTCGGCTTCCCCTGTGAACCGGCCCGACACCTGCTCCGGCAGCTTCAATTTCGCGACTTCATCCTCAACCGCATCGATCGCGTCCTCCAGCGAGGAGCCGGGGGCCTGGTCGAACGAGACGGCTACTGCCGGGAACCGGCCGAAGCGGACGATCGAGAGCGGCACGGAGACTTCCCGCCAGTTCGCGAATGCGGCAAGCGGTACCAGTCCCTGCGAGCCACCGACGCGAAGTTCGGCCAACCCCTGCGGATCGCGGCGGGCACCGGGCGCCAATTCCAGGACCGCCGGGTATTGGCCTTCGGGCGTATAGATCTTGGCGATCTGCCTTTGCCCGAAAGCGCTGTACAGCGTTTCCCCGACGTCTGCCATCGTCACGCCCATCAGCAAGGCGCGGTCGCGGTCGACGAGAATATCGACGCCGCGGCCGCCCTCCTGCCCGTCCCATGCGACATCGATCAGCTCGGGGCGCGTCTCCAAAGCCTTGGCAAGGCGCATCCCGGCATCGCGCACCGCTTCGTCGCCCGGAGCCTGCAGGACATACTGGTGTCGCGCACGACTGACGCGATCCTGCAGCTGCAGCGACCGCAATGGGTGGAGGAAAAGGGCGATCCCGGGCTCCTGGGCGGCAATGGCGCGCAATCGCGACAAGATTTTGGCGGGCGGCTCGCTGCTCGCCGAAGGGCGCAGGCGGATGGTCATCTGGCCGACATTCGAGGCCTGCCCCCGGCTGGTTTCACCGACCGAATAGTCGATCCCATCGACCGCAGGATCGCGTGCAAGCCGCGCCGCAAGCGCCTTGTGCCGCAGGCTGGACGCAGCAAAGGACGTGCCGCCCGCCATTTCGGTGACCGCCTCGATCCGATCGGCTGCCTGGTCGGGAATGTAGCCCTTTGGCATCACGACCGCGAGTAGGCCGGTCAGGAGCGCGAGCAGCCCCAGCGACAGCAGCGTGCGCCTTGGCTTGGCAATGCTACCTTGCAGCAGCCGCGAGTAGAGCTGCAGCAGCGGTCGCAGAAAGTCGCGTTCCTGCCCTCCGCCGCGAAGCAGCCAGGCGCACATCGCCGGAGTGAGCGTGAGCGAGAGGATGGCCGATATGGCAATGGCAACGCTCATCGTCAGGCCGAACTCGCGCAGAAGCCGGCCCAGGGTCCCTTCCATCCAGATCAGCGGAATGAAGACGGCGATCAGCGAGGCGGTCAGCGAGATGATGGTGAAGGTGATCTGGCGCGATCCCTTCACCGCCGCTTCGAACGGGCTCGAGCCCCGTTCCAGGTGACGCGCGATGTTTTCGACCATCACGATCGCATCGTCGACCACGAAGCCGGCGGCTATGGCAAGGGCGATCAGGGTCAGGGTGTTCAGCGACAGGCCGGCCCAGGCCATGACGGCCAAAGTGCCGAGAAGCGACAGCGGGACTACGATTGCCGCTATCAGGACGACCGAGGACTGGCGCAGGAACAGCCATAGGATCGCGGTCACCAGCACGACCGACAAGATCAGCGCGATCGTGGTATGATCGACGGCTGCTTCTATCGCGACCGAGGTGTCGGACAGGAGGCGGAGCTCCGCCGTCGCCGGCAGCGCGGCTGTGAGGGCCGGCAAGCGCTGGCGGACGCGGTCTGCAGTTTCGACCGTGTTTGCCCCTGGGCGACGATGGATTTCCAGCAGGATTGCCGGCTGCCCGTCGGTCCAGGCCGCCACCAGCTCGTTCTCGGTGCGCTCGGCCGCCGTGCCGATATCGCGCAGATGCACGAGCGCCCCGTTGGGTCGCTTGATCGCCAGCGCCTCGTAGTCGGGCGCGCGCAGCAGCTGGTCGTTGGCGGAGATGGCATAGGCCTGCCTTCGCCCGTCGAGCCGCCCCTTGGGCCCGTTCACGCTCGCCTGGGTCAGCTGCGATCGCACCTGCTCGATGCCGAGGTCGAGCGCATCGGTCGCGTTCGCATCCAGAGCTATGCGGATCGCCCGACTGTGCGCACCGATCATCCTCACCTGTCCGACCCCGTCGATCTGCGACAGCCGAGGCAAGAGGATGGTTTCAGCGTATCGGCTGGTCTGGTACGGCGGCAAGGTTCGCGAGACCAGTGCCAGAGTCATTATCGGCGGATCAGCCGGATTGACCTTGCGGTAGACTGGCGGCTGAGGAAGGTCTCGGGGCAAATCCCCCGACGCGGCACTGATCGCGGCCTGGACGTCCTGGGCTGCGTCGTCGATGTCCTTGTCGAGATTGAACCGCAGGGCGATCGAAGTCGACCCCGCCGTGCTGACGGAGGTCAGACTTTCAAGCCCAGGAATGTTGGCCAGGCTCGTCTCGAGCGGCGTCGTGACGGATTCCGACATCGTTTCCGCCGTGGCCCCGGGGAACGCTCCCGATACCTCGATGACCGGAAAATCGATCGCGGGAAGCGCCGCCACGGGCAAGGCACGATAGCCGAGGAAGCCGAGCACGCCGATCGCCAGCACCAGCAGCGTCGTCGCTACCGGCCGTCGCATGAACGGGCGGGAAAGCTGGATCACCGCTCCGCGCCGAAGCTAGCGGCGAGGGCCGGAGGCAATCCGCACCTGCCGCCCGGGGCGCAGGCCGTATTGCCCGTCGACCACCACCGTCTCACCCCCGGTCAGCCCCCGGCTCACCAGCGCCATGCCGTCGAGCCGCTGCTCGACCGAGACAGCGCGCATTCGCGCAATGCCCTTGTCGTCGACCAGGAAGACGAATTCTCCGTCCGGTCCGCGCTGAATGGCGTCCAGGGGCACGACGATGCCGTTCGGCAGCTTGTCGACGATCAGCCGGACCTGCACATATTGCCCCGGCCAGAGCGCGCGGTCGCTATTGGTAAAGCTGGCCTTGACCTGGAACGTGCCGCTCCCTCGATCGATGGCATTATCGAATGTCGTGACATGGCCGCGCGCGATGACCTTGCCACCTTGCCCCTCGGCCAGCTCGACCGCCAGGCGGCCATAACGCCTCATGCCGCGCGCGACGGCCGCCAGATCCTTCTGCGGCAGGGCGAAGACGACGGCGATTGGACTTTGCTGGGTTACCACCACGATGGCGGTGCGCTCCGCCGCCGATACCAGGCTGCCGGGATCGATCAGGCGGAAGCCGGTGCGCCCGTCGATCGGAGACCTGATCGTCGCATAGCCCAGCTGTAGCGAGGCGCTGTCGACCATGCCGCGGTTCGCATCGACTTCGGCTTTCGCCTGCTCCAGCTGGGTGCGCTTTGCATCCAGGCTGCCCTGCGTGACGAACCCCTGCTTGATCAGCGCCTCGGCCCGCTGATACTCGATCGCGGCATTGCCGAGCCGGGCCTGCTCGCGCCGCAAGCTTGCCGAGGCCTGACGCAGGGCCGCTTCCATCGGGCGCGGATCTATCCGTGCCAGCAGCTCTCCGGCCCGGACCTCGTCGCCTTCCCTGAATTCGACCGAACGCAATTCGCCGTCCACTCGCGAGCGGATGGTCACCGAGTGGAAGGGCGTGACCGTGCCGGGCGCCTCGAGCGTCAGGGGAACTTCACGCCGCTGCGCGCGCGCCACGACGACGACGGCCGCGTCGGCCGAGGATCCGTTCCCGCCCGCAGAGGGCCCATTGTGCGCGACCAGCAGATAGCCGCCTATCAGCACGACCAGACAAGCGACGGCGACGACGACCTTCGCCCGATTCCGCTCGAACCAGGTCGGTCCGAGTTCCCCAGTTTCGGAGAATTCCTGGCCTTCCATCATCGATCTGCGCCAGGATCCGCCGGTACTAGCGATAGAGGCATGCACTCAGTCATCGACGACCTCCTCCCGCGCAGAGAGCGCGAGAACGGCGTTAAGCCCGCCGAAGGCGAAGGAATTCGACAATGCCCGTCGGATCGCTGCCGGGCGGGCGACATTGGGCACGATGTCGAGATCGCAATCGGGATCGGCCTTGGTCCATCCGGCAGTGGGTGGCACCAGCTGGCGCTGCAGGGCCAGCAGCGTGATCACCGCTTCGGCCGCGCCGGCCGCACCCATGAGATGGCCGAGCACGGCCTTCGACGAAGAAACCATGAGCCGGTCTGCAGCCGGGCCGAAGCTCGCGCGGATGGCCTGGGTCTCGACCGCGTCGTTGATCCTGGTGCCGGTGCCGTGAGCGTTGACATATTGCACGGAGTCCGGCGCGAAGCCGGCAGAGCGCAGCGCGCGCGTGATGGCATGAGACGCGCCGTCGACCTGTGGCGCAGTGAGGTCCGCGGCATCGGCCGTGGCCCCATAGCCGTCGACGTATCCATAGATCCGTGCGCCGCGCCGGTGCGCGCGCCCGGCCGCTTCAAGCACCAGCACTCCCGCGCCTTCGCCCAGGACCATGCCGTTCCGGGTAGCGCAGAACGGCCGGCAGCCGTCCTCGCTCATGACGCGCAGTGCGCGCCAGGCTCTTACCGGGGTGGGAAAGATCATCGCCTCGGTCCCGCCTGCGAGCACGACGTCGGCTTCCCCCCACTTGATCAGCCGCATGGCGGTCCCGATGGCGTGGGTGGCCGATGCGCAGGCGCTGGATACCGCAAAGGCCTCACCCTTCAGGCCGAGTGCCATGCTGATCTGGCTGGCACAGCTGTTGGCCATTGCCCGAGGCACGGTCAGCGGATGGAGACGCGCGTTGTGTTCGCCGTAGAAGCGCGCATAGCCCTGTTCCAGCGTGCCGATGCCGCCGATGCCGGTTCCCATGATCACCGCGGCATGAGGGCGCTCGTCATCGTCGAGTACGAGCCCGGCATCGGCTACCGCCGATCTTGCCGCGACGATCGCGAACTGGGTGTTCCTATCGAGCTGGGTCATCAATCGCGCGGGAAAATGGGCGTCCGGATCGAAATCCTCCACCTGCGCGGCCAGGATTTCCAGAGGGTCGAAGCTGGAATCGAACGAGCAGGGCTTTATGCCCGTCTCGCCCCGGACGACACGCTGCCAGAAGCTTTCGAGTTCGCTGCCCACCGGCGAGACAATCCCCAGACCGGTGACCGCGACCCTGCGATCCTCATTTCTTGGCAAGGAGAGCCTCGATCCTGCCGAGCAGGTCGCCAACGGTCGCATTGGCGTACTCTTCGGGATTGCCGACGTCGAAGGGCAATTCGATGTCGAGTTGTTCTTCGATGTCGAAGACGATCTCGAGCATGCCCAGCGAGTCGATCCCCAGTTCGTCGAGGCGGCTATCCTCGGCAATGCGGGTTCCAGGTTCGGCGGCAACCAACTCGCTGTGCTTGGCGATGATCGCTTTGACGATTTCCGCAGTGCTCACAATAACCCCCTGGTCAACGAACCAATGCCCAAATTCCGCTTGGCTGCCTAGATGCTTATAGCGCCTGCCGATCGATCGATCGATGATCTGCAGCAAGGTTCAGGGTGCCGGGGGCACGGCAAGCGCCCACATGGTGTGGACAACGCATGGCGCATCGGGCGCCCAGTGCCGGATCATTCGATTGATCCGGTGATTGCTGCTCAGCGTCCAGCCGACTTGCAAGTACCGCGCGCCATACCGCTCCGCCACGGCGCGGCCTTCGTCGATGATCATTTCGACCACGCTCGCGCCCGCCGCCGTGCGATGCATTTCGCTGCTCAGCCCAAGGACGAAGATCCTCAGCGCGCGGGCTCGGCGACGCACGAGCAGCTTCCACAGTCGCGCCGCCAGCCTGACCGGGCCGGGCCGGTCGCGTGTCAGTTCGGCGATGTCGGGAGCGGCAATCGCCACGCCGACCGCCTTGTCGCCGCGATAGACCAGCCAGCAAAGGCCCGGCCACAGGATCGGCCGGAATTCACGAGCCAGGGCATCGACATATTCGCTGTCGATCTCGACGAATCCCCAGTTATCCTGCCATCCGGAATTGAACACGTCGCAGATCGCCGCCTTCTCCTCGGGCGAGAAGGGCAGGTGCAGCTGGCGCATAGCCAGGCCGAGCTCCTGCGCGGCGCGCGAGCCGATCCGCCGGAAGCGCGCGTTCGGGATGTCGATCTCGAACGTGAACAGGCGCTCCGCAATGCTGAATCCGAAGCCGGAAAGGTAGTCCCTCCAGACGAGAGGGTTGTTCGGCATCATCATGCCCAGCGGAAATGCCGGCTCTGCGTCGAGCAGTCCGCACGAGTAATTGATCGTCGCCTCGAACGGTCCGACAAGTGTCTCCCGCCGCCGCTCTTGCGCAAGCCGGACGACGTCCTGCATCACCATGTCGAAATGCTGCCGGCTGGCAAAGCCGAACAGGAAGCCGAAGAGCATGGGACGAGCGCCGTTGTTGGCGAACTTGCCTTCCGCTTCCGGCCTGGGCACCGCAGTCAAGACGCCGCATTGCAAGGATGCTCCGTCGCCTTGCAAGGCGACCAGACAGAAGTCGAGCTCACCCACCTGAGAGCGGATCGCGCTTTCGATCCGCTTGCGCTCGAGCATCTTCGTCAACCACCCGCTGCCGACGACATGCGGGTGCAGACGACCGATCAGGCGAATGATCTCATTCAGGTCGGCAATTCGGCGGACTTCACCGTTGCGCGAGGCTCCGCTCATACTCGATCCTAACGAGAGGCTTCGACCGGGCCAGTCCTTCGTCGTAGCCCAGATTCATCACCGTAGCCGACCGCTCCACATCCGCCGCGCGCGACGCGAAGGTTCCGGCGAGGCGGTCGAACATCGACCCGCAGATGCCGTAGTTGCACCGCTCGTTGTGGAAATGGTGAAGCAGGTGAAGTTTGCGGCGGTTGCGGAAATAGGCACTCCGGAACGCGATGTTCTGGTGTGCCGAGAAGTGGACCGTTTCATAGAAGAACGTGAAAGGTATGAGCACCGCCGCGGCGCCGGCGATCAGCGTGGCGGGACCGAAGATCAACATGAACGGGGGATTGGTGATTGCGATCAGGATGAGCAAGGTCGGCGGGCTGGCCAGGATCACGTCCTCCCGGTCCGGGACGCGATGATGGGCATAGTGCAGCCGAATCCAGAGGCGCGCCAACCAGCGAGAGTTGAGATAGGCGTGGGAGTGAAGGGCATAGCGGTGAACGAGGTACTCCGTCGGCAGAAACAGCAGCAGGCCCAGCGACAGGAAGGCCGCCACGCGCAAGGCGGGGATCACGTTCAGCGCTGCGACGACCAGGACGCCGATGACCCCGGCGTAGCCAAGCAAGGCCCGCCGCAGCCGCGGGATGCGCCACAGCATGGCCAGGTCGCTGGCAATGAGGCCCAACTCCCCCTTCGGCGCGGGATTTCCCCCATGCGACTGGCCGATATCATCCAATTTCCAGGACACCATCATCATGACCGAAGCATCGAGGCGGGCCGCCGGCAATGCGCTTGAGATCGACTTGAATTCAGACGGCCATTACGCGGTGCAACACCCTTCTGCAACCGAACAGGCGCCCGCGTGGACGAGAGTTCGACAGCCTCGCTGCACGATACGAGGCCTGCGCAGCTTCTGCCCCCAGCCGGCGCCAGGAAGTCTGGACGCCGCTGGCCGAGCGATACGACGCGGCAGCCGGCGGGCGCGAATCAGCTTTCAAATGGATTGGACATAATCGCTGGTCCGCGCCAAGTTTGGCCGACTACGCAGAAGGGGGAGAGTTCCATGGCCGTTCGCTGCACGATCGCCGCGATCGTACTTGCCGGTACCATGCTGTCTTCCGGCGTCGCTTCTGCCCAGCAGCAAGGAGCCGCCCCGGCAGCCGCACCCGCGCGGGTTCCGGCGCGCGAGCAGCGGCCCAACGTGCTCGTCTGGCTCATGGACGACGTCGGCTTCGCGCAGGTGTCTTCTTATGGCGGGCTGGTCCAGACCCCCAACATCGACCGCGTAGCGGCGATGGGGCTGCGCTATTCGAACTATCATACTGCGCCGATCTGTTCGGCCTCGCGCGCGGCTCTGCTGACCGGGCGCATGCCGCATTCGGTCCATATCGGCGGGCACGCCACGGCGGCGCGCGATTTCCCCGGCTACGACGCGCATATCCCCGCCGGTGCGGGCACGGTCGCAGCGAACCTGCACGCCGGAGGCTACGTCACCTATGCCCTCGGCAAGTGGGACCACCTGCCCAACGCCGATGTCTCGACTGCCGGGCCGTTCAACTATTGGGCAACGGGCCAGGGCTTCGACCGGTTTTACGGCTTTCTGTCGGCCGATACCGATAACTGGGAGCCGCAGCTCGTTCGCGACGTCACTCCCATCGGCCGGCAGCAGGTGCCCGGCTATCACCTCAGCGCCGACATGGCCGATCAGGCGATCGCCATGATCCGCTCGCGTGGGGCGGCCGATCCGCAACGGCCCTTCTTCATGTACTGGGCGACCGGCGCAGCCCATGCGCCGCACCACGCTCCCGCCGACTGGATCGCGCGCTACAAAGGCAAATTCGATCAGGGCTGGGACAGCATGCGCGAGACGATCCTGCGCGAGCAGATCCGCAAGGGGCTCATGCCCAAGGGCACGAGGCTCGCCCAGTTGCCCGACACGATGCCGCGCTGGGATAGCCTGAGCGCGGACGATAAGCAGCTCTACGCGCGGCAGATGGAAGTCTTCGCCGCCTCGCTTTCCTATGCAGATGCGCAGTTCGGCCGCGTGCTGGACGCGCTCGAGGCATCGGGCGAACTCGCCAACACGATTGTCGTGATCACTTCCGACAACGGTGCGAGCGCCGAGGGCGGGCCGAGCGGGCTCTACAACGAAGCGGCGGTGACCGGCCGCAGCCTGACCGCAGCGGACAACCGCGCCTTCATCGATCGCTGGGGCGCACCGGGCACATATCCGCACTATGCCTATGGCTGGGCGGTCGCGGGCAACACGCCGTTCCGCTACTACAAGCAGACGACGCACGAAGGCGGTACGCGCGTGCCGCTGGTCATCGCCTGGCCCCAGGGCATTGCGGCGCGCGGCGAACTGCGCAACCAGTTCGCGCACGTTTCGGACATTGCCCCGACCTTGCTTGCTGCCGCCGGAGTCCCGCTTGCCCCCACTGTCAATGACGTGCCGCAGATCCCGATGGAGGGGCAGAGCCTGACGGCAACCTTCGCTTCACCCGAGGCGCCGGGTCACGGGGGTCCGCAATATGTCGAACTCTACGGCAACAAGGGGTTGTGGCAGGACGGCTGGCAGATCGTCACCTCGCACCGCTACAGGACCTGGGACTGGCAGACAGCCAAGACCTTTGACGAGCCCTGGGAACTCTACGACCTGTCCAGGAATCCCGGGCAGACGACCAATCTCGCGGCGAAATATCCCGAGCGCGTCTCGGCGATGGCGGCGGAGTTCAATGCGCAGGCGCAGCGCTACAACGTCTACCCGATTCACAATCTCAGCGACACGGCAGCCGAATCCGCCAGAAGGGCGGCGGACGATTTCGCTCGGCGCGGCGGCAAGTGGCACTATGCCGGACCGACCAGCAACCTCGCCTCGATGATCGCACCACCGGTGAATACGCGCGGCTTCGCCATGACCGCGAAGCTCGATCTCGCCGCTGCCGGCGCCACCGCGCCCATCTTTTCGATGGGCGGTCGGATGGGCGGGATCGGATTCTATCTCAGCGACGGCAGGCCGACGCTGGTGATGAACGATCTGGGCGGGCGTAGCGTCACCGTCGCCGCCACGGAGGCGCTCGCGCCGGGGGCGCAGGACATCGCCCTGGATCTTCGGCGCGGGCAACCCGACGCTTCGGGTGCGACGCCGTTCGAGATAACGATCCGCTCGCACGGCCAGGCGGTCGCGCAGGAAAAGCTATCTTTCGCCCTGCCGGCCTATTTCGGCATTCCGGAGACCTTCGATCTCGCTGCGGACTGGGGATCACCGGTACTGGCGGGCTACCGCTCGGGTACGCCGTTCCCAGGCAAGCTCAGCGACGTGAATTTCGATTTCAACGGCTGGGGTGGCGACGGCTTGCGGATTCATTAGAGCGTGGGGAACAGTCAAACAGTTCTCGCCAGGCGAAAAGCGAAAGCCGACGCAGCTCCCGAGATAGGCAAGCGCCAAGGGCGCTCAGGCTGCTTCACCGGCGCCGATCGCCATGCTTCGGCGCATGGCTAGCAGCAACGCGCTCCCGCCGACGACGCTCGCCGATCCGAAAAACAGGAACCCTGTGTAGTTGCCCCACCGCTCGAGAGTCTGGCTGAGGATGAAAGCGCCGATCATGGCGGATACGCCGACCGCAGCGAAAAGCATGCCGAGCGCGGCTCCATAGGTCTCGGAGCCGAAAATGCGCGAGACGATGTAGGCCAGGACATCTCCCTCGGCGCCAAAGGCAAGGCCGATAAGGAGAATTGCCACTGCGAGGATTGCCGTTTGATCGAACGGTGCGGCAAGCAGCAACATGCCGATGGCTGGCAGGCTGAATGCAATGGCGCCTACAGTTTCGGCTGGAAAGCGGTCGACCGCGACGCCGGCGGCAAGTCGGCCGGCGATGGTGCCAAAGGCGAACAGCGCCAGAACGCTGCCGGCATGTCCCATCGTCATGCCGTTGTCGACCAGGACAAGCGCCAGTTGCGAGTTGGTCACGACAAGCGGCATCGAGACAAGCACGGTGACTGCCAGCAGGATCCGGTATCGGCGGTCGGCGAACAATCCGCGGATCCCAGATACCGGGCCGGCGGACAGTCCTCGCGGCTTGGGGAACGGGCCGTGGCCCGAAGGCACCAGCAGGATCGCGGCGATACCCGCCGAGGCCGCGTAGATTGCAGCGGCCACAGCGGCGAAGCGCCATCCCCTCGTCTCGATGAGCCGGGCAAACGGTGTGCTGGCAAGTGCAGCGACGACGGCTGGTGTCGATACGGCAATGGCAAGCGCCATGCCTCTACCGCGATCGAAGGACCGAACCACGATGCGCAGGAAGACCGGCCCGGTGGTCATCGCCCCGAGCGTAAGCTGCACTATCAAAATCGCAATGTAGTGCCTGATCGGGCCGTCGAGCATGGCGATTGCGACATAGCTGCTAGACGCCGCCATCACGCCCAGTCCGCCGATGCGGCTGACACCGAACCGGTCGGCAAGGTAACCGACTACCGGATAGGACAGGATCGACAGGCCGGACACGACAGTGGCCATGGCGAACTGGGCCTTTGTCCAACCCATGGCCGCCACAAGGTGGGGCGCCAGCAGGTTTATCACGAAGGGATGGAGAGCCATGCCTGAGCCGAGACCGAGCGACGCAGCCGCAAGCGCTCTCCAGCCGGCCCGGAACTCGGTCAGATGGTCGGTCGTCGACATTTGTCGTGCCCCTGCCCTTGCCGGCGGGTCAGGCGTCGAGGCGCCGGCTCCTGCGCCCGTCTATCGCCGTCGGCACGGTTCCGAGCACTGTCGACCGGCGCAGCTTGCGCGGCGCATCGCCGTGATCCGGCACTGAACGGTGTTGCGTTGCGCGGTTGTCCCACATGGCGACATCGCCCATCCGCCAATTCCAGCGAACCGTATTTTCAGGGTCCGACACATAGGACTGCAGGATCTCGAAGATCTTGGCCGAATCCGAGTTGTTGAGCCCAACGAAGCGCTTCACCCACGAGCCGAGAATGAGCGACCGCTCGCCGGTTTCGGGATGGACCTGCACGACCGGATGCTCGGTTTGAACCGGGTGCTTCTTCGTATTGGCACTATAGTCGTCCATCCGGGCCTTGTATGCTTCATCGAACGAGCCTTCGAAGTCGAAATCACTCGAATGGATCGACCAAAGATTGTCTGCGAGGGGCTTCAGCGGTTCAGGCAACCTGCGATAGGCGTTTGCGGCGTTGGCCCACATCGTATCGCCGCCCACCGCGGGCAGTTCTATCGGCCTGAGAATCGCGAATGCCGCCGGATCGGGCAGAAAAGTCATGTCGGTGTGCCAGACGGAGGCGGCGTAGCTGGCCGACTCGCCCAATTCCATCAACGCATCGGATTCACCTGCAGCCCTGACCATCGGATGCTTCTGCAACTCGCCGAACAGGGCCGAGAATGCCTCCTGCTGCGCGTCGTCGAGATGATGCTGGCCGCGAAAGAAGATAACCTTGTGTTCGAG
>CAUJJI010000194.1 GCA_963205265.1 Pseudomonadota bacterium
CGGCCGGCCGAGCCGCCGCAGCGCCTCGTCGATGCGTTCCTCGGCCGCGGCCAGGGTGAGCCCGGCCGGCGCCTCGGACGGCCAGACCGGGGCGACGCAGAACAGCTCCTCGCCCAACCGGTCGAAGACCAGGATCAGCGTCGGCCGGACGAACAGCATGTCGGGCAGCTCGAGGCTGCTTTGCGGCGCGCGCGGCAACTTCTCGACGAGGCCGATGGTCTCGTAGCCGAAATAGCCGACCAGGCAGGCGAGGGCGCGCGGCAGGGCCGGCGGCACGTCGATCCGGCAGGCGGCGACGAGCGCGCGCAGTTCGCCCAGGCTGTCGCCGGCGAGCGGGACGAAGGCGCCGCGGTCGGTGCGCCAGTCGCGGTTGACTTCGCAGGAGCGGCCGGTGGCGCGGAACACGAGGTCGGGGTCGAGGCCGAGCAGGCTGTAGCGCCCGCGCACCTCGCCGCCCTCGACCGATTCGAGCAGGAAGTCGCCGCGGCCTTCCTCGATCAGCTTGACCGCCGCGCCGACCGGAGTCTCGGTATCGGCGATGAGCCGGCGCCAGACGAGCGCGGGCCGGCCCTCGGCGAGTGCCTGCGCCGCTTCGGCGTGGTTTTCGATAGCCGCTTGCGTCATGCCCGTCGCGATCAGTTGCCGCCGCCGCCGAGCTGCTGGCGGACCGCCTTGATGCCGGCCGGATTGCGCGTCACGCCGACTTCGGCGATGATCGCATTGCGCAGCGCCTCGACATATTCGCCGCCGGTGAGGTTGCCGATCTCGCCGGCCGTCAGGGCGATCAGCGGGTCGTCGGCGGCCAGCTGCGTGGTCTGGATGTCCTTCAGCCAGACGACGAACCAGCCGCGGTTGCCCGCCGCGGGCAGCAGCTTCACCGTGCCTTCGGCCATGCTGAACAGCAGCGCGAGCGGCGGCGGCACCTGCTGGCGCTGGCCCATCTGGGTCAGCTCGGCGCGGTCCATGTCGATCGGCTGGGCCGGCGGCAGCGGCTTGCCGAGCGTGGCCAGCGCCTTGGCGAGGTCGCCCGACTTGCGCACTTCGGCCTGGACTTTCCGGGCGGCATCGCCGGCGGCGGTGAAGCCCTTGTCGACCATGTAGGCCGTGAGCACGTCGTTGCGGATCTCCTTGAGCGGAGCCGGGGCCGAGGGCGCGATATCGCTGACGTCGAAGATCACGAAGGTCTTGCCGGGCTCGACCTCGGCGATCTGCGGCTCGTTCTCCTGCTCCATGGCGAAAGCGGTCTGCAGCACCTTGGCGAGGACTTCGGGCGCCTTCTCGCCGGGCTTCTGGTAGACCTCGCCGTCGGCGGTGATCGGCGCCGTCTGCTGCAGTTCGAGCTGCAGCTCCTTGGCCGCATCGGCAAGGTTTCCGCCCTCGTCGAACTCGTCCTCGATCCGGCTGAGCAAGTCGGTCAGCGCGGCGCGGCGCTTGGTGGCGGCCAGCTGCGCGACGATCTCCGGTTTCACCTGGTCGAGCGTGCGGGCAGGGCGCAGGTCGACGCCGTCGATCCGCATCACGTGCCAGCCGAGCCCGCTGCGCGCCGGCGCGGCGATGCTCCCCCTGGCTGCGGCGAAGACCGCCTGGGCGACGGCCTGCGAAGCCTGGCCGGCCAGGACTTCGCGGCTCACGGCGCCGAGGCTCGCCGTGGCGAGTCCCTTGGCCTGGGCGGCCGCTTCCAGCGACTTGCCGCCGGCGACTTCGGCCGCGATCGCCTTGGCGGCGGCTTCGGTCGGCACGATCAGCTGCGTCACCCGGCGGGTTTCCAGCGCGGCATACTGCGCCTTGTCGGCATTGTAGCGGGCGGCGATCTCGGCATCGGTCGGCGCCGGCACGGTCTTCAAGGCTTCCTCGCCGAAAGCGGCATAGCGCAGGACGCGCCGCTCGGGCCGGATGAATTCGCTGCGATGCGCGGCATAGAACGTCGCCAGTTCCTGGTCGCTGGGCGGCTTGGGCGGGACGAAGAGCGCCGCCGGCAGCACGGCCATCGCGCCCAGCCTGCGGTCCTTGAGCAGCGCGGCATAGCGGGTCGCCAGCTCGCGCGGGGCGACTGCGCCGAAGCCGGCGGGGATCAGCACCTGCCGGCCGACCAGCCCCTGCGCCAGGTCCTGCCGTACCATCGCCTCGCTGATCCCGCGCTGGCGGATCGCCTGGCGGAAGAGATCCTGGCTGAACTTGCCGTCGGGGCCACGGAACGCGGCGATCTGGGTGATCTCGCTGTCGACCAGGCGGTCCCCCGCGACGATGCCGTGCGTCTTGCCGAAAGCGGCGATGGCGGTGCGGCCGATCAGGTCGTCGAGCACTTTCTCGAGCCCGCCGTTGGCCAGGAAGCTCTGCATCGAGATGCGCGGGTCTTCCTGCTTGACGCGTTCGAGCGCCGCGGTCGCGCCTTGGCTGAGCGTCGCGGTGTCGATGCGCTCCTTTCCGACCGTGGCGACGCGGTCGCCCCCGGCGACCCCGCCGAACTGGGCGTTGTTGGCGATGTCGCCGCTGGCGAAGGCGATGGCGATCAGGACGAGAAAGCCGAGAGCGATGCCCGCGCCCATCCTGGAGCCGAAGAAACTGCGAAAGAACTGGAGCATCGTCCGCCCGATTTGCGTTTCGAACCCTGTCCGGAAAGCGCGCCCCCGGACTTGCGAAGGCCCGGCTTTAGGAGGCCTTGCGGATTCCCGCAATGCTGCTGTCCTGCGTGAGGACAGCGGCCGAGCGGCTTTTGACAAGCCGGCGGCCCTGTCATAGCAGCGCCCGCAAGCGGACCAACAGGGGATTCGGTCCGGACAGAGGGAATTTGATGTCGAGTCTGCCTTACATCGTCGGCAATTGGAAAATGAACGGGACCCGCGCCATGCTGGCCGAAGCCCGCGCGATCGACCGGGCCACGGCGCGGCTGCCCGGCGTGCAGGTCGCCCTGGCGCCGCCGTTCACTCTGGTCCACGCGATGCGCGAAGCGGTCGAATCGATCGGCGTCGGCGGCCAGGACTGCCATGTCGAGGCGAGCGGCGCTTTCACCGGCGATATCTCCGCGCCGATGCTGGCCGATGCCGGCGCCGATTTCACCATCGTCGGCCATAGCGAACGCCGGGCGATGCACGGCGAAAGCGATGCCGTCGTCCGCGCCAAGGCAGAAGCCGCGCTGGCCGCCGGGCTGAGCGTGATCCTCTGCGTCGGCGAGACCGAGGCAGAGCGCGATTCGGGCCAGGCCGAAGCGGTCGTCGGCGCCCAGCTCGACGGCTCGCTGCCGCTCGGTGCCGAGGCGGCGCAGCGGCTTTCGGTGGCCTACGAGCCGGTCTGGGCGATCGGCACCGGCCGGGTTCCCTCGGTCGACGACGTTAGCGCCATGCACCGCTCGATCCGCGCGAAGCTGACGGCGATCTACGGCGAGGCCGGGGCCGAAGTGCGCATTCTCTACGGCGGCTCGGTCAAGGCCGAGAATGCCGCCGAGCTGCTGGCGGCCGACGACGTCGGCGGCGCGCTGGTCGGCGGCGCCAGCCTTTCGGCCGAGAGCTTCGTCGCGATCATCGGCGCGGCGGCAATCGCGCGCTAGGTGCCGCGGCGACGGGGGACCCACCCGTCGTCCCGGCGCAAGCCGGGACCGCTGGCCTCGTCGATGGAACGTTCGACCCGAATGAGAACGGTCCCGGGTCAAGCCCGGGACGACGATTGAGGCTGAAGGAGAACGGTCCCGGGTCAAGCCCGGGACGACGATTGAGGCCGAGGGAGAACGGTCCCGGGTCGAGCCCGCGACGACGATGGCTTGACGAGAGCAGGCCACTCCCACCTTGCCACCCGCCGTCGCAGAGCCTATCTGCCCGCTGAAATTCAACGAAGGCCGGACTCCATGTCGCTATTCATCTTCCTGACCGTCGTGCAGGCGCTCGTCGCTGCGGCGCTGGTCGGTGTCATCCTGGTTCAGCGCTCCGAAGGCGGCGGGCTGGGAGTGGGGGGCGGCAGCCCGTCCGGGCTCATGTCGGCGCGCGGCGCGGCCGATTTCCTCACCCGTTCGACTGCGGTCCTGGCGACGATCTTCGTAGTGCTGAGCATCGTGCTGGCGGCCATGGCGGTCAAGGTCACCGGCAGCCGCGAGATCGACACGACGCTGCAGCGCACGGCACCCGGCGCTGCTCCGGCCCCTGCGCCGGCACCGGTCGATCCGCTCGCCGGTGCCGCCGGCGCGCCGCCCGCCGGCCAGCCCGCCGCTGCCGGCCAGCCGCCGGCCGAGGCACCTGCTCCGGCCGCCGATCCGCTCGCCGGAGCCGCCAAGCAGTAATCCACCGCACCGTCGGTGCCGGCGCTGCGGAAAATCGTTCCGCGGCGCCGATCATTGCTGTGGATTCGCACCACAAGCGCTTGCCCATTTCCCCTTTGAGGTTCTAAGGCCCGAATCCCATGGCGCGGTTCATTTTCATCACCGGCGGCGTGGTCTCATCACTCGGCAAAGGCCTCATGGCCGCCAGTCTTGCGGCACTGCTCCAGGCTCGCGGATACAAGGTCCGCATCCGCAAGTTCGACCCCTATCTCAACGTCGATCCGGGGACGATGAGCCCCTACCAGCACGGCGAAGTCTACGTGACCGACGACGGCGCGGAGACCGATCTCGACCTTGGCCATTACGAACGCTTCACCGGCGTTTCGGCGCGCCAGTCGGACAATATCACCTCGGGCCGGATCTACCGCGACATCATCGCGCGCGAGCGGCGGGGCGACTACCTCGGGGCCACGGTGCAGGTGATCCCCCACGTCACCGACGCGATCAAGGCCTTTGCCCAGGCCGACGTCGACGATCTCGACTTCGTGCTCTGCGAGATCGGCGGCACTGTCGGCGATATCGAGGGCCTGCCCTTCATCGAGGCGATCCGCCAGCTGCGCAACGAACTGGGGCGCGAGCGGACCTGCTCCTTGCATGTCACGCTGGTGCCTTTCATCGCCGCCGCGGGCGAGCTCAAGACCAAGCCGACGCAGCACTCGGTGCGCGAGCTGACCGGCCTCGGCGTGCAGCCCGACCTCCTGCTCTGCCGCTGCGAAAAGCCGCTGCCCGACGGCGACCGCGCCAAGATCGCGCTGTTCTGCAACGTCCGCAAGGAAGCGGTGATCCCGGCGCTCGACGCGTCGAGCATCTATGCCGTTCCGCTGCAGTATCATGCCGAGGGGCTGGACGCCGAAGTGCTGCGCCATTTCGGCATGACCTCGCCGGCGCCGGACCTCGCCCGCTGGGACGACATCGTCGACCGCTGCCAGAACCCCGAGGGCGAGGTGACGATCGGCGTCGTCGGCAAGTACGTCGGCCTGCCCGATGCCTACAAGTCGCTGAACGAGGCGCTGGTCCACGGCGGCATGGCGCATCGGGTGAAAGTCAACATCCGCTGGCTCGACGCCGAGCTGTTCGAGCAGGACGATGCCGACATCGCCGCCCAGCTCGAGCCGCTGCACGGCATTCTCGTGCCGGGCGGCTTCGGCGAGCGCGGCTCAGAGGGCAAGATCGCCTCGGTCCGCTTCGCCCGCGAGCGCAACGTGCCGTTCTTCGGCATCTGCCTGGGCATGCAGATGGCCTGCATCGAGGGTGCGCGGAACACTGCCGGCGTGGCCGCGGCCTCGTCGACCGAATTCGGCGAGACCAGCGAGCCGGTGGTCGGCATCATCACCGAATGGATGACTCCCGAGGGGCTGGAAACCCGCGCCGCCGGCGGCGACCTCGGCGGCACCATGCGGCTCGGCGCCTACGAGGCGCGGCTGTCGGGCAACAGCCGCGTCGCCAATGCCTATGGCGGGACGACGATTTCCGAACGCCATCGCCATCGCTACGAAGTGAACGTCGCCTACCGCGAGGCGCTCGAGCACGGCGGGCTGGTGTTCTCGGGCATGTCGCCCGACGGCCTGCTGCCCGAGATCGTTGAGCGGCCGGACCATCCCTGGTTCATCGGCGTGCAGTTCCATCCCGAGCTCAAGAGCAAGCCTTTCGACCCGCACCCGCTGTTCGCCGGCTTCATCGAAGCGGCGCTGCGCCAGTCGCGGCTGGTCTAGGCATCCCTCCGTCGTCCCTGACTCGCCCCGGCGCGGCGCAAGGCCGGGCCGAACGTTCCATCGATGAGGCCAGCGGTCCCGGGTCGAGCCCGGGACGACGAATGGGAAACACGTCGTCCCGGCGAAAGCCGGGACCGCTGGCCTCATCGACGCGACCGCTCACCGCCCTCTGCGCAAGCAAACCAAGCGGCAATTAACCAAATCTACCCCGCTTTTCCGCTAAGCACGGGCCTGCGCCGGCCGAAATCGTCTACCAGCGACCCGGGCGATGGCGGAAGGGGCATGCGGCGCGAATGCGTCGCGGGGGTGGATCCGCATGGACCCACCCCCGAACTTTTCACAGCGATGGAATGGCGGCGGTCAGGCCGCTTCGCTGGTGCTCTCGCCGCCGTCGACCACGGTGAGCGGGGCAGGGCCGCCGATCGCGATCTTCTTGGGCTTCACCGCCTCGGGCACTTCGCGCACGAGGTCGATCACGAGAAGGCCGTCGGCCAGGTCGGCGTGCTCGACGCGGACATAGTCCGCCAGTTCGAACCGGCGCTCGAAGCCGCGGTTGGCGATCCCGACGTGCAGGAACTTGCCGTCACCGGCTTCCTCGCCCTTGCGACCCTGCACGATCAGCAGGTTCTGGTGGAACGTGATGTCGAGATCGGCCGGCTTGAATCCGGCCACCGCCAGCGTGATGCGATAGGCATCGTCGCCGCGCTTCTCGATGTTGAACGGGGGATAGTTGTCGCCCGAATTGGCGCGCGCCTGGTTCTCGAGCATATCGAACAGGCGGTCGAAGCCGACCATCGAGCGGCGATAGGGGGAAAAGTCTAAACGGTTCATGGCAAAAATCCTCCAATGAGCAATTTTCAGGTGGAAAGCCCGGCGAACCGGCGCTTCCGCTGGTGCATCATGCCCTTGGCGGCGCATGACACAGGCGATGAGATATGGTAGCCGCGCGACGTTTCAAGCCCTGCGAATGAAGGTTGTGATGGCTGCGCCCAGAATCGAGATCTACACCAAGTGGGGCTGCCCCTACTGCGTCGCCGCCAAGGCGCTGCTCGAGCAGAAGGGCGTCGCCTTCGAGGAGTACGACATCACCATGGGCGGCCCCAAGCGCGCCGAGATGCTGGCGCGCGTGCCCGGCGCGATGACCGTGCCGCAAGTGCTGATCGATGGCACGCCCTACGGCGGCTACGACGATATCTCCGCGCTCGATCGCCAGGGCAAGCTCGACCCGCTGCTGGGCCTCGGCGCCTGAGATGACTCGCATCGCCGTCCTGCAGATGACTTCGGGCGTCGATCCCGAAGCCAATGCGGCGGCCATCGTCGCCGCCGTCGACCGGGCGGCGGGGGAGGGGGCGGCCATGCTTTTCACTCCCGAGATGTCCGGCCTGCTCGACCGCGACCGCGCCCGGGCGACGGCCAAGATCGCCCATGAGGCCGACGACCGCGTGCTCTCCGCGGTGCGCGAAGCGGCGGCGCGCAGCGGCACCTGGGTGGCGCTCGGCTCGCTGGCGGTGGTGCGCGACGACGGCCGCTGGGCCAACCGCGCCTTCGTGATCGACGGCAGCGGCGGGATCGCCGCGCGCTACGACAAGATCCACATGTTCGACGTCGACCTCGCGACCGGGGAAAGCTGGCGCGAGTCCAACGCCTATGCCGCGGGCGAGCAGGTGGCGGTGGTCGACAGCCCGGCCGGGCGGCTCGGCCTGGCGATCTGCTACGACCTGCGCTTTCCCGCCCTGTTCGAAGCGCTCGGCCGCGCCCGCTGCGACGTCATCGCCGTGCCCGCCGCCTTCACCGTGCCGACCGGCAAGGCGCACTGGCACCTGCTGCAGCGCGCCCGGGCGGTCGAGGCGAGCGCCTATGTCGTCGCTGCGGCGCAAGTCGGGCGGCACGAGGACGGGCGCAGCACCTATGGGCACAGCCTGGTGGTCGATCCCTGGGGCGAGGTCCTGCTCGACCTCGGCGGCGAAGCGGCCGGCCTCGGTTTCGCCGAGATCGATCCCGCGCGCATCGCCGAAGTCCGTTCGCAATTGCCCAGCCTTGCCAACCGCCGCGAAATCGCCATGTAACGTAGCGGTATGATTGTTTACGATCTCGAATGCCGCGTCGGCAAACACCGCTTCGAGGGCTGGTTCGGCTCGTCGGACGATTTCGATCGCCAGCAGGCGCAGGGCCTGGTGAGCTGCCCCGAATGCGGCTCCAGCGATGTCGGCAAGGCGCTGATGGCGCCGCACCTCGGCCGCAAGGGCAACCAGCTCCGGCCGTCGCCGGGCGGTGATCGCCAGGCGATGAGCAAGGGCGCGCCGCTGCCGCCGGAAGCCGTGCAGATGATGCAGAAGCTGGCTGCCCTCCAGGCCGAGGCGCTGAAGGAATCGCGCTGGGTCGGCGACAGCTTCGCCGACGACGCGCGCGCCATGCACTACGGCGAGCGCGATCTCGAGAGCATCCACGGCCAGGCCACGCTGCAGGAAGCCAAGGAGCTGCTCGAGGAAGGGATCTCGGTCGCCCCGCTGCCGTTCCCGGTCGCGCCGCCGGGCAAAGCGAACTGATTGCCAAGCGGCGACCGCCCCCCTAAGACGCTGCCCGGGCGCCCGTAGCTCAGCAGGATAGAGCACAAGATTCCTAATCTTGGGGCCACAGGTTCGAATCCTGTCGGGCGCACCATAGGTTTTCCGCCATTTCCGCTGCTGCCTCTTTAGGGGTAAAAATGGCTCTAGCAATCACATGACAATCACGCGCCTCGATTGGGGCCTGCGCCGCGCGATCAAGCGCGCATGAAAAAATCTGGAAAAATCTGGAAAAATCTAATTCGTTCCCTGCGCCACATGAGTTGAGAATCGTGATTATGGGGAGTGTTGCCAGTGCTTGCCCATGGGGGGCAGGCGCTTTCGGCTGAACCGAAAGGCAACACCCTTGTCTATTTCCTCCACATCGCCTCGGTGCGCGAAAGGTGCTCCGGTTGAGTTTGCCGCCATCGCCGTCGATGAGAACCGCGCTGCGGAAATCATTGGCGTGTCTGTCAGCTCTCTACAGAAGATGCGCGTCGCCGGCACGGGACCGGTCTATGCCAAGCTGTCATCGCGGGTGCGGTATCGCATCGTAGACCTTGAAGCCTATGTCGCCGAGCGGATTGTCCGCTCTACCAGTGATGCCGCGAAGGCTGCCTAAACATGGGTGCCCCGCAAGGGTTGCGGCAGTCAGACCCGAATAGACTGCAGGGCCGGCTCTCTCTCAAGAAACCGGCCCCGACGAATGCTCTGCCCCCCAGCAATGAGCCGTTCGACAATAGCTTGGATGCCCCTGAAACGCAAGGTTTCGCCCTCGCGATCTGGAACGCGAAGCTCGCCTGGGAACGCAGGCGAATGCTTGATGCCTCATATTGCGTCGACCATCGGATAGGCAGGCGAGAGGCTGAGCGACTGCTGCGCCAGGCCTTGGCTTCGATGCGGGAAGGGGGGCAGGTATGAGCGCCCTCGATTCCCGAGAAGTGGACCGCTTCGGTAAGATACTCGGTCTGCTAGGAAGCAACCACGACGGCGAGCGTGCTGCGGCAGCGCTGAAGGCGACCGAGTTTCTGACCGAGCGCAAGCTTGGGTGGTATGACGTGGCTGAGATGCTGAAGCGCCCCCCGGTCGTCATCCAGCCGGTTGCGTCTTCGCGCAGTCACCACATGGATGCTCGTCGCTGTCTCCAGAGCGGCATCGCTTGGAAGGCCCACGAACTCAAGTTCCTCCAGCAGATGGCGGTGCAGTTGCAGCGCCCTTCTGACAAGCAGCGGGACTGGCTGGACGGGCTCCTGGATCGCGTCGCGAAGACGCGGGGGGAGGCGGACTGTGACTACTGATCCGGTCATCGCCTTCCTCGACGCAATGGAATCTGCCGGCGTTGTGCCCGCTGAACCAATTGCTGACAGGCTCGGTCCCGACAAGGTCCGCTTTCGCTGCGAAGGCGACGGCAAGGGCCGCAAGAATGGTTGGGCCAGGTTCTATTCTGACGGCATCCCCGCCGGCAGCTTCGGGAACTATCGCCTGCAGGTCGCCGAGAAGTGGCGGCTGAATGATGGCCGCGAACTGACGCCTGCGGAACGCGGCGAGATGGCCCGCCAGTTCAAGGAACAGGAAAGGCGTCGCAAGGCGCTGCGTGATGCTGAGCAGAGTGCCGTCGCCGACGCCTGCCTGGCCGAATGGGAAAGTGCGGGGGAGGTCAATCCCGCGCACCCCTATCTCGCGCGCAAGGGCGTATCGGGCGAAGGTCTACGCCAGCTTGGCACCAAGCTCTTGGTTCCGATGCGGGACGAGCACGGCAGGTTATGGAATCTCCAGCGCATCAGTCCTGATGGCTCCAAGTTGTATGTGAAGGGGGGGAGGGCAACGGGCCTGTTCCTGCTGATCGGCGAACCGCGAGGGACCATCTGTGTTGGCGAAGGCTATGCCACGATGGCGACAATTCGCCGCGTTTCCGGCCATGCCGTCGCGGTGGCATTCTCCGCTGCAAATCTGAAACCTGTTGCGGTGGCGCTCGACGCCAGATTCCCCCGAACCAATTTCACCATCTGCGCGGACGACGACAGCCACCTGATCGCCAATCCCCGCATTGCCCGGAACATCGGTGTGGAGGCGGCGGAAGAAGCCGCCCGTGCCGTTGGCGGTCGCGTTGCGATCCCGCCGCGAAAGGAAAACCCATGACGGAAGAAGCAGCCTTCGCCAAAGGCATGGACCACAACGATGCGGCCAACGAGTTTGGCGACGATGCAGTGTTGTCCTCGATCAACAAGGCGATCCCGCAACCCAAGTTCCCTGCCGGCTTCACTATGAACGCCAAGGGTCTGTTCCAAGAGGCAGACGACGGACCTCGACAGATAACGGGTCCGTTCAAGGTCGTGGCGCAAACGCGCGACCGCTTTAGTCAGGCTTGGGGGGTTCTGCTCCAATGGCAGGACGACGACGACGAACGCCACCAGCTTGCTATCGCGCGCTCCCAACTTGCTGGTGACGGTCGCGAGGTTCGGCAAGCCTTGTTGCATGGCGGTCTCTACGTTTCGCCGTTCAACAAGGATCGCAACGCACTGCAGACGTTTCTGGCCTCGGTGAAGATCGACCGCCGGGCGCGTGCAGTTTCCCGTGTCGGGTGGCAGGATGGAAGCTTTGCCCTTCCCGATCGCACAATCGAAACCGGCGATGGCGATATGGTCGTCTATCAAGGCGTGGCAGCCCTCGACCATGAATTCCGTTCTGCTGGCACGCTTGAGGGCTGGCAGGACGGCGTGGCCGCGCTCTCGGCCGGGAACAGCAGGCTCGTCGTAGCATTGTGCGCCGGATTTGTTGGGCCATTGCTCGCTGCTACGGGGTCTGAGGGTGGTGGGCTTCACCTGCGGGGCCAGTCGTCAATCGGCAAGTCAACCGCGCTTCTAGCAGCGGCAAGCATATGGGGGCCGCCGTCATTTGTCCGCCAATGGCGGGCTACGGCAAACGGTCTGGAAGGCGTCGCCGAGCAGTCCAACGACTGTTTGCTGATCCTCGACGAACTGGCACAGCTCGACAGCCGCGAAGCCGGCAGCGTGGCCTATCTCCTGGCCAATGGTAGCGGCAAGTCTCGCGCGGCGCAGACGGGTGAGGCCCGCACGGCAAAGCGCTGGCTCACCTTCTTTCTGTCCTCGGGCGAAGTCAGCCTTGCCGAGCACGCAAGATCCGATGGGCGCGGCAAGCGTTCACCGGCCGGACAAGAGGTTCGAATCCTCGATGTCGAGGCTGATGCCGGCAAGGGCCTCGGACTGTTCGACACGCTGCAGGGATTCCCGAATGGGGATGCATTAGCCAGGGCGATCAAGGACGCAGCGGCTGAGCACTATGGCATCGCCGGGCCCGAGTTTGTCCGCAGCCTGCTTGGCAGCGCTGATCTGGAGGCCGCTCGCATCAAGGCTGGCATCGACGCATTCGCGCAGGCAAATCTTCCCTGCAGTGCGACAGGCCAGGTCGCCAGAGCATGTCGTCGCTTCGGACTGATCGCAATGGCGGGCGAGCTTGCTATCCATCAGGGTGTGTTGCCGTGGGAGCGAGGCGCGGCGGTTGCCGCTGCTAAGGCGGTGTTCGCCAACTGGCTGGAAGTGCGGGGCGGCGCCGGAGCGCTGGAAGACCGAGCCGCGATCGAACGTGTCGCCGAATTCATCAGCACACATGGCAATTCTCGATTCCAGATGATCGACGGAAGTAGCGATAACACCATCGTTCACAACCGAGCCGGCTTCAAACGGGAGACCGGGCTAGGCACAATGGAATACCTTATCCCTAGCGGGACCTGGCGCAACGAAGTCTGCCAAGGCCTCAACCCGAAGTCGGTTGCCTCGCTGCTCGTCAAGGACGGCCACATGGTGCCGGATGGGAAGGGCAAGACATCACGCTCCGAGACTTTGCCGGGCCTGGGTAAGACCCGATGCTACGTCATCAACCAGTCAATCTTCGGAGGCGAGGATGCTTGATTGGCTCGCAGCTATTCCGAATTTGGGTGTTCCGGGTGTTCCCGGTGTTCCACCGCAGAAATCCGCCATTTCTGAAGGGGGGCAAGGTGTTCCAGCAGGTGTTCCCGGTGTTCCAGCAAGGTGTTCCGGAACACCGGGAACACCTAGCAGAACACCTGAAAATGATAGTAAGTCACTGAAATATAGTGAGGAACACCGAGAACACCGAGAACACCGCATTTCCGATAACCCCACCGCTGTCCTAAGGGATTGGCATGGCCATCTGGTTCGTCTCGATGCTTGCCGAGCACCCCATGGATATGAACTGGGCTGGTGGCAGCAAGCTGTCGACGATGCCTGTTTCGTCTATGAGGGCTTCGCCAGTCAGGCGGTGCGCGGCGGCTGGTCGGCGCTCGATCTGTTCGGGGTGCTGCCGCATGAACCGAAATACGGGGGACTGGGAGCGCGGCTGGCAGGCGCTCGCAACCTCAAGATGTCGGGGCCGAAGGCTACTTGGTCAAGCTGGGGGGTGCAGGACTGGACTTGCGCCGGGGCTGGCGAAGGTCTGACCGGCTCGGGGATCAAGCTTCTGTGGGATCTGGTTGATGTCGGTTAGTCGTTCGCGCCCGTTATCGCTGCGCGCCTTCAAACCGAGGGCCACCAACCGCTGCCGCGCCAGGGGTCTCCCTTGACTCTGAGGCTCGCTTCGATTTGTTTGCCGCTGACTGTGCTTTGCGAGTGTTCAGAACAGTCGCTGGGGGCACTGTTGACGATGCTGAGGACTCTGGAGGCGATCCAGTTCATCAAAGAGGTCGGGAGTGGCCGCACACAGCCTATTGTGGTGGCCGCTGAAACCGATGATGGTGACGTCATAGAGGTCGTCCTGAAATTTTCTTCATCGTGCGACATGGGCACTAACTCGCTCTCAGTTGAAGTCATTGCAGCCTGTCTTGCTGGAACCTTGAGTCTGCCGATCCCGGAACCCTTCATTGTTTCGATTCCGGCAGATTGGAGAGAATGCCTGCCGCCCATGATACGGGCGCGCTATTCTGAGTTTGACAATCTGGCGTTTGGATCGAGGCTAGTATGGCCGCAATGGCCTGCTTGGGCCGCGACCAATCGACTCACACCACGCATGGTTCAAACGGCGGCGGAAATTCTGGCCTTCGACGGTTTCATCGAAAACGTGGATAGGCGTGACGGCAACCCGAATTGTCTCGTCAGCGGCGACGAACTGCGGATATTTGACCATGAGCTTGCGTTCCCCCGAGGTCTGATCGGTTTGAAACCTTGGGCGCTCGGCGGCATGGGTTCATTCACGGAGCACGGCAGGCATATTTTTCGCCGTGAACTTGTCGCACGACAAATCGACCACTTCGTTATCCGATCGAAATGGGCGGCCTTGCGCAATGAGGACATTGACGCCTATGGCGAGGCAGTGCCGTTCGGATGGCGCGATGATGAGTTCATTGCCGATATTTTAACCAAAATAAGGCAGATTCGTGATAACATTGATGGTTGTGTGACTGAGTTGGATCGGATCCTGACATGAGCCGCCGGCCCTACAGCTACAGCGTCTTGCGCTACGTTCACGACATCGTGACGGGCGAGTTTATCAATGTAGGTATTGTCTTTCTTGCGCCTGGGGATGGCGCAGATGGCCCGGTTGTGCTCGCCGAGTTCAAGGATCGAATCCAACGCTTGCGCCCGCTTTTTCCCGATATCGATCGGGCGGCGTTTGTCTCCTCGATCGGCGCCATTCGACGTGCGGCGAAGGGGATTGCGAAGCAGGTTGAAAGTGACCGCCTCTTCTCAAGCGGTGACGCAAGAGCAGTAGCCTTGCGGATGCTGCCCCATGACGGCAGTTCGCTACAGTGGTCAGATGTGGGGACCGGCATAGCGAAGGATGTACAGAAGGAATTCAACCGCATCGCCAACCGCATGCTGTCGACCTACGACCGCCGAACTGAAGCACGCAAAACGGACGAAGACGTCTGGCGACCAGTTCGCCAGGCTCTCGCAGACCGGCACATTGCCATTGAGTTTGAACCAAAGGTTATCCGGGGCAGCGTGGACACGATCGAGTTCAAGCACTCCTGGAAGAATGGCCAAATCCATGCTTATGAGCCTGTGTCCTTCGACCTCGCTGACGGAGACAATATCAAGGACAAAGCGCGCAAATGGATGGGGCACCTTGCGGCGGCGAACATCGGCGCCAGTGATGACTTCAAAGCCTATTTCATTGCAGGTAGTCCATCTGACGAGCGCCTGTTACCGGCCTATCGGACGGCGTTAGAGATCTTACGAGCAGCCCCGAGTGCGCCCGACGTGTACGAAGAAGGTGACCTGGAAGACTTGGTGAACCTAATCGAGGATGACTTTCGGCATCATCAGAATGCAACGGCATAATACCCTAGCGCCCGCCCAGGATTTAGGGTCGTCGGCGTAAAAAAGACCCCGCGCGAGGCGGGGCCAGTCGGCTGAGTTGTGCCGCATTTTGCGGTGAAACCTCCCTTGCGGTCGGCAGAATTAGAGTCGCCAAGTTGGCGACTCTTATCTCGACCTACTCCTGTTGCGCCGCGTCCCCGGCGGCAAGGCGGCGCTTGGCTACCGCATTGTGTCGTACCGCTCGGCCACCTTGAGCCACACCGCTGCACTGCCGTAGTCGCCTTCCAGGGTGAAGTGCCCGATGCGCTCGGCGATCACAGCGGGTGCGCTATCGCCGTGGTGCTGCACAATCACGAGGGCCATGGCCCATAGCTCTTGATCTGGCGTCACAGCGCTAACGTCGCCGCTTGTCACGCGGTTCAACCTCTTCCTGCGGCTTGCTGTAGCGTGCTCGCAATTTGCGCATATAGTCCGGCTCAATGTCGGTGTCGTTGGGGTTCCTGTCACCAAACACATAGCGCAGGGCTCCGTCTAGCGCCTGGCGATGCCAGTGATCCATGCCGCCGAGCTTCACAGGCATGGGAAGCCTGCCGGCC
>CAUJJI010000195.1 GCA_963205265.1 Pseudomonadota bacterium
CGGCCTCGGGGCAGCATTCTTTCGCGGACCATTCGGTAAGCGCGGAGCGGAAGACGTGGTCGTGTAACGGGTCGCTCTTATCGCGCTGCACCTTCAGCAGCGGCATGTCGGACATCGGCTTGCCTGTCGCGCCGGGGAAAACGACATCGGAGTCCACCAGGCGCAAGGCATCGGCCTTCGCCAGCACTGCCAGGGCCGCGTCAGACAAGGGGACCATGTGCGCCTTGCCCCGCTTCATATGATCGGCGGGGATCGTCCACAGACGCGCTTCAAGGTCAAACTCGGCCCATGTCGCCAGCCGAACCTCTTGAGAACGCGCGCCGGTCAGAACGAGAAGCTCCAAAGCTAACCGCCCAAAGGATGGCTTGCGTCGCAAAGCCATCATAAAGCCGGGTAACGCGACATAGGGCATGGCCTTACGGTTTTCCCGCGCCTTCACCTGCCGGGGCAGACCGCGCCCCGCTTTGAGACTGCCATTCCCCGACGGCGCTTCGCGTGAACGCCAACCTTTTGCGTGAGCGTAATCCAGCACCGCGCAAATCCGGTTGCGCACTTGCCGGGCGGTTTCGGGAATCTCCTGCCAGATCGGTGAAAGCACGGTGATAATGTCGGCGGCTGTGATGGCGCCGGTGGGCATATCCCCCAATTTCGGGAAGGCGTAGTTTTCGAGGCTGGCGAGCCACTGACGGGCATAGACTCCGCTTTTCCAGCCCACTTCGTTCTCGGAGTGATACTGGCGGGCGGCGTCGCGGAATGTCACCTTGGCGGCGGTCTCGTCCTTCTTCTCGGCCAAAACGTCACGCCGGTCGATCTTGACCGCTTTGCGATACCCGTTGGCCTTCTCGCGGGCCTCTGCCAGCGCCAGCAACTTGGCACTACCCAAGCCAATATCCTGCCGCTTGCCGTCGCGCTGGAGCCGCAAGAGCCAGTAGGCGCCGCCACGTTTATCCACTTTCAGGATCAGCCCGTCGCCGTCCTGATAGGTGCCCGGATTCGCCAAAGCCGCTTTGACTGCAACCGCCGTAAGCTTGCCCATCACGTTACCCCCACACTTTCCTCCCTCAATTCGAGAGGCCAATGTGTGGGGGTAAGCCGATTTACCCCCACATTACTCCCACACTTCGCTCCGGCTGCATGCGAACGACAGCGGACGCGGGGGGACGATTTCGGGACAATACGCTAGGTTTTCCGGGATTTCTAGGGACGTCAGTGAACGTCGGCGAATAAACTGGTGGTGGACAGGGCTAGATTCGAACTAGCGTACGCTTGCGCGGGCAGATTTACAGTCTGCTGCCTTTAACCACTCGGCCACCTGTCCACACCAGCATGCCGGCAGCGGGCGAACCCGCCATTGTGCGGCTCGCAAGCGAGCCATCCGGCCGAGAGGCGCGCTCATGGCGAAGCAAGCCTTGCCTGTCAATGGGGTGGCTGGCAGGAGCCGCAATCAAGATGGCATTAAAAGGGGACCAGAGATGAGCAAGCGCGCCGAAGGCGGCCGGGGTCGGGCCTTGCGCGGACGCGCCGGGCGCATGCAGGGCGGGCGCGGCAGCGGCCGGGCGAGCCAGGGCGCGGTGCGGCTGTGGGGCAGGCATGCGGTCGAGGCCGCGCTGAAGAACCCCGAGCGCCAGCACCGCAAGCTGTGGGCCACGCGCGAGGGCGTGGCTTCGCTCGACGGCGAGCTGCCGGCCGACTTCCCGGTGGAATATGCCCAGGCCGCGGACCTGGCGCGGCTGGTCGCGCGCGACGCGCCGCACCAGGGCCTGGTGCTGGAATGCGAGCCGCTGCCCGAACTCTGGCTCGACGACGTTCTCGACGGCAATCCCGCGCGCCCGGTGCTGGTGCTCGACCAGGTGACCGATCCGCACAATGTCGGCGCCATCCTGCGCTCCGCCGCCGCATTCGACGCCTGCGCGCTGGTCACGCAGGACCGCTACACCCCGCCTGCCTCGGGCGTGCTGGCCAAGTCGGCATCCGGGGCCCTGGAAGTCGTGCCGTGGGTGCGGGTGGTGAACCTGGCGCGCGCCCTGGAAGAGATCGCCGAGGCAGGGTACTGGCGGATCGGCCTCGAGGGCGCGGCAGAAACCACGCTGGCCAAGGCATTGCCGGCCGGACCCGTCGCGCTGGTCCTGGGTGCCGAGGGCGAAGGCATGCGCCAGAACATCGAGCAGCATTGCGACGCCTTGGCTCGGCTGCCGATCGGTGAGAACATGGAAAGTCTGAATGTTTCGAATGCGGCAGCAATTGCACTCTATGCTGCGGCGATCCGCTAGATTCGGAAATACACAAGGGGGCAAGCGATGCGGTTGGAGAGAATCGATACCATGTGGCGCGGCGCCGTGCTGGCCGTGCTGACGCTGGCGCTGTCGGCGTGCCTGCTGGCGCCGGGCAAGTTCACGTCCGACCTCGACATCCGCAAGGACGGCACTTTCGCCTTCTCCTATGTCGGCGAGATCCACATGCTGGCGCTGAGCAAGCTGGCCGAAATGGGCGACAAGGCCGACGAGGCGTTCAAGCCCACTCCTTGCTACAAGGAGGACGGCTTCGAGGAACGTCCCTGCACGGCGCAGGAGACCGCCAAGCAGAAGAAGGAATGGCAGGACGCGCGCGAGCAATCGGCCAACAACCGCAAGCGCGAATCCGAATCGATGAAGGCCATGCTCGGCGGCATCGACCCCGGCAATCCGCGCGCCGCGGAAGAGCTTGCGCAGCGGCTGCGGCGCCAGGCCGGCTGGCGCAGGGTGGAATACAAGGGCGACGGCCTGTTCAACGTCGATTTCGCGATCAGCGGCCGGCTCGACCACGACTTCGTCTTCCCGACGATCGAGCGCTTCCCGATGGCCAACAGCTTCGTCCTGATCGCCGTGCGCCAGGACGGCACGGTGCGGGTCGACGCCACCGGCTTCGGCCCGGCGACGGGCGGGGAGCCCTATCGCGGGCTGATGCAGATGGGCGCGATGGACGACAAGTCGCCCTCGCCCGCTTCTTCGCCGGTCAGCCCCGACGGGATCTTCACGCTCCGCACCGACGGCGCGGTCCTTGCCAACAATACCGACGAGGGGCCGCAGCCCGACCCGAAGGGGCAGAAGCTGCAATGGGCAGTCAACGCCCGCACCCCGGCGGCGCCGACGGCGCTGGTGCGGCTGAAGTAAGCCGCTCCCCCGGGCCTGCTCCCGGCGAAAGCCGGGGCCGCAGGCGGCCGGGCTGAAGCTCGGGAAGGCGGGCCTTTCGGCGCTCTACGGCTACTTCGTCGCCTCCCCTCCCCCCAAAAACCGAACGCCGCGCCTGCCCTGGGGCAAGCGCGGCGTCTATCGGTCGGACGAGGAGCCGCGAGGCGATGCGGCTCTTGCCCTCGGCTTAGTTGACGGCGTCCTTCAGGCCCTTGCCCGCCTTGAACTTGGGCTGGCTGGAGGCCTTGATCTGCATGGCTTCACCGGTCCGCGGATTGCGGCCGGTCGAGGCCTTGCGCTTGGCAACGGAGAAAGTGCCGAAGCCGACGAGGCGCACTTCGTCGCCCTTCTTCAGCGCGCCGGTGATGGCATCGAAGACGCCTTCGACGGCCTTGGTAGCGTCGCTGCGAGTCAGGCCGCTGGAATCCGCGACGGCGCTGATGAGATCGTTCTTGTTCATTCGGGTAACCCCCCTACCTTTCAGTGGAACAGCAAATACAGTGAGTTGTGGAATCGCCTCTCAAACGGAGCGGGAATTGAGCGAGTTTTGGCGAAACTGTCAAAGCCAAATGCCGTAAATGTTACGTCGTATTCCCCGTTTTTCCGCCATTTTCGACGAAGCGTTGCATGATGCACCGCACAATCGCCCGATCGAAGCCGGCCGCGACTCGGAAATGGCTCCAAATCGCGGCCGGATCGTTCTGTCAATGGGCCGTAGGCGAAGCGTGAGTCGGAGCGATCGGCGGGGCCGCCGAGGTCTGGCTGGCCAGCTCGTCGGCCTCGGTCCACTCGATCGCTTCGAGCTTCTGGGTCAGCGCCCGCGCCAGCACTTCGTCGACATGGCCGACCGCGATGATCTCCAGACCTTCCTTCACATTGGCCGGGATCTCGGCGAGGTCCTTCTGGTTCTCCTCGGGGATCAGCACGGTGGTGATGCCGCCGCGCAGCGCCGCAAGCAGCTTTTCCTTCAGGCCGCCGATCGGCAGCACTCGCCCGCGTAGCGTGACCTCGCCGGTCATCGCCACGTCCGAGCGCACCGGGATGCCGGTCAGCGTCGAGACGATCGAGGTGACCATGCCGATGCCGGCCGAAGGACCGTCCTTGGGCACCGCGCCTTCGGGCAAGTGGATGTGGATGTCCTTGCGCTGGAAGATCGAGGGCTTGATGCCGTAGGCCGGGCTGCGCGCCTTCACGAAGCTGAAGGCTGCCTGCACCGATTCGGTCATCACCTCGCCCAGCTTGCCGGTGGTCTTGATCCCGCCCTTGCCGGGCACCGTGACGCTTTCGATCGTCAGCAGCTCGCCGCCGACTTCGGTCCAGGCGAGCCCGGTGACCGCGCCGACCTGGTTCTCGGTCTCGGAGATGCCGTGGCGGAACTTGCGCACCCCGGCATAGTCGCCGAGATTCTCCGGCGTGATCGTGACCGCGGTTTCCTTGCCTTCGAGGATCTTGCGCAGCGACTTGCGCGCCAGGCGCGCGATCTCGCGCTCCAGGGTGCGGACGCCGGCTTCGCGCGTGTAATAGCGGATAAGGTCGCGCAAGGCCTCGTTGGTCAGAATGAATTCGGCCGGCTTGAGGCCGTGCGCCTCGATCTGCTTGGGCAGCAGGTGGCGCTCGGCGATCTCGACCTTCTCGTCCTCGGTATAGCCTTCGAGCCGGATGAGCTCCATGCGGTCGAGCAGCGCCTGCGGCAGGTTGAGGCTGTTGGCGGTGCAGACGAACATGACGTCCGACAGGTCGAAGTCCAGTTCCAGGTAGTGGTCCTGGAACTTGGCGTTCTGTTCGGGATCGAGCACCTCGAGCAGGGCCGAAGCGGGATCGCCGCGGAAATCCTGGCCGAGCTTGTCGATCTCGTCGAGCAGGAACAGCGGGTTCGAAGTCCCGGCCTTGCGCAGGTTGGTGACGATCTTGCCCGGCAGCGAGCCGATGTAGGTACGCCGGTGGCCGCGGATCTCGGCCTCGTCGCGCACGCCGCCCAGCGACTGCCGCACGAACTGGCGGCCGGTCGCCTTGGCGATCGACTTGCCGAGCGAGGTCTTGCCGACGCCCGGAGGGCCGACGAGGCACAGGATCGGCCCCTTCAGCTTGTTGGTCCGCGCCTGGACCGCCAGGTATTCGACGATGCGGTCCTTGACCTTTTCCAGGGCGTAGTGATCGTCGTCGAGGATCGCCTGGGCGCCCGCGATGTCCTTCTTCAGCTTCGACTTCTTGCCCCAGGGCAGGCCCAGCAGCACGTCGAGGTAGTTGCGGATGACGGTCGCTTCCGCGCTCATCGGCTGCATGGTCTTGAGCTTCTTGAGCTCGGCCTGCGCCTTGGCGCGCGCTTCCTTTGACAGCTTGAGCTTGTCGATCTTGTCCTGCAGCTCTGCGATCTCGTTGGCTTCCTCGCCGTCGCCGCCGCCCAGCTCGGACTGGATCGCCTTGAGCTGCTCGTTCAGGTAGTATTCGCGCTGCGTCTTCTCCATCTGGCGCTTGACCCGGCCACGGATCTTGCGCTCGACCTGGAGCACGCCGAGTTCGCCTTCCATGAAGCTGTAGGCCATTTCCAGCCGCTTCAGCACGTCGATTTCCGACAGCAGTGCCTGCTTGTCGGCCACCTTGGCATTGAGCTGCGCAGCGATGGCATCGGCCAGCTTCGAAGCGTCCTCGATATCGCCGAGCTGGTCGCCGGCATCCTGCGACAGCTTCTTGTTGAGCTTGGCATATTCGCCGAACTGCTCGACGACGCTGCGCATCATCGCCTCGATCTCGGTGCTCGAAGCCTCTTCGGATTCGACCTTCTCGACCTGGGCGATCAGCATCTCGCCCGAGCTGCCCTGCTCGGCACGCAGCGATTCCAGGCGCCCGCGGCTCTGCCCCTCGACCAGCACGCGCACGGTGCCGTCGGGAAGCTTCAGCAGCTGCAGGACGCTGGCGATGACGCCCATGTCGTAGAGGTCGTCACGATCGGGATCGTCGCAGCCCGGGTCGAGCTGCGCGAGCAAGAAGATATCCTTCTCGCCGGCCATCGCCGCTTCGAGCGCGGCGACCGATTTCTCGCGGCCGACGAACAGGGGCACGACCATGCCGGGGAAGACGACGATGTCGCGCAAGGGGAGCAGGGGAAGCAAATTCACGGTCATATCCATTCAATAGGGCGCCGGAGGGAGCGGCACCATCCGAATTGCGGTCTCGGCGCGAGATATGGGGTGGCCTTGGCCGGCCTGCAATGGCGCGGCTGCGGCAGGCTGTGGATGGGCGTTCGTTCGCCATTTCGAATTAGGTTGACACTGTTGACAGTGCCCTGGGTTTGAAGACGGGGCCCACGGCAGTCGTCGTCCCCGGCTCGTCCCGGGACCGCGCGCCCCTGTGCAGAAGGGTTCACCGACGAGGCCAGCGGTCCCCGCGTTCGCCCGGACGACGTTTCGCCCACCCGGGACGACGAAATGGGGAGTTTGAAGCATCACGCTCCGACCCTGCCACACTTCAGCCTCTGTAGGAAAATCCTCGATCCTCCCCTGGAAGGGGAGGTGGCAGCCCGCAGGGCTGACGGAGGGGTGTCAGCGTTCGATCGGAGGGTGACACCCCTCCACCACCGGCTGCGCCGGCGGTCCCCCTCACCCCACGGGGGAGCATCCGGAAGCCATTGCTCAGAACGGCAGCTTGAACCCCGGCGGCAGGCCCATGCCCTGCTGGACCTTGGCCATCTCCTCGCCTGCGGCCTGGTCGGCCTTGGCGCGGGCGTCGTTGTAGGCGGCGGCGACCAGGTCCTCGAGGATGCCCTTTTCCGAGGGCTGCATCAGGCTGTCGTCGATGGCGACGCCGATGACCCGCCCCTTGGCCGAGCAGCGGATCTTCACCAGCCCGCCGCCGGCGACGCCTTCCACCTCGACCGAATCGAGCTTGGCCTGGGTCTCGGTCATCTGCTTCTGGATGGTCTCGGCGGCCTTCTGGGCAGCCTGGATCATCTCTTCCATCGACTTCATCTTCTCTGTCTCCAATTGCGGCCGCCCGATTCCGCGGCCTCCTGCGTTTCATCGACGAATTCGGCGCCCGGGAAGGCGGCCATGGCCGCTTCCACCAGCGGCGCCCGGCGCATGGCGGCAAGCTCGGCCGATTTCGCCGCCTCGGCCCGCTCGACCAGGGTCGGCGCGCCTTCGCCCTGGCCGCGCTCGACCTGCCAGCGGCTGCCGGTGGCCTTGGCCAGGCCCTCGCGCAGTTCGGCGGTAACATCCTCGCGGAATTGCGCCGGCTGCGCATAGACGAGCCGGCCCGCGGTCAGCTCGACCACCCGGACCTGCATGCGCATCATGTTGGCCAGGGCCAGCTGGCCGCTGTGCTCGACGGCCTGGACCAGCGCTTCCCAGGGCGGCGCATCGGGCGTCGGCGGCGTGACGGGTGCATCGGCCGAGCCGGCCGGTCCGGCCGGCGCCGGGCGGGATGCCAGCTCTTCCAGCTTCTTCGCCAGCTTTTCCGGATCGGGCATGTCGCTGGCATGCATGACACGCAGCAGCGCCATCTGCGCCGCCACCAGCGGATCGGGAGCGGTGCGGACTTCCTCGTGGCCCTTGAGCAGCAGCTGCCAGAGCCGGTGCAGCTGGCCGGCCGTCAGCGACGCGGCCCACCCCTCGATCGCCTCGCGCTCCTCGGCCGAGCGGGCATCGGCATGGCCGCCGGCGATCTGGGCGATGGTGATGCCGTGGCACAGCTCCATGGTCGAGCGCATCAGCGCGATGGGCTCCACCCCCAGCGCGAACTGCGCGGCGACGAGGTCGAGCAGCTGCCTGCCCTCGCCCGCCAGCAGGGCGGCGAACAGCTTGCGCCGCACGCTCTTGTCGGCGAGCCCGAGCATGTCGCGGACCTGCTCGGCCGAGACATTGCCGCCGCCGTCGAGATCGGCATGGGCGATCGCCTGGTCGAGGATCGACAGACCGTCGCGCACCGACCCTTCGGCCGCCGCGGCGATCATCGCCAGGGCTTCGGGATCGGCCTCGACCGCCTCGCTGGCGCAGATGCCGGCGAAGTGCTCGGCCAGCATCGGCGTCGGGATGCGGCGCAGGTCGAAGCGCTGGCAGCGCGACAGCACGGTGACCGGCAGCTTGTCCGCCTCGGTCGTGGCGAACAGGAACTTCACGTGGGCCGGCGGTTCCTCGAGCGTCTTGAGCAGGCCGTTGAAGGCCTGCCGCGACAGCATGTGGACCTCGTCGATGATGTAGATCTTGTAGCGCGCCGAGACCGCGGCATAGCGCACGGCCTCGATGATCTCGCGCACGTCGTCGATGCCGGTGTGGCTCGCCGCGTCCATCTCGATCACGTCGATGTGGCGGCCTTCGGCGATGGCGACGCAGGGCTCGCAGACCCCGCAGGGATCGATGGTCGGGCCGCCCTGCCCGTCCCGGCCGACGCAGTTCAGCGCCTTGGCGATCAGCCGCGCGGTCGATGTCTTGCCGACGCCGCGCACGCCGGTCATCAGGAAGGCATGGGCCAGGCGGTCGCGCCGGATGGCGTTGGCCAGCGTCTGGACCATGGCGTCCTGGCCGATCAGCTCGGCAAAGGTGCGCGGCCGGTACTTGCGCGCGAGCACGCGGTACGGCTGGGCAGCGGGAGCAGCAACGGGCGCAGCCGGCGGAGGAGCGGCTGGCACCGCGGCGGTAGGCGGCGGCGCAGGCTCGCCGAACAGGGCGGATTGCCCCGCGGCCTCGAGCTCGGCGGCGGAAGGCGGCGATTCTTCCTCGGCCTCGGCCGGGTCGTTGCCAAACATGTCGGGTGAATCGCCCATCATCGGGACAGCCTAGGCCCTGGGGGGCGCAATGTCAGGGAAAAAGGAGCCGGGCGACCCGCCGCAATCCGTTGTGGCTGCTTCCTTCCGGACCTGACCAGGTTGGCGAACGCAAACGTCCGCCCGACTCCCGGCGGGGCATATGGCGGCTTGGATCGTGATTGGCAAGACCGGTTCCTCCCCGGCCCGGGGAGGGGGACCGCGACGCCGCAGGCGTCGGGGTGGAGGGGCGCTCGCCCGATCACTGAACCTCGTAGAGGCGAGGAACGTCAAGCGGCCGTTCGGCGCAGCCGCGCGTGCCCCTCCACCATGCTGCGCATGGTCCCCCTCCCCCTGAGGGGGAGGAACTACCTGAAATTATCCGCGTAGGCCTGGATCTTCAGCCGGCGCGGCGGCGTGGGCAAGATGCGGGCGGCGATGCCGTAGCGGTCGGCATAGGCCTGGGCTTCGGCCTGCGAGGCGAAAGTCAGCACCACCTGCTGGCGCGTGTCGCCGCTGCCGGCCCAGCCCATCAGCGGATCGGGACGCTTGGCCTCGGCCGGGACGAATTCGAGAACCCAGTCGTCGATGAGCGCCTTGCCCGACTGCATGGCGTTCTTGGGGCGCTGGAAGATGCGTGCGGTCATAGCCGCGCTTTCGTGCGAATCGCCCGAAAAATCAAGCGGCGCGAATCACGAGCGCCTGGCGGCCTCGTGCGCATTGCGCGTCTTGAGGCCTGGGTCCTCGGTCCACGGCGTGTCGGGCCAGCGGTGCTTGGGATAGCGGCCCTTCATGTCGCGCACGACGTCGCGCCAGCTTCCCCGCCAGAACCCCGGCAAGTCGCGCGTCGACTGGATCGGCCGCCCGGCCGGCGACGTCAGCTTGAGCAGCAGCGGCTGCGGCGGCTCGCCGAACGTCGGATGGCGGTCGAGCCCGAACAGGGCCTGGACCCTGACCTCGACCGAAGGGCCGCCCTCGTCCTCGTAGTCGATGGCATGATGGGTCCCGGCCGGGCTGACGAATTCCGCGGGCGCCAGCCGTTCGAGCCGGCGCGTATCGTCGTAGGCCAGGCGATTGCGCAGGGCATCGTGCAACGCCCCGGGCTTGACCGCATCGAGCCGGCGGCCGAGCAGCGGCAGCAGCCAGTCCTCGGCATTGGCCAGCAGGGCGGTGTCGGACAGCGGCTCGATGCCGGCATGGCGCGCGCGCATGAGCAGCGAGAGGCTGGCGTGCGAGAGCGGCAGCAGGTCCAGCCCTTCCTCGCGCACGCGGTCGAGCAGGAAGTGGGCGATGGCGGCCGAGTCCGGCGAAGGATCGGGACCGCGGCTGACGGTGATCGCGCCGAGCCGCTGCTCGAGCAAGGCCTCGACCCGGCGCTCCGCCGCCAGCCAGCGCAGGGTGCTGCGCCGCTCGATGCGGTGCGACAGCCATTGCAGCACTTCGGCTTCGCCCAGCGCAACGGCGCCGGTGATCCGCGCGCCCTTGGCCTCGCCCTGCGCGTCGCCCACCGCCAGCCATTCGGCGCGGGCGAGCGACGAGGCGGGGTCGAGCCGCAGGCCGCGACCGCCGGCGGTGAGCCAGTTCTCCCCGCTCGCATCGCGGCGGCAGGCGAGATTGTCGGGGAAGGCCTCGGCGAGGAGGATGCCGAGCGGGGGAGCAGGGCGATTTGCGGCGCTCGCCAGCTTCGCCCACCGCGCCGCCAGCTTGCGCGAAGCCTCCGCCCGTCCCGAGCGATCCGCGTTCCACCGGTCGAGCCGCTGGGCAAGGTCCTCGCCGCGCCCGCCGAGGCCACGCTCCTGCAGCAGCAGCGCGAGCCTGGCCGCGTCCTCCGCCGCGCCGTGCTCTGCCGCATAGAGCAGCATGTGCGCGAGCGGCGGGTCCATCGGCAGCCGGGCCATGGAGCGCCCGTGCGGCGTAATCTTCCCCTCGGAGTCTAACGCGCCGAGCGACACCAGCTTCGCCCGCGCCGCGGCGAGCGCGGCAGCGGGCGGCGAGTCGATCCAGGCCTTTGCCGCCGGGTCGCCCGCGCCCCATTGCGCCAGCGCCAGCAGCAGCGGCGCCAGGTCGGACGTCAGCATTTCCGGTGGATCGAAGGCCGGGCGCCCGGCGTGCGCGGCTTCTTCCCACAGCCGGTAGGCGACGCCGGGCCCTTGCCGCGCCGCGCGCCCGGCCCTTTGCGCCGCCGCCGCCTGGCTGGCGCGATGGGTGACGAGCCGGGTGACGCCCGCCGCCTTGTCGAACTCCGCCCGGCGCGAAAGACCGGCATCGACCACGACCGAGACGCCGTCGAGCGTCAGCGAGGTCTCGGCGATCGCCGTCGCCAGGACGATCCGCCGCCGCCCCTCGGCGTCGCGCCGGATCGCGGTCCGCTGCGCGCCGGGCTCGCATTGGCCGTGAAGCGGCAGGACCAGCGCTTGCGGCAGCTTCTCGGCCAGCCGCTCGCGCGTGCGCTCGATCTCGCCGACGCCGGGAAGGAAAGCGAGGATATCGCCCGTCTGCTCGCGCCAGGCGGTGACGATGGCCGCGGCCATGGCCTCGTCGGTGCGCTGTTCCGGCCGCGCGCCGAGCCAGCGGATCTCGAGCGGCCAGGCCTTGCCCTCGCTCTCGACGACCGGCGCGCCCTCGAGCAGCGCGGCGAAGCGCGCGCCGTCGATCGTCGCCGACATGACGACCAGCCGCAAGTCGGGCCGCAGCACCTGCCCGCTTTCGATCGCAAGCGCGAGCCCGAGGTCGCTGTCGAGATGCCGCTCGTGCGCCTCGTCGAACAGCACGGCGCTGACTCCCGCCAGCTCGGGATCGGCGAGAATGGTCGAGACGAAGATCGCCTCGGTCATCACCAGGATGCGCGTCGCCGCCGAACGCTTGCTGTCGAGGCGAGTGACATAGCCGACCGTCCGGCCCGCCGCCTCGCCCAGCAGTTCAGCCATCCGCTCGGCCGCCGCCCGCGCCGCGACTCGCCGCGGGCTGAGCAGGATCACCGTGCCGTCGCACCAGGGCTCGGCCAGCAGCGCCGGAGCCACTGCCGTGGTCTTGCCCGCCCCGGGCGGGGCGATCAGCACCGCCGCCGACCGCTCGCGCAGGGCGGCGAGCAGGTCGGGCAGGACGGCAGCGATGGGAAGTGCGGGCGGCATGGTTCTTCCCCTAGCAACCAATTGCTTCCCGGCGAAGGCCGGGGCCTCGCTAGGCTGCAGAGGAACGGCGCCTGATCAACGGCACGTCGCGGCCAGCCGCCAGCGGTCCCGGGTAGAGCCCGGGACGGCGGAGCTCAATAGCGCCGCGCCACCGCGAATTGCGCGGCCTCGGCCATGGCCGCTCTCGCCTCGCCGGCCGGGAAGCAGGTGATGGCATCGATCGCGCGCTGGGCGAAGTGCCGGGCCCGCTCGCGGGTGGCGCCGACGGCGTCGTGGCGGTTGATCAGCGCGATCGCGTGGGCAAGGTCCTCGTCGTCGGTGCGGAAGCCGGCGATCGCTTCCTGCCAGAAGCGCCGCTCTTCCTCGCTGCCGCGCGCATAGGCGAGGATCACCGGCAGCGTCATCTTGCCGTCGCGGAAGTCGTCGCCCTGGCCCTTGCCCATCTCGGACGCCTGCGAATCGTAGTCGATGGCATCGTCGACCAGCTGGAACGCGACGCCGAGGTTGCGGCCGTAGTCTTCCAGCGCGCGCTCCTCCGCTTCGCTGCGCTCGGCCACGACCGCGGCGATGCGGGTGGCGGCGGCGAACAGCGCCGCGGTCTTGGCGCCGATGATCGAGAGGTAGCGTTCCTCGCTGGTCTCGATCTGGCGCTGGGCGGTGAGCTGGTCGACCTCACCCTCGGCAATGACCGCCGAGGCGTGGCTGAGGATCTTGAGGACGCGCAGCGACCCGTCCTCGACCATCAGCTCGAAAGCGCGGCTGAACAGGAAGTCGCCGACCAGGACCGTCGCCGGGTTGCCGAAGACGATGTTGGCCGTGGCCTTGCCGCGGCGCAGGTCCGAGCCGTCGACGACGTCGTCGTGCAGCAGGGTGGCGGTGTGGATGAACTCCACCGCTGCCGCCAGCTTGTGGTGGCGCGTGCCGTGGTAGCCGCAAAGCTCGGCGCCGGCGATCGTCAGCATCGGCCGCATGCGCTTGCCGCCGCCCGAGATCAGGTGGCCGGCCAGCGCCGGAATCAGCGGGATCTGGCTCTGCATCCGTTCGAGGATGACGGCGTTGACGCTGTTCATGCCGTTGGCGGTCAGCGCCAGCATCGGAGCGAGCGAGGGTTCGTTGGCGCGTGGGCGCAGGGGGATGACGTCAGCACTCATGGGCGCGCGCATTGCGCGCGCGCGGTGGCGAAGGCAAGCTTGGATTCACCTGCAGGGTCATGCTAGCGGGTTCGGCGATGGCAGACCAAACCACCCATGCCCCGGCCGATCCGGTGCTCGCCGGCTACCGCGCCAGCATCGACAACATCGATGCGGCGCTGATCCACATGCTGGCGGAACGCTTCCGCATCACCAAGGCCGTCGGCGCCTACAAGGCCGAGCGCAACCTGCCGCCGTCGGACCCGGGGCGCGAGGAACGCCAGATCGCCCGCCTGCGCAAGCTGGCCGAAGAAGCCAATCTCGATCCCGAATTTTCGGAGAAGTTCCTGCGCTTCATCATCCAGGAAGTGATCCGGCACCACGAGCAGGCGAAAGCCGGGGGTTGAAGTCGTAACGACACCCTCTTTCCCCATCGAGGGGAAGGGGGGAGCGATCTTCATGACGTTGTGAGGCTCTCTCCCCTTCCCCCTCGATGGGGGAAGGATGCGAAGACTTGGCAGCTTGCTGCCTAGTCGCAGCTGGATGGGGGTGCGGCTCCCCATCGAGGGGAAGGGTGAAGCTCACCCCTCGCCCGCGCGCGGCAGCCTGAGCTTCACCAGCAGCCCGCCCAGGTCCTCGCTCTCGTCGAGCTCCACCGAGCCGCCGTAGATTTCGACGACGTCGCGCACGATCGCCAGGCCCAGCCCGGTGCCGGGCTTGCCGGTGTCGAGCCGGGCGCCGCGGTCGAAGATGCGGATGCGTTCCGCTTCGGGGATACCCATGCCGTCGTCCTCGACCCAGATCTCGACCATGTCCGTGGCGCTACCCGACCGGGCCGCCACGTCGACCGTCACGAAGACGCTGCCGCCGCCGTATTTCGCCGCGTTCTCGATCAGGTTGCCGAGAATCTCGTCGAGGTCCTGGCGTTCCAGGGTAACCGCCGCCGCCCGGTCGCCGTCGAGATCGAAGCGGGTGTTCTCGTAAAGGCGAGTCACGGCGCGCAGCACGGCTTCGGCGCTTTCCCAGACGAGGGCCCGCGACATGCCGGCGGCGCGGCGGCCCACGGCGCGGGCGCGGGCGAGGTGGTGGTCCACCTGGCGGCGCATCACCGTCGCCTCGCGGATCACGGTGTCGGCAAGGTCGGGCGCCTTGGCCGTCGCCGCGTTCATCACCACCGTCAGCGGCGTCTTCAGTGCATGGGCAAGGTTGCCCGCGTGCGTGCGCGCCTCTTCCGCCTGCTTCTCGGTATGGGCGAGCAGGGCGTTGAGCTCCTCGACCAGCGGCTGGACTTCGTCGGGCAGCGGATCGGTGATGCGGTTCGTCCCCGTGGTGCGCATCTTCTTGATCGCCCGGCGCACCCGGCGCAGGGGATTGAGGCCGTACCAGGTCTGCAGGCCGGCCATGACGAACAGGCCGAGGCCGAGGATCAGGAAGCTGTAGAGCAGGATCGAGCGGATGCGGCTGATCTGTTCGTCGAGCACTTCGCGGCTGGCGGCGACGGTGAACCACCACTGCGTCTTGCTGCCGGGCAGGATGATCGAGCGTTCCATCACCCGCAGCGGCTCGCCGTCGAACTGGTCGCTGTCGTAGACGTGGGCTTCGCGGTCGAAATGATCGGCGCGCACCTGCAGGCTGCGGTCCCACAGCGAGCGCGAGGGGAAATCCTCGTGCCCCTTGCCGCGGATCTGCCAGTAGAGGCCGCTGTTGGGTTCGAGGAAGCGCTGGTCGCCGAGTGGGCGGTTGAAGAAGACCTCGCCGTCGGGCCCGATCTCGGCCGAGCCGATCATCGCCGTCAGCATGTAGCCCAGCTGCTCGTCGAAATTGCGCGTGATCAGTGTCGTCAGGGTCCGGTCCAGCGCCACCCCGCCGACCAGCAGCAGGAACGTGATCCAGGCCGCGGCGATCAGCATCATCCGCTGCGATATCGACCCGGTATGGGCCGCGGGCCGGGGCGCGGCCTCCTGGGCCACGGCGTCCCGGCTCGAGGTGTCCTGCGTCACGGCCGGGGGCCGGCTCTGCCCCGCGTCAGCCGCGGGCGTGCTCGGCGGGATCGTCGAGGCTGTAGCCGAGGCCGCGGATGGTGGTGATGACATCGGCGCCCAACTTCTTGCGGATACGGGTCACGAACACTTCGATCGTGTTCGAATCGCGGTCGAAGTCCTGATCGTAGATATGCTCGATCAGCTCGGTGCGGCTGACCACCTTGCCCTTGTGATGCATGAGGTAGGACAGCAGCTTGTATTCCTGCGCGGTCAGCTTGACCGGTTCGCCGGCCAGGGTGACGCGTCCCGAGCGCGTGTCGAGGCGGACGTCGCCCGCGGTCAGCTCGGAAGAGGTGTTGCCCGAGGCTCGCCGGATCAGCGCGCGCAGGCGGGCGATCAGTTCCTCGGTCTGGAACGGCTTGGCGAGATAATCATCGGCGCCGGCATCGAGCCCGGCGACCTTGTCCGACCAGCTGTCGCGCGCGGTCAGCACCAGCACCGGGAAGCTGCGGCCTTCCTTGCGCCACATGCCCAGCACGGTCAGCCCGTCGATCTCGGGCAGGCCGAGGTCGAGGACCACCGCGTCGTAGTCTTCGGTGCTGCCCAGGAAATGCCCATCCTCGCCGTCGGTCGAGAGATCGACGGCGTAGCCGTTCTGCTCGAGCGTAGACTTGAGCTGCTTGCCCAGCGTGGGCTCATCCTCGACGATCAGGATGCGCATCTGCCAATATCCCCTAAACAATGGACGATGCCATGCGGCCAAAGACGGAACGGGTCAAGCAAGGCCGGATGGCGCCCGGGAAGAGTTCACCGCGAGGTACCGATGATTGCACCCGATCGGGCATCGACGTCGACGAAGACGACGCGCCCGTCCTGGATGAACTTGAGGCGATAGGCCATCGCCGCCGGATCGTATTCCGGGCCGAGGTACTGCATGTGCGGCATCGTCGGCAGGACCTTGCGTTCGATTTCGCGCAGCGAGCGTACGTTGCCGGCGCGGATGTCCTTGCGGACCTGGCCCTGCTCGGTCCGCGGCTCCGCCCTGGCGGCCTGGGCCGGGGCCACGGCCAGCAAGCACGCCAGCATCGTCAGGACAAACCGATCAATCATCGCCGCAGTGGCTAGCCCCCCCGCCTTGAACATCCAGTGAATAACCTCCCCTCGCATGATCCCCGGCGAAGGCCGCGAAGCAGCCGATGCTCCGTGGAAAAGTGGCGCACGGCCATCGCCGCTTGTCAATGCGCGGTCCGGCGGATTAGGGGCGCCCATGGCGATTGCACCGATCCTCAGTTGGGAAGGGCTCGGCCTGATCCAGGGATCGGGCTGGCTGTTCCAGGACCTCGACCTGTTCATCGGTCCGCGCGATCGGCTTGCCCTGATCGGCCGCAACGGCGCCGGCAAGACGACGCTCCTGCGCCTCATCGCCAACCAGGTCGAAGCGGACCGCGGCAAGCGGTCGGTGCAGCCCGGCACCCGCATCGTCATGCTGGAGCAGGACCCTTTCTTCGTCGGGCCGGAGACTCTGCTCGATTTCGCGCTCGCCGGCCCCGATGCGCCGCCGCGGCACGAGGTGGAAGCGATCGCCGGCCAGCTCGGCATCGACCTGTCGCGCCGGGCGGACACGGCATCGGGCGGCGAGCGGAGGCGCGCGGCATTGTGCCGGGCGCTGGCGTCCGAGCCGGACCTGCTGCTGCTCGACGAGCCGACCAACCACCTCGACCTCGCTGCGATCGACTGGCTCGAAAGCTGGCTGGGCCGCTACACCGGCGCTTTCGTCGTGATCAGCCACGACCGGACCTTCCTCACCCGGCTGACCAAGGCCACGCTGTGGCTCGACCGCGGCAGCCTGCGCCGCAAGGAAGTGGGCTTCGGCGGCTACGAGGCCTGGGAAGAGCAAGTCTATTCCGAAGAGGCCCGCGCCACCGAGAAGCTCGACGCCAGGCTCAAGATCGAGGCGCACTGGCTCGCCCGCGGCGTCACTGCCAGGCGCAAGCGCAACCAGGGCCGGCTCGAGAAGCTGCACGAGATGCGCGCCCAGCGCGCCGCCATGCTGAGCCCGGCCGGTGCGGCCAAGCTCAAGCTGGTGAGCGACGATGTGAAGACCAAGTCGGTGATCGTCGCCGACCATGTCACCAAGCGGTTCGGCGCCAAGGGGCAGGAGCGCACCGTCATCCGCGACTTCTCGCTGCGCATCCAGCGTGGCGACCGCATCGGCCTGGTCGGGCCGAACGGCTCGGGCAAGACCACGCTGCTGCGGCTGCTGACCGGCGAGCTCGCGCCCGACGAGGGCGAAGTGACGCTGGCCAAGACCCTGCATGGGGTGAAGATCGACCAGCAGCGCAGCCTGCTTTCGCCCGACAAGCGGCTGCGCGACATCGTGGCGGAAGGCGGCGACTGGGTCGACGTGCGCGGAGTGCGCAAGCACGTCCAGGGCTACCTGAAGGATTTCCTGTTCGATCCCGGGCTGGTCGACGCCAAGGTCGGCACGCTGTCGGGCGGCGAGCGTTCGCGCCTGCTGCTGGCGCGCGAATTCGCCCGCAAGTCCAACCTGCTGGTGCTCGACGAGCCGACCAACGACCTCGATCTCGAGACTCTGGACCTGCTGCAGGAAGTCATCGCCGACTACGACGGCACGGTGCTGATCGTCAGCCACGACCGCGACTTCCTCGACCGCACGGTGACCGTCACGCTGGGCCTCGACGGCTCGGGCAAGGTCGACGTCGTCGCCGGCGGCTATGCCGACTGGGAAGCGAAGCGCACGCGCCGCCCCGCCCCGGGCACTCCCCGCGCCCGACCCGCGGAAGCCCCGGCGCCCCCGCCTCCCCCGCCGCCGCCGCGCAAGGGCAAGCTCTCGTACAAGGACCAGCGCGACTACGACCTGCTGCCGGCGCGGATCGAGGAACTGGAAGCGGCGATCGCCCGCGACGAATCGGCCCTGGCGGACCCGGACCTCTACGCCCGCGACCCCAAGCGGTTCGCGGCCCTGTCCGACGCCGTCGCCCAGGCCCGCGCCGAGAAGGAAGCCGCGGAGGAGCGCTGGCTGGAACTGGCGGAGATGGTCGAGGGGTGACTCCCTTCGGCGTCCCGGCGAAAGCCGGGACCGCTGGCCTCGTCGACGGAACCTCCACCAGGATCACACCGGTCCCGGGTCAAGCCCGGGACGACGAATCCTTCCGTCGTCCCGGCGAAAGCCGGGACCGCTGGCCTCATCGCTGCAACCCTCCGCCGAGATCGCGCCGGCCGCGGGACGACGCCCCTTCACCCCAGCCGATAGAACCCGGCGACCCGGTCCAGCGCCAGCTTGAGCACCAGCTTCCCGCTCCGCGCCGGCCAGTCCAGCGCACGTTCGGCGTCGGGCAAGGCCTCCCCCGCGCAGACCACGCGCCAGAGGATGTCGGCAAGCCCCGGGCCCGCCGCTGCCACGGCGCCTTCGAAGCGCGCCTTGGCCGCCACGCGCCGCTCGGTCGGCTCGAGCCCGCGCTCGCTGCCGCCCTGGACGCGGACCGGGTCCCAGCGCATGGTGACGCCAGGCGCCAGCTGGGCACGCTCCCAGTCGGCGCGCAGCAGCTCGCCGGCAGCGAACTGCCGGTCGCCGAGATGGCCGCGCGCGTGGAGCCAGCCCAGCGGCGATTCGGCGAGGTTGACGGTGGCGCTGCGTTTGCCCCGGCGCGGGGGCCTGCGAGTCACGCCATCGGCGGTGATTTCGCGCTCGACCAGGATGCGTTGCATGGAAACTCCTTTCGCTGGAAACGAATAGGTGCTTGGCAAACGGCTCCGGTTGTAGGAAAGCGAAAACCAGATCGGTTAGGGGAAAGCCAGTATCATGATCAACCGCATCCGCGATATCCGCCGCCAGAAGCACATGACGCTCGCCGACGTCGCGGCGCGCTGTACGCCGCCGACGACGGCGCAGACGATCGGCCGGCTCGAGACCGGCACGCGCAACCTGTCGCTCGGCTGGATGAACCGAATCGCCGCCGCGCTGGAAGTGGAACCCGAGCTGCTGGTGCGCGGGGACGAGGCGACTCAGCCGCAGCTGATCGCCCGCCTGCTCGAGACCGGCGCCGATGCGCTCAGCAAGCCGGCCGACGCGATCCTGCCGATCGCGCTCGGCGGCGAGTCCGCGCTGGTGGTCCTGGCGGTCGAAGCCAGCGCCGGCGAATATCGGATCGGCGACCAGGTGTGGCTGCGCCAGTTCGAGCCCGATGACTATTCCCGACTGCTCAACCGCGACGTCCTGGCGCCGCGTCCCGGCGGGCGCTTCGCTTTCGGCCGGATGATCGACCGCGACGGCAACCGCGTCGCGATCCTGCCGCCCGGCACCGGCAAGCGCCAGATCGTCATCGACAACCCGCCGTGGCTGGCAATGGCGGAGATGCTGGTCCGGCGGCTCTGACGGGAGTGGTGCGCGTCCTGTCGATCAGTACGCTGTTCCCCTGCCCGGCACGGCCGCAGTTCGGCATCTTCGTCGCCAACCAGATGAAGGCCGTCGCGCGCGAGCCGGCGATCGACCTGACGATGATCAACCCCATCGGCCTGCCGCCATGGCCGCTGTCGCGGCGCGAGCCCTATGCCGCGCTCGCCCGCACCCCGGCGCGTACCGAGCAGGACGGGCTGGCCGTGCATCATCGCTTCTTCCGGACGATCCCGCGGTTCGGAGCCGATTCGAACCCGCGCCGGATCGCCGCCGCGGTCCTGCCCGAAGCGCGCCGGCTGCATGGGCAGGCGCCGTTCGATCTGGTCGACGCGCAATTCTTCTTCCCCGACGGACCCGCCGCCGCGATCGTCGCCCGCGCGCTGGGGCTTCCGCTGTCGATCAAGGCGCGCGGCGCCGACATCCACTACTGGGGCGAGCGGCCGCGCGCCCGGGCGCAGATCCTCGCCGCGGCGGAGCAGGCCGCAGGCATGCTGGCCGTCTCGCAGGCCCTGGCCGCGGACATGGCGGCGATGGGCATGGCCGCGGACCGTATCACCGTCCACTACACCGGCCTCGACCACGAGCGCTTCCGGCCGGTCGAGCGTAGCGAGGCACGGGCAGCGCTGCCCGCGATCCCCGCCGACGGGCCGCTGCTCGTCACCACCGGGGCGTTGATCGCGCGCAAGGGGCAGGCCCAGGTGATCGAAGCTCTCCCCCGCCTGCCCGGCGCCCGCCTGGCACTGGCCGGCGCCGGCGAGGACGAAGCCCGGCTGCGCGAACTCGCGGCCCGCCTGGGAGTGGCGGAGCGCGTGCACTTCCTGGGCGTGGTCCGGCACGACGCCCTGGCGCAGCTCCTCGCCGCGGCCGACGCCATGGTCCTGCCCTCGGTCAGCGAAGGCCTGGCCAATGCCTGGGTCGAAGCGCTCGCCTGCGGCACGCCGCTGGTGATCAGCGACAGCGGCGGCGCGCGCGAAGTGGTCGGCGACGATTCCGCCGGGCGCATCGTCGCGCGCGACCCGCAGGCGATCGCCGCGGCCGTGGCCCAGCTGCTCGCCGATCCGCCGAGCCGGCAGGCCGTCGCCGCCCATGCGGCGCGGTTCAGCTGGGAAAGGAACGCCGCGACTCTGGCGGACCATTGGCGCGGCCTGGTCGGCTGACGGCTTCGCAGCGAAGGCGGGGGATCAGGCCGTCAGGTACTCGGGACGCTTGACCCGTTCCTTCCAATAGCCGGTCTCGCTGATCGCCGTGCCGTTGGCGAACCGGATGTCGCCCGGCGTGCCGGCGCGGAAGTTGACGAAGCTCAGTCCCTCGGGCCCCGGCGTGAAGCTGTAGAGCGTGTCGGCGGCGATGGCGAGCGCGGTGCCGGGTCCGTAGAGCCGGGTGCCGAGACGGATCCGGCCGGCGGTGACGAAGATGATCTCGTCCTCGGAATGCGAATGGACGCCTTTCGCCTGCTCCTCGGGCGGCATCGGCTCGCTGCCGGGAAAATGGTTTTCGTGCAGCCAGATCTCGCAGGTCGGGCAGTCCGACGCGAAATGCATGCCGCCGGACACGCCGCTCGCCCCGAGGTCGCCGTTGCGCGAGACCCGCTCGGCCGGGAGCAGGTGGACATGGCCGCCCGCCCGCGGCTCGGCCAGCGGGTGCGCTGCCGCGAACGTCAGGACTCGCGAGGCATCGGCCAGGCCGGAAAGGTCCAGGCTGCGCCCATGCTCGACGATCAGGCTCGATCCCGCGTCGAGCCGGCAGCCCCCGGCCGCCACCGCGCCCTGCCAGACGTAGGCCAGGCGATCGACCTCGCCCGGCTCGAGGCGCAGGACATCGCCGGGGCCGAGTTCGTGCAGGAACATGTGCAGCGGATCGGCCGCGCCGTCGTAGTAGGCGGAAGCCCTGGCATTGCCCGAGCAGCCCTCGGCGCCGGCGACGGGCCGCGCCTTGTCCAGCGTCATCACCGAGATCTTCGGCATCGTCCTCTCCTCCGCCCGGAACCCCGGCGCGCAGGAAAAGCCGGTCAGCTTTGCCCGCGGGCGAGGCGCTCCTGTCGATCCATTTCGCTCTCCTGCTGCACGAAGCTGCTGGAGGTCACTTTCAGCCAGATCAGGATGGGCGCCGCCATGTAGATCGAGCTGTAGGTGCCGACGAAGATGCCAAGCGTGATCGCCGCCGTAAAGCCGAAGATCACGTCAGGTCCCAGCACCAGCAACGCGACGAGCGTGATCAGCAGCGAGGTCGAGGTGACGATGGTGCGCGACAGCGTCTCGTTGACCGAAAGGTCGAGCAGTTCGGGCATCGGCATGCGCCGGTACTTCTTGAGATTCTCGCGGATGCGGTCGTAGACGACGATGTTGTCGTTGAGCGAATAGCCGATCAGCGTCAGCAGCGCGGCGACGATGTTGAGGTCGAATTCCATCTGCGTCAGCGCGAACAGGCCGACGGTCAGCGTCACGTCGTGCAGCAGCGCGAACAGCGCGCCGACGCCGAACTGCCATTCGAAGCGGATCCAGATGTAGATCGAGATGCCGATCATCGCGAGCACCAGCGCAATGCCGCCCGTCTTCCACAATTCGTCCGAGACCTTGCCCGAGACCGAATCGACGCCGTCGATGCGCGCATCGCTATGCTTGGTCTGGACCGTGGCGATGATCTTCCGCGCCATCGTGTCCGACAGGGCCGGATCGCGTTCCGCCCCTTCGGGCAGCTTCATCCGGATCGAGACCTCGTTGGGCTTGCCGAAGCGCTGGATCGTCGGCTCGCCGAAGCCGAGCGCATCGACATTCGCGCGCAGTTCGGCGACGGGCGCCTCGGCGCTCTGGGTGAAGGTCACGCGGATCATCTGGCCGCCGGCGAAGTCGACGCCCCAGTTGAGCCCCTTGGTGAAGACCAGCCCGATCGACAGCGCCATCAGCAGCAGGCTGACCGCGTAGAACGGCACGCGCCAGCGCAGGAACCTGATGTTGGTGTTGTCGGGAATGAGCTTGAGCAGTTTCATCGCCGATGTCCCTTCACAACACGATGTCGCTGGGCCGCGCGCGGCGCAGCCAGTTCGCCACCCACATGCGGGTCAGCGTGACGGCGGTGAAGACCGAGGTGACGATGCCGATCATCAGCACGACCGCGAAGCCGCGGATCGGGCCGGTGCCGAACAGGAACATCAGCACCGCGGCGATGACGTTGGTGATGTTGGCATCGAAGATCGCGCGGCTCGCTTCCTTGTAGCCGGTCTCGACCGCCTGGACGACGCGCCGGCCTTTGGCCCGTTCCTCGCGGATGCGCTCGTTGATCAGCACGTTGGCGTCGACCGCGGCACCGATGGTCAGCACGAAGCCGGCAATGCCGGGCAGCGTCAGCGTGGTGTTGGCGACGGCCATGACGCCCAGGATCATCAGCACGTTCAGGACCAGCGCGATGCAGGCATAGACGCCGAAGCGGCCGTAAGTCGCGACGATGAAAGTCATCAGCGCCACCGTGCCGACGAGCATCGCGATCATGCCCTTCTCGATCGAATCGGCGCCGAGGTCGGGCCCGACCGTCCGCTCCTCCACCACCTTGAGATCGACCGGCAGCGCGCCGGAGCGCAGCGCGATGGCCAACTGGTTCGCGGATTCGACGGTGAAGCTGCCCGAGATCTGGGCGCTGCCGCCGAGGATCGGCTCGTTGATGTTGGGCGCCGAAAGCACCTTGCCGTCAAGGATGATGGCGAAGGGACGGTTGACGTTCTCGCTGGTCAGCTTGGCGAACTTGGCGCCGCCCTGCTGGTCAAAGGTGATCGAGACGACGGGCTCGTTGGTCTGCGGTTCGAACGACTGCTTGGCATCGGTCAGCTGGTCGCCCTTGATGCCGCCGAGCCGCTTGACCGCGATCGCCCCCACGCCGCCGGAATTGGCCGCATTGGCGGGATCGGCATAGGGCACGATCTCGCTGCCCGGAGGCGCGATGCCCTGGGCGATGTCGGTCGGCGATGCGGTGGTATCGACCAGCTTGAACTCGAGCTTGGCGGTCTTGCCCAGCAATTCCTTCAGCGCCGCCGGGTCCTTGAGGCCCGGGACCTGGATGTCGATGCGGTAGTCGCCGAGGCGGCGAATGTCGGGCTCGCGCGTGCCGAGCGCGTCGATGCGCTTGCGGACCACTTCGATCGCGGTTTCCATCGCGCTGTCGATCGCCTGGTCGATGCCGGCCTTGGTCGGGGTGAGGATGAAGCGGTTGCCGTCCTCGACCTTGATGTCCCAGTCGCGCTGGCCGGTGAGCCCGGCGCCCGAAGTCAGCGGCAGGATCTGCTCGCGCGCGGCATCGACCTGGCCGGGGTCCTCGACCATGAACGTCAGGCTGCCGCCGCGGCTGGAGATGTCGCCGATGCGGATGCGCGGCTCGGCCAGCCGGAAGCGCGCGCGGACGCTTTCCTCCATGGTCTCGAGCCGCTGGCGGGCCACCTGCTCGGACTGTGCCTCGAGCAGCAGGCGGCTGCCACCGGCCAGGTCGAGGCCAAGATTGACCATCGGGCGCGGCAGCGCGCTTGGCCACGGCACGCTGGCGAGCGACAGCATCGAAGGCAGCGCTGCGATCACGCAAGCCAGCGTGACGAACCAGTACCAGGCCTGCTTCCAGCGGGGAAAGTCGAGCATTGCCTAAGGTCTCTCCCGGTCCGCTGCGACCAATGCCGGATCAGTCATTCGCCGCGGGCGTCGCGGACGGATCGATGACGTCGGCGATCGTCGACTTCACCGTCTTGAACTTCACGTTGGGCGCCAGCTCGACATCGGCGTAATGGTCGTCGACGCGGACCACCTTGCCGACGAAGCCGCCGGCGGTGAGCACCTGGTCGCCCTTCTTGATCGCGGCGATCTTCGCCTGCTGTTCCTTCTGCCGGCGCATCTGCGGGCGCAGGATGAGGAACCAGAAGATGAAGCCCATCGCCACCAGCGGCATGAACTGCAGCCAGGCCGGCGGCGCATCCCCAGCAGGAGCCGCAGCCAGGAGATCGAGGATCGCGCTATTCATCGCCAGGAAACCGCCTTCCACCCGTTGTTCGCCGCGCGGCCGCCGATGCCCGGTAGGACAGTTCGCCGGCTTGCGGTCAGGACTGCGGGCGCGGTTAGCAACAAAGCGTAGTCGTGGCAACGCGGCGCATGGCAGGGACGGCATATCGCCGATCGCGAGTCCCGGCCGACGCGGCGCTTGCCATTGTCGATCCGCCTTCCTATAGGCGCACCCCTCGGTCGGGACGTAGCGCAGCCTGGTAGCGCATCACACTGGGGGTGTGGGGGTCGGAGGTTCGAATCCTCTCGTCCCGACCAATTACCGGGCACGGCCGCAAGCCCATGCCGATCCTGGACGCGCTCATCGGTCCCCTCGCCGCGATCTTCGACAAGGACATCCCCGATCGCGACGCGCGCGACCGCGCCAAGCTGGAGCTGGTCAAGCTCCAGGGCTCGCAAGAGATGGAAGTCCTGCAGAC
>CAUJJI010000196.1 GCA_963205265.1 Pseudomonadota bacterium
CTGGGTTGGGTTTATTCTTGGGCCGGGGTTTTCCCGGGTACGGTTTTCTTGCGGTCAACCGTTTCCTTCGACGTGGCCTGGGTGCCGGGGTCTTGCCCGGGACGACGGCAATCCGGAAAGGCAACGAAAAAGGGCGGCCCGTTGCCGGACCGCCCCTTGTTCGTAGCTTGGAAAGCTTCGCTTAGCGCTTCGAGAACTGGAAGCTCCGGCGTGCCTTGGCGCGGCCGTACTTCTTGCGCTCGACGACGCGGCTGTCGCGAGTCAGGAAGCCGGCGGCCTTGACCGCGCCGCGCAGGGCGGGCTCGAACTTGCTCAGCGCCTGGGCGATGCCGTGCTTGACTGCACCGGCCTGGCCGGAAAGGCCGCCGCCGTTGACCGTGCAGGTCACGTCGTACTGGCCCTCGCGGTCGGCGACCTGGAACGGCTGGTTGATCACCAGGCGCAGCGTCGGACGCGCGAAGTAGACTTCCTGGTCACGGCCGTTGACGGTGACCTTGCCGCTGCCGGGCTTGATCCAGACGCGGGCCACGGCGTCCTTGCGGCGGCCGGTGGCATAGGCGCGGCCCTGGGCGTCGAGCTCCTGCTCGCGCAGCGGCGCGGGCGGGGCCGCCGGGGCGACGGGGGTTTCAGCGACGACTCCGGCCTCGGCCGCGGCTGGTGCGCCGCCGGTCAGTTCCTTGAGGTCGGAAAGGCTCTGTACGGTTTCGTTCTCGGACATCAGGCGCCCACCTTGTTCTTGCGATTGAGCGAAGCGACATCGAGCGCCTCGGGCTGGTTGCCCCCATGCGGATGCTCGGTGCCGGAATAGAGATGCAGCGCGCGCATCTGGTCGCGGCCGAGCGGACCACGGGGGATCATGCGCTCAACCGCCTTTTCCAGCACGCGTTCGGGGAAGCGGCCGCCGAGCACCTTGTCCGCGGTCACTTCCTTGATGCCGCCGGCATAGCCGGTGTGCTTGTAATAGGTCTTCTGCTTCAGCTTGTTGCCCGTCAGCCGCACCTTGTCGGCATTGATCACGACGACATGGTCGCCGCAATCGACATGCGGGGTGAAGCTCGGCTTGTGCTTGCCGCGCAGGATATTGGCGATGATCACCGCGAGGCGACCGACCACCAGGCCATCGGCATCGATCAGATGCCACTTCTTTTCCACCTCGGCCGGTTTGATCGACCGGGTGACCTTGCTGAGCGCCTTCATGGCCCGAATTCCTTGAAAGGTCTGTTTCTTTTGCTTGCACCCCGCTGCCGGATGGACCGGAGCGCGGTGAAGGCGGGCCATTCGTTCAGAACGCAGCGGAAGTCAAGCTTTTCCGCCGTCTTGCGAGGAGGTAAAATAATACCTTCAGGTTCGCGTCAGCGGGTAAGGCCCGCCAGCCAGGCCGCAGTGCCGGGCGACGCAGCGTCGCAGCGCCAGGCGAGGATGGCAGGTTCGTCGTATGGATGTTCTTCGGCAAGCCGGGCGATCGCACGCTCCAAGAGAGCGCCGTCGGTCTTGAACAGGACACCGGCCTCGCTTGCTTGCTCGCGCTCTCCGTCCCATTCGAACAGCGACAGCATGGCAGGCAGGATATTGGCGCAGGCGATCAGTCTTTCATCCAGCAGTGCCGCAGCCGCGGCAGAGGCCGTCGCTGCATCGGGGAACGGGCACCAGATCAGCGCAGGCCCCTCGGGTGTCATGCCGGACTCTCCCGGCCCATCGCATGGGCGCCCCAGACAGTAGCGGCGACGAGCAAGGCGCCGACCAGCTGGTGCAGCACGGCGATCCAGAGTTCGACGCCGGTCATCACCGTGGCGATGCCGATCAGCAGCTGTGTCCCGAATGCAGAATGGATCGCGACCGATGCCCGCCGATCGCTGTGGCGAAGCCTGCGCGCCATCACGATCAGCAGCAGGACCACGCCCCAGGCCCACCAGCGATGAATGAAATGAACAAGGAAGGGATCGTTGAGCAGCGCATGCACCACTCCTGCCGACCAATCGACGCCTTCCGGGAACAGGCTGCCCTGCATCGCCGGCCAGTCACTGGCGATATAGCCGGCACGCAGACCCGCCATAAGCGCGCCGTAAAGCAGCTGCAGCGCCAGGGCAGCGAGCACGATCGCGGCGAAGCGCCGGAGCCGCGCCGGCGCTTCGCCGCGCGATAGGGCGCGCAGGTCCAGCGCCGTCCAGACCAGGCCGCTCAGCGTCAGCAGCGCGACCATGAGATGGGCCGCCAGGCGGAAGTGGCTGACCTTCACGTCCTGGGTCAGGCCCGATGATACCATCCACCAGCCGACGGCACCCTGCAGACCGCCCAGGGCCAGCAGGGCCAGGAGCCGAGGCTTGTAGCCCGCGGGAATCCGGCGGCGGATCCAGAACCAGGCGAGCGGCAAGGCGAAGGCAAGGCCGATCAGCCGCGCCAGCAGGCGGTGGATCCACTCCCAGAAATAGATGAACTTGTAGTCGCCCAGCGTCATCCCCGCCGGGCCGTTCACCTCGATATATTGCGGGATCTTCTTGTACTGCTCGAACTCGGCCTGCCACTGGGCGTCGCTGAGCGGCGGCAGGGCCCCGGTCACAGGCTTCCACTCGGTGATCGACAGCCCTGATTCGGTAAGGCGCGTGATCCCCCCCACGGCGACGATCAGCACCACCAGCGCCGCCACACTCAGCAGCCAGCGGGCGAGGGCGAGCGCATTCCGGGCACTATCGCCTGGGGCGATGCGGTCTCGGCTCTGGGCAAGAGCAGTCATGGTCGCGCTTCCTGCGTCGCGGCGACAAAAATCGCAAGTGGCCTTGCCAAAGGGAACCGCGCCGGTTGCAGGATGTTACAACATTACATAAGAGGAACACCATGCGTCGCGCACTCATCTCGATTCGTGACCGGCTGGACCGGGCCGGCGTGCTGCTGTCCGGGCTGTGCGCCGTGCACTGCCTGGCCGGGTTGCTGCTGGTGTCGCTGCTGGGATTCGGCGGAGAGCTCCTGCTTGCGCCCGCAATTCACGAGGTCGGGCTGGCTCTCGCCATCGTCGTGGGCGTGTTTACGCTCGGGCTCGGCGTGCTGCGACACGGCGATCCGGCCCCGCTTGCCGTCGGCGCCGCCGGCATAGTCCTGATGGCATGCGCTTTGGTCGTCGGACACGGGCCACGCGAAGCGCTGCTCACGATCGCCGGCGTCGCGCTTCTCGCCGTCGCGCACATACGGAACTTGCGCCGCGCGGCGTGAACGCTATCTGCAGGCGCATGTCTGCACAATCCAGGTCCGGAGAATTGGCGCTCACCGTCAACGGCGAGCCAAGAAGGGTATCGGCCGGGGCCACCATTGCCGATCTCGTCCACACTCTCGAGCTCAATCCCCAGAAGGTCGCCGTGGAGCGCAACGGCGAGATCGCCCCGCGCTCGACACTGGCGGACGTCGTGCTCGTTGACGGCGACGTGCTGGAGATCGTTCATTTCGTCGGCGGCGGGGAAGGGAATGCGATGCGCGATGACGACAGCTGGACCGTGGCCGGGCGGACGTTCCGATCGCGGCTGATCGTCGGCACCGGCAAGTACAAGGACTTCGCGCAGAACGCGGCCGCGGTGGAAGCGTCCGGTGCGGAGATCGTCACGGTTGCGGTCCGCCGGGTCAATGTCAGCGATCCCAAGGCGCCGATGCTCACGGACTTCATCGACCCGAGGAAGATCACCTACCTGCCCAACACTGCTGGGTGCTTCACCGCCGAAGAAGCGATCCGCACGCTGCGCCTGGCGCGCGAGGCGGGCGGCTGGGACCTGGTCAAGCTGGAGGTGCTCGGCGAAGCGCGGACGCTCTATCCCGACATGCGCGAGACGCTCAAGGCGACCGAGGTGCTGGCGAACGAAGGGTTCCTGCCGATGGTCTACTGCGTCGACGATCCCATCGCCGCAAAGCAACTGGAAGAAGCGGGCGCAGTGGCGGTGATGCCGCTGGGTGCGCCGATCGGCTCCGGATTGGGCATCCAGAACCGGGTGACGATCCGCCTGATCGTCGAAGGCGCCGGCGTGCCGGTGTTGGTCGATGCGGGCGTCGGCACGGCTTCCGACGCGGCCGTTGCCATGGAGCTCGGCTGCGAAGGCGTGCTGATGAATACCGCGATCGCCGAGGCCAAGGACCCGATCCGCATGGCACGCGCGATGAAGCTGGCGGTGGAGGCCGGGCGCGAGGCCTATCGCGCCGGACGCATGGCGACGCGCAAATACGCCGATCCGTCGAGCCCGCTCGCGGGGCTCATCTGATTTCGACCTGCAGCGATTGCCGATGCGATGCTTAACGGGATGATAACCTACTTCTGATGAAACTCGCCCCAGTCGTCGGGTCGACCGGCCCGCTACGGGGGTTAGTGTGATGAGTGGTACCGGTACGGCTTCGCTCGCGATCAACGAGCTACGCGAATTCGCCAGCTTCAGTCCGTGCGAGCAGCGCTACATCAAGCGTAGCCTCGACATCGGCCTGGGGCGGCAGGATGCCTTCAAGCTCTGGGCGCGCGACGCGAGCGAGATCGCCTCGATCCGCTCGCAATACGTCGCCTACCAGGACCTGAAGTCGCTGCGCGGCGCCATTCCGGACGAAACCGCTTTCGAAGGCATCGACGACTTCATGGGCAAGCTGCTTCGCGTCAGCGCCTTCGATCTCGCCCAGGAACGCCTGTCGACCTTCTCGGCCTATCGCTTCCTTTACGAGCGCCTGCTCGGTGCCGCCATTCGCCCCTGGCTCCCAGCTGCCTTCTGCGCTGCCGCCGCCTTGCCGCAGATCCGGCCCGAGCGCCGCAAGAAGCTGCTGCATTCGATCAGCGAAGCGGCAGCGACCGCTCCGGGCTGGTCGTCGCGCGAGCCGTGCTTCTATCCCGAATGGGTGGAGAAGGAAGCGGCCTAGCTCTTGTACAGGGCGTCTAACCGCGCGCCGTAGCGTTCCTTCAATTTGTGGCGCCTGATCTTCAGGCTCGGCGTCATTTCCTCGTTTTCGATCGCGAAGGCCTCGTCGGCGAAGGCGAACTGGCGGACTTTCTCGATGACCGAGAGATCCTGGTTGACCCGGTCGATGGCGGCGCGAATCGCACTGCGGAATGCGGGCAGGTCCTGCAGCGCATGCAACTCGAACTTCTCGGCTTCACGGCGTGACCAGGCGAGCACCCATTCGGCGTCGGGCACGATCAGTGCGACAAGGTAGGGCCGCCTGTCGCCCACGACCATGGCCTGGGCGATCTCCGGCTGCAGCGTCAGCATGCCTTCGACCTTCTGCGGTGAGACATTGTCGCCCTTGTCGTTGACGATCATGTCCTTCTTGCGATCGGTGATGACGATCCTGCCCCCATCGTCGGCGTGGCCGATGTCGCCGGTATATAGCCAGCCGTCCCGCAGGGCGCGCGCCGTCTCTGCGTCATTGCGCCAATAGCCGTGCATGACGAGTTCGCCGCGGACCAGGATCTCGCCGTCGTCGGCGAAGCGGATGTCCACGCCGCGCAGCGGGGGACCGACGCTGTCCATCTTGAGTCCGGCCGAAGGGCGGTTGCAGCTGATCACCGGTCCGGCCTCGGTCTGCCCGTAGCCCTGCAGGAGCGTCAGGCCGAGCGAATCGAAGAACACGCCGATGTCGGGATTGAGCGGCGCCCCTCCCGAGACCATGGCCTTGATGCGCCCGCCGAAGCGCTGGCGGATCTTCGGCCGGAATGCGCGCTCGAGAAACAGGTCCATCGGCCGGTCGCGCAGCCGCTTGCGTCCGCGCAGAGCCTTGTGCTCGCCGATCGTCAGGGCACGGTCGAGCAGGTGGCCGGCGAGCCGGCCCTGCTTCTCCACCTGCTTGATGATCCGCGCCCGCAGCACTTCGAACAGCCGCGGGACGACGACCATGATCGTGGGGCGGACCTCCTCGATGTTGGCGGCCAGCTTCTCGAGGCTCTCGGCATAGAAGATCTGCCCCCCCAGCCCGAGCGGCAGGAACTGCCCGCCGGTGTGCTCGTAGGCATGCGAAAGCGGCAGGAAGGACAGGAAGATCTCCTCCTCCCAGCCGAAGTCCTCGGCGATGATGTGGGCGCAGCCGCCGATGTTGCAGAGGATCGCGCCATGATGCTGCTGCACGCCGCGTGGCGCGCCGCCGGTACCGCTGGTGTAGATGATGCAAGCCAGGTCGCTGCGGCCGATCCCGGCGATGCGCGTGCCGACAGCGGCGCGGGCGCTTGTCGCGTCGCCGGCCAGAAGCTCCGCCCAGTCATGGAAGGCCAGGGTACCGGCCTGGCTTTGCCGCAGTTCCTCGAAGGCGATGACATGCTCGGCATCGTTCGATCGCATCGCGGCGGGAAGCAGCGGCTTGGCCAGCTTGGCCGACGAGACGATGATCGCCCGGGCTCCGGAATTCTCGAGGACATGGAGGTGATCGCGCTCGGTGTTGGTCGTATAGGCCGGCACGGTGACGCAGCCTGCCGCCATGATCGCAAGATCGGCGAGGCACCACTCGGGCCGGTTTTCCGAAACCAGCATGACGCGGTCGCCGTCGGCGAGCCCCATACGGCGCAGTCCCTCGGCAGCGAGGCAGACGCGCCGCGCCGCCTCGTGCCAGCTCAACGACTGCCACGCGCCGCTCTGCTTGGTCCAGAGGAAGGGCTTGTCGCCGAGCTCGTCGGCGCGCGACAGGAACAGCGCGACGAGGTTGCCGCTGGAGTCGAAATCGGAAAGCTGCACTCCGGTCTGCCTCTCGCCCTCGTGGTCCCGGCGCGAGCCTAGACCATGATCGGGCGATAGGAAATCGCGATTGCTGGGGAGGAGTTGCCCTACTCTGGCGCCGCCGCGCCTTCGCTGCGCGGGTCGGCAGCGCCGGCCAGCCGGCCGCCGACCACCTCGATCGCATTGGCCTTGAGCGGCATCTGGCGCGGGGTCACCGAGGCATGGCCGAAAGCGAGCAGCGCCGGGATCATCGCTTCGAGCGCACTGCCCTTCTCGACGAAGACCGCGTCGCCGCCCGGCGCGAAGATCACCGGCAGCGCCAGCGCCTCCTGCGCCGAAAGCCGCCAGTCGATCACGCCGATGATCGCGCGCAGCACTTGCGCTGGGATGGTCGTGCCGCCCGCCGCGCCGACTGCAAGGCGCAAGCTGCCGTCGGGCGCATAGACCAGTGTCGGCGCCATCGAGCTGCGCGGCCGCTTGCCGCTCTCGACGCGGTTGGCGACGACCCGCCCGTCGCGCACCGGGACCATGCTGAAATCGGTCAGCTCGTTGTTGAGGAAGTAGCCGTTGACCATCAGTCCCGAGCCGAACGAACTCTCGATCGTCGAGGTCAGCGATGCGGCCTGGCCGTTGCGGTCGATCACGACGAAATGCGAAGTTGAGGGCACGTCGGCGGTCAGACTGTCGGCCTGGGCCAAGGGCGCGCCGGGGGGCGATCCAGGGGCGACGCTCTTCATCGCGCGGTCGGGCGAGATCAGCTCGGACCGGGCGGCGAGATAGTCGCGCGCGACGAGGCCGGCCACCGGCACCGTCACGAAGTCGGCATCGGCGAGGTAGCGCTCGCGGTCGGCATAGGCGAGGCGCTCGGCCTCGGCGATGAGGTGCCAGGCGGCGGGCGAATCCTTGCCCAGCGCGGCAAGCTCGAAGCGCTCAAGCAGGCCCAAGGCGGCCAAAACCGTGGTCGCGCCGGAGGATGGCGGGCCCATGCCGCAGATGCGGTGACGGCGGTAGGTTCCGCAGACCGGAGGCCGCGGTTTCGCGCGGTAGGCGGCGAGGTCGGCCACGGTCATCGGCGCGGGATTGCGCGGCGCTTTGCTCACCGTCTCGGCGACGGCGAGGGCGTTGGTCCCGCCATAAAAGGCCTTTGGCCCTCCCTTGGCGAGCGACATGAGGAAGCGCGCGAAGTCGGGGTTGCGCACCACGGTGCCCGCCGGGAGAGGACTCCCGTCGGCCTGGTAGTAGAGCGCGCGCGAGGCCGGAGACAGCACGGCGCCGCCTTTCGCGACATATTGCAGCTCGCGCAGCTCGGGCGGCGTCGCCGGGTCGATGCGATAGTTCGCCAGGTATTCGTGAAAGCGCGGGCTCACCGCGAATCCGTCGCCAGCGAGGCGGATGGCGGGTTCGAACAGGCGCTTCCACGGCAATTTGCCGTGGCGTTCGTGCGCCAGCGCCATCAGCGCGACGTTGCCCGGCACGCCGACGCTGCGGCCGCCGGGTATGGCCTGGGGCACGGAGAGGAACTGGCCGTTCATCCTGAACCAGTCGGGCGTCGCCGCCGCGGGCGCGGTCTCGCGGCCGTCGATCGTCTCGAGGCCCCCCTTGCCGTCGTCGATCACCAGGAACCCGCCGCCGCCGATGCCCGAGCTCTGCGGCTCGACCACGTTGAGCGCAAGCAGGGTCGCCAAGGCCGCGTCGGTCGCGCTGCCCCCGGTGCGCAGCATCTCCGCCCCCGCTTCGGCTGCGCGCGGGTCGGCCGCGCTGACCATGCCGCGCTCGTAGGCGCTGCGCGCCTGGGGCGGGGCGGTGGTGGCGCAGCCCGCGAGGAAAAGCGGGGTGAGGAAGGCAAGGATCGGGCGCTTCCACAAGGGTATCTGCATAGTGTCCGCCATCCTTCTCTATTCGCTGCCCACCGCCTCGGCCACCGAGGCGAAGCCGTCGCGGCGCATCAGGTCTTCGAGGCCGCGCGTGATCCTGCGGGCGATGCCCGGTCCTTCGTAGACCATCGCGCTGTATAGCTGGACGAGGCTCGCCCCGGCGCGGATCCTGGCCCAGGCGTCCTCGGCCGTGGCGATGCCGCCGACGCCGACCAGCGGCAGCGCCCCGCCGGTCGCCTGGCGGAAGTCGCGCAGCCGCTGCTGGGCGAGGTCGCGCAGCGGCGCGCCCGACAGGCCGCCCGCCTCGCCGGCATGGACAGAGCGCAGCGAGGGGCGCGAAATCGTCGTGTTCGAGACGATCAGCGCGCCGAGCCGCTTGTCGATCGCGATGCGCGCGATGGCGTCGATGTCGGCGGGCTCGAGATCGGGCGCGACCTTGAGAAAGATCGGCGGGCCCGGCGACTCGCGCGCTTCGATCACCGCATCGAGCAGCGCGGTCAGCGCGCCTTCGTCCTGCAGCGCGCGCAGGCCCGGGGTGTTGGGGCTGCTGATGTTGACCGCGAGATAGGAGGCGAGCGGCGCCATCAGCCGCGTCATCGTCGCATAGTCGGCGACGCGGTCGGGAGAATCCTTGTTGGCGCCGATGTTGATCCCGACGATCCCCGGCTTGCCGGCGCGGGCGCGCAGGCGCTCGGCGGCATGGGCGCCGCCGCCGTTGTTGAAGCCCATGCGGTTGATGACGGCGCAGTCCTCGGCCAGCCGGAACAGCCGCGGCCGCGGGTTGCCGGGCTGCGGCAGCGGCGTGATCGAGCCGACCTCGGCAAAGCCGAAGCCGAGCCCGAGCAGCGCGTCGGGCACTTCGGCGTCCTTGTCGAACCCCGCCGCCATGCCGAGCGGATTGGGAAAGGAAAGGCCGGCGACCTCGACTGCCAGCGGCCCGCCGGGCCGTGCCGGCCGCCGCGGCATCAGCCTGAGCCCGGCGAGCGCCAGCCCGTGGGCGCGCTCGGGGTCGATGCGGAACAGGGCGGGGCGGAACAGCGAATAGAGCATCGAGCAAGCGATTAGACGATAATCGGCTCGGCCCATACACCCTTAAACGCTCCCCGTCGTCCCGGGCTGGATCCCTTCGTCGTCCCGGACTTGATCCGGGACCGCGCTCCTTCGGGCAGAACGGTCCATCGATGAGGCCAGCGATCCCGGGTCAAGCCCGGGATGACGGAAGCACTCTTGAATCCCGCCCCAGCCGACATTAGGTGAAACCGGAACGAATCACTCCGATTTCAGGCGAAACCCAGCAATGCGCTTGTCCAGCATGGCCGACTATGCCGTCGTCGTAATGTCCGCTGCCGCGCGGCACTGCGGCGGTGCGCGCGTTTCGGCGGGGCAACTTGCCGAGGAGACCGGGCTGCCCGCGCCGACCGTGCAGAAGCTGGTCAGCCGCCTCACCGCCGGCGGGCTGCTGCGCTCGTCGCGCGGCGTCGGCGGCGGATTGAAGCTCGCGCGGCCCGCGGCGGCGATCACGCTGGCCGACATCGTCGAGGCGGTGGAGGGGCCGATCGCTCTCACCTCCTGCGTCGAGCACGGGCGGCACGACTGCACGCTGGAAAGCGCCTGCATGATCCGGCCGCACTGGCCATTGGTCAACGAGGCCCTGCGCGACGCGCTTGCCGGCGTGCCGCTCACCCGGCTGGCGGAGGTCGCGCTGTGAGCGGGGAATCGTCGGTCAAGGACCAGGCCGCGCGCGACGCCGCGGCGCGCGTCGCCGATTATGAGCACGGCTGGTCGGCCGACATCGAGCAGGAATTCGCGCCCAAGGGGCTGAACGAGGATACGGTCCGCTTCATCTCGGCGAAGAAGAACGAGCCCGAATGGATGCTCGACTGGCGGCTGAAGGCCTTCCGCCTGTGGCTGACGATGACCCCGCCCGACTGGGCCAAGCTCAACGTCCCCGCGATCGACTACCAGGATGCCTACTACTACGCCGCCCCCAAGGCGAAGAAGGTGCTCGGCAGCCTCGACGAAGTCGATCCCGAGATCCTGCGCATCTACGAAAAGCTCGGCATCCCGCTCGAGGAGCAGAAAGTGCTCGCCGGGGTCGAGGGCGCGCGCAAGGTCGCGGTCGACGCGGTGTTCGATTCGGTCTCGGTGGCGACCACCTTCCGCGAGGAGCTCAAGCGCGCGGGCGTCGTCTTCCTGTCGATCAGCGAGGCGATCCGCGAATATCCCGACATGGTCCGGAAGTGGCTCGGCAAGGTCGTGCCGGTGCGCGACAACTACTTCGCCGCGCTCAACTGCGCGGTCTTTTCCGACGGGACTTTCGTCTACATCCCCGAAGGCGTGCGCTGCCCGATGGAGCTGTCGACCTATTTCCGCATCAATGCCGAGAACACCGGCCAGTTCGAGCGCACGCTGATCGTCGCCGACAAGGGCAGCTACGTCTCCTACCTCGAAGGCTGCACCGCACCGCAGCGTGACGAGAACCAGCTCCACGCCGCGGTGGTCGAGCTCGTCGCGCTCGACGATGCCGAGATCAAGTACTCAACCGTGCAGAACTGGTATCCGGGCGACGCGCAGGGGAAGGGCGGCATCTACAATTTCGTGACCAAGCGCGCGCTGTGCCAGGGCGCGCGCAGCAAGGTATCGTGGACCCAGGTCGAGACCGGCTCGGCGATCACCTGGAAGTACCCCTCCTGCGTCCTCAATGGCGAGGATTCGGTGGGCGAGTTCTACTCGGTCGCAGTGACCAACAACTACCAGCAGGCCGACACCGGCACCAAGATGATCCACAACGGCGCGCGCACCCGTTCGACCATCGTGTCGAAGGGGATCAGCGCGGGCAAGTCGAACAACACCTACCGCGGCCTCGTCCGCGTCGGCGCCAATGCCGAAGGCGTGCGCAATTTCACCCAGTGCGATTCGCTGCTGCTCGGCAAGGAATGCGGCGCGCATACCGTGCCCTACATCGAAGTGCGCAACCCCTCCGCGCAGATCGAGCACGAGGCGACGACGAGCAAGATCAGCGACGACCAGCTGTTCTACGCCATGCAGCGGGGCCTCGCGCAGGAAGAAGCCGTCGCGCTGATCGTCAACGGCTTCGCCAAGGAAGTGCTGCAGCAACTGCCGATGGAATTCGCGGTCGAAGCGCAGAAGCTGCTCGGTATCAGTCTGGAAGGAAGTGTGGGCTAGTGCTCCAAATCGAAGACCTCCACGCCACGATCGCAGGAAAGGCGATTCTCAAGGGGCTTTCGCTCGCGGTGAATTCGGGAGAGATCCATGCGATCATGGGGCCCAACGGTGCGGGCAAGTCGACGCTCGGCTATGTGCTTGGCGGGCGGCCGGGCTACGAGGTGACGGGCGGCTCGGTGACCTTCGACGGGCAGGACCTGCTCGCTCTCGAACCGCACGAGCGCGCGGCGGCGGGGCTGTTCCTGGGGTTCCAGTACCCGGTCGAGATTCCCGGCGTGTCGAACGTCCAGTTCCTGCGCGAGGCCTTGAACGCGCAGCGCAAGGCGCGGGGGGAGGAGCCGCTGTCGGGCGGCGAATTCCTCAAGCTCGCGCGCGAGAAGGCGGCGCTGCTGCGGATGGACATGGACATGCTCAAGCGGCCGGTGAATGTCGGCTTCTCGGGCGGCGAGAAGAAGCGTGCCGAGATGGTGCAGATGGGGATCCTCGATCCCAGGTTCGCCGTGCTCGACGAGACCGATTCGGGGCTCGATATCGATGCGCTCAGGATCGTCGGCGAGGGGATCAACGCGATCATGCGCCATCCGGGCAAGGGCGTGCTGCTGATCACCCATTACCAGCGGCTGCTCGACTACGTGAAGCCGGACTTCGTGCACGTGCTGGCAGGCGGGCGGATCGTCCGCACCGGCGGGCCAGAGCTGGCGCTCGAGCTCGAGGAACGCGGGTATGAGGCGGTGGCGTGATGCTGCCCACGTTCGTCATTCCCGCGAAGGCGGGAGCCCATCTCCTGCCGTCGCGGCGAGGGATTGCGTCGGACACGGGTCCCCGCCTTCGCCGGGATGACGAGAGGTCGTGACCATGACCCCCCTTCCCTCCCGCAAGAACGAGGCCTTCCGCTACACCGACCTCGAAGCGCTCGCCGGGGTCTGGCCCGTCGCGCCCGAAGAGATCGTCATCGGCCCCGGCGCGAGCGAGGCGATGAGCGTGGTCGAGCTCGGCGCCAACGACGTGGCGCGGCATCTGGTCGTGACGATCGAGGAACGCGGCGCTTTCGACCTGCGCGTACTCAATGCGGGCGGCGGCTTCGGGCGGATCGCGGTCGACGTGCGGCTGGGCGAGGGGGCCTCGTTCACGCTGGGCGCGGCGCAGCTCGGCAGCGGCGGGCAGACGCTGGAACTCGTTACCGAGGTCGACCATGCCGCGCGCGACGCGGTCAGCCGACAGGTCATCCGCTCGGTGCTCGGCGGGCAGGCGACCGGCAGCTATCTCGGCAAGGTCGCCGTGGCGCGCGGCAGCGACGGAACCGATGCCGGCCAGTCGGTCCGCGCCATGCTGCTCGACCGCACGGCGACCGCCAATGCCCGGCCCGAGCTCGAGATCTATGCCGACGACGTCAAGTGCGCGCACGGCTGCGCGGTGGGCGAGCTCGACCCCACGGGGCTGTTCTACCTGCAGTCGCGCGGATTGACGCCGCCGCAGGCCAAGCGGCTGATGCTCCAGGCCTTCATCGCCGAGGCCTTCACCGGCGCGCCCGACGAGCAGCGCCTTTGCGAGGCGGCGCTGGCACGACTGGGGGAAATGCTGTGAGCGGCGATCCGCAGATCCTCCCCGGCACGGGGAGGGGGACCGCGGCGCGCAGCAGCGTGGTGGAGGGGGCTCGCCCTCAGCCGCAACGCCCGGTCGAGAGCCCCCTCAACCGTCCTGCGGACGGTCCCCCTCCCCGTTTCGGGGAGGATGTGAAAGCCGACTTCCCCGGCCTCGTCACGGCCGAGGGCAAGCCCTGGCACTACCTCGATACCGCGGCGACGGCACAGAAACCGCAAGCGGTGATCGACGCCACGGTGCGGGCGATGGGTGTCGACTATGCCACGGTCCACCGCGGCGTCTATGCGCGCTCGGCCGAGATGACGCTGGCCTTCGAAGCGGCGCGGCGCAAGGTGGCGCGCTTCATCGGCGGCGAGGAGCACGAGATCGTCTTCACCCGCGGCGCGACCGAGGCGATCAACCTCGTCGCGCACAGCTGGGGCGGGTCGCAGCTTAAGCCGGGCGACCGCATCCTGATTTCGACGCTCGAGCATCACGCCAATATCGTCCCCTGGCAGCTGCTGCGCGAGCGGATCGGCATTGCCATCGACGTCTGCCCATTGACGGCGGACGGGCGGATCGACCTGGAAGCGGCGGAGCGCATGCTGACACCGGCGCACAAGCTGGTCGCGCTCGCGCATGTTTCCAACGTCCTGGGATCGATGCTCCACGTGGAACATCTCGTCGCGCTGGCGCGCAGCGTCGGCGCCAAGGTGCTGATCGACGGCTGCCAGGCGGTCCCGCGCCTGCCGGTCGACGTCGCGGCGCTGGATGTCGATTTCTACGTCTTCTCAGCGCACAAGCTCTACGGCCCGACCGGCATCGGCGCACTCTGGGCACGTGCGGAAATCCTCGAGGCCATGCCGCCCTGGCACGGCGGCGGCGCGATGATCGACCGCGTGACCTTCGAGCGCACCACTTACGCCCCCCCGCCGGCCCGCTTCGAGGCGGGAACCCCGGCCATCGTCGAAGCGATCGGACTCGCGGCGGCGATCGACTATGTCCAGCAGATCGGCATAGGCGCGATCGGCGCGCACGAGCTGGCCTTGGCGGCCCAGGCCCGCGAGGAATTGCGCCGGCTCAATTCGGTAAGGTTGTTCGGGCCGGACGAATCCGCAGGCATCGTCAGCTTCGCGCTCGAAGGGGTGCATCCGCACGACCTCGGCACCATATTGGACGAGGAAGGCGTGGCGATCCGCGCCGGGCACCATTGCGCGCAGCCGCTGATGGACCATCTCGGCGTTGCCGCAACTGCCCGCGCCAGCTTCGGCATCTACAGCGATGAAAGCGATATCGCCGCCCTGCTGCGGGGCATCGAACGGACCAAGAGGATCTTCGCCAAATGATACAGGCCAGCGGGGAAGAAGCGAAATTCACGGTGGAAGAGGTCGACAGTGCCGACCAGCCGCGCCGCGCGCGCGTTGACGATGCGGAAACGCCGGCCGAGAAGCTTGGACGCAAGCGCGACTATCTTGAAGGCTTCCTGGCCGAAAAGCAGCAGGATGCGGCTGCCGGGGAGCCCGGCGGCGACATCTACGAAGGGGTCGTTGCCGCGCTGAAGGAGATCTTCGATCCCGAGATTCCGGTGAACATCTACGAACTCGGGCTGATCTACGGGGTGGATGTCGACAACGAGGGCGGCGTGGTGATCACCATGACGCTGACGACACCGCACTGTCCGGTCGCCGAATCGATGCCTAGCGAAGTCGAGCTGCGCGTCGGCGCGGTGCCGGGCGTGCGCGACGTCGAGGTCAACCTCGTCTGGGACCCGCCCTGGGACATGGGCAAGATGAGCGACGAAGCCAAGCTCGAACTGGGGATGCTGTGATGAGTGGCGAAACCAAGCTCCGCCGGCGGCCGGCAGCCGTCACTCTGACGCCCGCCGCCGAAGCCCGCGTGGCAAAGCTGATGTCGCAGGCACCGGACGGGGCGATCGGCGTCAAGCTGTCGACGCCGCGCCGCGGCTGTTCGGGCCTCGCCTATTCGGTCGACTACGTGACCCAGGCCGACCCTTTCGACGAGCGTATCGAGACGCCCGGCGGCCTGTTCTTCATCGACGGCGGAAGCGTGCTCTACCTCGTCGGCAGCGTCATGGACTGGAATGAAGACGACTTCACCGCCGGCTTCACGTTCGACAATCCGAACGCCAAGGGCAGCTGCGGCTGCGGAGAAAGCTTCACGGTTTGACCGGCTTGGAGTGCTTCCGACCTTGATTGCATCAAAGCCAGCGTGAGCGCGGCTTTCCCGCCTGTGCGGGAAGGCCGGCGGGCGGAAGTCATTTCTCGGCGAGGAAATCCAGCAGCGCCTGGTCGAATTCGTCGAGCCGGTCGTTGGCGTCGATCCGGTCCTGCAGCCACAGGTTCTCGTCGTCGGTGACCTGTTGCGCTGCCTCGGCCTCGGCGGCGAGATCACGCCGGGCGGTCCTGCGGCCGAAGGCCTTGCCGAACCCACCGTTGACCACTTCCTCGCCCATGCGCGAGAAGAAGCCCCCGATCCGGACCGCCGTGTCGTTCATGAAAGTCTCCAGCTCCGCAGCGCGATCGCGCGACAGCGGCTCGTAGCCGGCGAATCCCTGCAGGTAGTTGCCGACGCCCTGGACGAACAGGCGCTTCCATTCCGGCGCATTGGCGGCGTCGAGCGTCGCGTCCTTCAGGCGGAACAGCATTTCCGCCTCGCCACGGCTCACCGCGCCGGGCCGGTCGCCGGCTTGCGCGAAAATGATGCGACGGAGCAGGCCGGCTTCCGCCTCGGTGACGCCCTGGGCCGATAGCGAGCCGCGGCGGGTGGGGCCCTCGCCGGTGAGAACGGCCGCTTCGATCTGCGCCAGCGCATAGGCCTTCAAGCGCTCGGGCGCATTGGTCGCCTTCTCGAGCACCCGGGTCAGCAGCTCCAGCTCGGTCATGCTGTCGAGCTTGCCGTCGTGGTCGACGCGGGCAATCAGCCAGTCGCCCTGGCCGTCGCCGACGTAGCCGCGCGGCTCGGTGCCGTTGACCAGGAACTCGCTCAACGCCTCGACGAAGAAGTCGCACCATTCGGCGGACGGCTCGGCGAGGTGGTCGTTGATCGCGAAGATCGCCTCCGCTTCCTCGGGCTGGATTCGTCCGTCGCCCCAGCCGGCACGGCGGAGCGAAAGGATTTCCTCGGGGGCAATCGCACCGTCGGCTGCCGCCTGCTCGGCAAGGTCGCGGAAATGGATGCTCATGGTGGCTGGGACCCTCTCTGTGAGTGCCGGAAAATCGCACGATAAGCTTAAATCCGCGTTACCCGCCCTGGCTGATGCGCGACACCGCCGGCTCTAGGGCTGTCTCAGCGCCGCGACGCAGCTCGCCCTGTCGACATCCTTGCCGTCGGAGCCGCGGCGCGCTTCGACGTAGGTTGCCTGCGGTTCACGGCCGGGCGCCCCGGGATAGAGGTAGACGTCGAGGATGCAGGCGGTCCCGCTGAACTGCAGCTTGCGGGCATCGCCTTCGGCCACGTCCAGCCGCGGTGCGCCGAAGCGACGGGCCAGCTGCGTCGCCGTGGCGCCTATGATGCCCTCGAGACCGGGGGCCATGTGCACCGCCGCGGCGGCGGCCGGCGGCGCCTTGACCGGTTGCCGAACCGGGGCAGGCTTGGCTCGCGTCGGCCGCGCGGAAGCAGGCTGCGGCGGTTGCGGGCCGCCGCCGGTACTGCAGGCGGCGGCCAGCGGCGTCAGCAGGACGGCAGCCAGGATTTCGCGGCGCAGGCGGCGGGCGAGAACGATCATCACCGCGCCCGAATTGCCTCCCCGCGCGCGCCTGTCAACGCCGGGCACGCTTGCCTCGAGCCGATGCGAAGGTTAGGCGCGCCGAACCCGGCCGCAAGAGGCCGCAAAGGAGCAGCGCATGTCAGCACCCGCACTCGACGTCATCGCCATCGGCAACGCCATCGTCGACGTCATGTCTCCCTGCGACGATGCGCTGATCGCGCAGCTCGGCCTCAATCGCGGCGGCATGACTCTGATCGATACCGACCGCGCGCGCGAGCTCTACGCGGCCATGGGGCCGGCACGCGAGATCTCCGGGGGCTCGGCGGCGAATACGCTGGCCGGGCTGGCCGCGCTCGGCGCGCGTTGCGCCTTCATCGGCCAGGTCGCCGACGACCAGCTGGGCGAGGTCTTCGCCCACGATATCCGCGCCAGCGGCATCGCCTTCCACACTCCGGCGCGGCCGGGCGATCCGCCGACGGCGCGCTGCCTGATCTTCGTCACGCCGGACGGCCAGCGGACGATGAACACCTACCTCGGCGCTTCGCAGTTCCTGCCGGCGGCGGCGCTCGACGAGGCGGCCATCGCATCGGCCGCCGTGCTCTATCTCGAGGGCTATCTCTGGGATCCCGAGGAACCCCGCGCCGCGATGCGCCGGGCGATCGCGGCAGCACGCGGGGCCGGGCGCAAGGTCGCCTTCACGCTTTCGGACAGCTTCGTCATCGATCGCCACGGCGCCGATTTCAATGCCCTGATCGAGCGCGGCGAGATCGACATCCTGTTCGCCAACGAGCACGAGCTGGCGGCGCTCACCGGCAAGGCCGATTTCCACGAAGGCATCGCCATGCTGGCTGCGAAAGTGCCGGCCCTGGTCGTTACCCGCAGCGAGAAGGGCGCCTTCGCGGTTGCGGCAGGCGAGCAGGCCGAAGTGGCGGCCGAACCGGTTGCGCGCGTGGTCGACACGACCGGGGCCGGCGACCTTTTCGCCGCCGGTTTCCTGTTCGGTCACGTCCGTGGGCGGCCGCTTGCCGAATGCCTCAAACTGGGGGCGATCTGCGCCGGAGAGATCATTTCGCACTTCGGTGCGCGCGCGGAAACGGACCTGGCCGAGCTGGTGCGGAACCAGCTTGCATGATCTGCAACTGCAGTGGCGGTAATATCATTGTGCGCTGCAATATTAATCGTGACAACGGGGCGAAAGCGAGTCACTCTGCGATAGACAGCTGACCCGTCGCCGATACGCGCGGCCCCAAAGGCGCCCGGCATCGCGACGCAGCCGAGGGAGCGCGCGATGACACGCATGGCGATAATCGATTTCGAAGCCAGCTGCCTGCCGGAGGATCACTTTTCCTACCCGATCCAGGTATCGCTCACCACTCTCGAGGGGCCGAGCCGAAGCTGGCTGATCAAGCCCTCCGCCAAATGGCAGTTCTGGGACTGGTGCGACGAGGCGGAAGCGCTGCACGGCATCAGCCGCGAACAGCTGCGGCGCGAAGGCCTTCCCGTCGGCCAGGTGCTCGCCGAGCTGGCGGCCCAGGCGGCGGGATGCACGGTTTACGCCCGCTCCGATCTCGACGCCTATTGGCTGGAGACTCTGGCGGAGGCGGCGAACCGACCGGTGCCGTTTCCGATCCGCTACCTCGGCGACCTGTTCGCGCAAGGCGGGATCGAGCGCCAGAACCTGTTGATTGCCCTCGAAACCGCGCGCATGGCCGGACATTACCGCTACCCGGCAGCCGCTTGAGCGCGGCGCAGGCTTAGAACGGAAGGGCGCGGCCCGCGGCGATCAGCGCCAGGGCGCAGCCGCAGACGATGCAGACGCGCATGGCTTCCAGCCAGGTCTCCTGCTGCGGAGCGTGAACGAGGGCAAGGACTCGTGCCATTGCGCGATCATCGCGCTTCCGGGTTAGCGAAAGGTAAATGTGCCGCCGGAATCAGTCCGCCGCCAGGGCCGGCATCTGCTGGCTGGCGCAATGGAAGCCACCGCCGCCGGCAAGCACGGCGTCCGCCGGCAGGCCGATGGTGTCGCGGTCGGGAAACAGCGCCGCGACTGCCGCGACGCCGTCGCCGTCGTACCGCGTGCCGAAGGTCGGCACGACGACGAGGCGCGAGGTAATCGCGAAGTTCATGTAGCTCGCCGGCTCGATCTGCCCGTCGGTTTCGACCCGGCCAGGCGAGGGCACGTCGCGCAGCGACAGTCCGAAGCTCTCGGCGCGGGCGCGGGCGTCGGCGTAGATCGCCGCATTGGGATCGTCGCTGCCGCTGGCCTGCGGCAGGGCCAGCACGCCGGGGGCGACGAAGCGGGCAAGGTTGTCGACATGGCCGTCGGTATGGTCGTTGATCAGGCCATCGCCCAGCCAGAGCACGCGCGCGAAGCCGAGATCGCGCGCCAGCCTCGCCTCGATGTCGGCGCGCGACAGCTGCGGATTGCGGTTGGGGTTGAGCAGGCATTGCTCGGTCGTGGCGACCAGGCCGGTACCGTCGGTGTCGACGGCGCCGCCTTCGAGGATCCAGTCGGACGCCGCGACGGCCAGCCCCGCGTCTCGCGCGAGCTCTTCCCCGATGGTCTGGTCACCGTCCATCTCGTACTTGCCGCCCCAGCCGTTGAAGCGGCAGCGCAGCGCCCGGCGGGTGCCGTCCGCGATCAGCACCAGCGGCCCTGTGTCGCGCAGCCAGACGTCGCCGTAGCGCCGCCGCTCCAGGCAGACACCACTGCCGACCAGCGCCCGGGCGCGGGCCTCGTTGGCCTCGTCGCGGACCAGCAGGCGCACCTGCTGCCCGCTGTCGGCGACGGCATTGGCGAAAGCGGCGATCTGCTCTTGCGCGGCGGCGAGGAAGCCGGGCCATTCGACCGGGTCATGGGGAAAGCCGATCCAGATCCAATCCTGGGGATGCCACTCGGGCGGGAAGCGCAGGCTCATCGCTTGCCTGCGCCGTTGCGCCGGCTCTCGTCGCGGGCGCGGCGGAACTCGTCCCCGGGCAGCCAGTTGGGCCAATCCCGGCTATCGGCAAGGCTGCGGCCGAGGCGATAGTAGACGCGCAGGTCGGCCACGGCGCCCTGCCAGTTCCACGCCGGATCGTATTCGTCGTCGGGGCCGTGATAGCGCTTGTCGCGGTAGTCCTTCGCATAGGCCGCGCCTGCCGCGCTGCCACCGTCGACGAGGTCCTGCCCGCCGTCGACATAGAACATCGGCACGCCGCGCTTGGCGAAGCTGAAGTGGTCGGAGCGGTAGTAGTAGCCCTTTTCCGGATCGGGATCGGCGGTGATCCGGCGCCTCTCGGCCTTCAGTACCCTTGCCAGGACGCCATCGAGCTCTGACTTGCCGCCGCCGACCACGGTCACGTCCCGGGCGGGACCGGCCAGCGACAGCGCGTCCATGTTCACCCCGCCGACGGTCTGCGCCAGCGGGAAGACCGGATTGGCGGCGTAGTATTCGGAACCGAGCAGGCCCGATTCTTCCGCGGTCAGGGCCAGGAAAAGGATGCTGCGCTGCGCCGCACCGGCCTTGCGGTGGGCCTCGGCCAGCGCGACCAGCGCGGCAGTGCCGCTGGCATTGTCGATCGCGCCGTTGCAGATGTCGTCGCCGGCGGCATTGGACTTGCAGCGGCCGAGATGGTCCCAATGCGCCGAATAGAGCACATATTCGTTCGGCCGCGCCTTGCCCGGAAGCAGTCCGACGACATTCTTCGAGGCGAAGCGGCGGATGGCGTTGTCGAACGACAGCTGCGCCTTGAGCCCCAGCGGTACCGCCCGGAAGCCGGGGCGCTTGGCCGCGGCGGAAAGCGTGGCCAGGTCCTGGCCGGCGGCGGCCAGGATCTTCGCGGCCACGTCCTTCTGCACCCAGCCGTTGGCCAGCGTCTGGTCGGCGCCATCGTCGGCGCTCCGGGCGCGGGCCTGGGGGCCGGACCAGCCCGATTCGACGACGTTCCAGCCGTAGGCGGCCGGGAAGCTGTCGTGGACGATCAGCGCCGCGGCCGCCCCCTGGCGCGCCGCTTCCTCGAACTTGTAGGTCCAGCGGCCGTAATAGGTCATGGCGCGGCCGTTGAACGGGCCGGCTAGGCCGGCAGCCTCGTAGTCGGGGTCGTTGACCAGGATGACTGCCGTCTTGCCGCGCATGTCGACGCCGGCATAGTCGTTCCAGCCCTTTTCCGGCGCATTGATGCCGTAGCCGACGAAGACCAGTTCGCTGTCCGCCAGATCGATCCTGGGCACGACGCGGTAAGTGCCGGCGACGAAATCCGTGCCGAAGGCGAAAGCGAGAGACTGGCCCTTGCCGGCGATGGTCAGCGGCGTGAAACCTGCTGCCGTGATCTCGACCAGCGGCACGTCCTGGAACCAGCTGCCGCCGTTGCCGGGCTGCAATCCGGCCGCCCGAAAGCGTTCGACCAGATAGGCGAGCGTACGCTCCTCGCCGATCGTGCCGGGCGCACGGCCTTCGAACGCGTCGCTGGCCAGCCTGCGCGTGACGTCCTGCATGGTCTCGATCGAAATCGGCGGCATGGGCCGGGCACGCGCGGCGGCGGGGCCGGCGCACGGCGCCAGGGCTGTCGCGCAGGCCAGAGGAATCGCGAACAAGTTCAAGCGTTTCATGGCATGTCCAGATGCCAGAGCCGGCCAGCGGGCACAAGGCGGCTTGCCCTTCGCCGCTAGCGCAGGCAGTCAGGCGCCATGTCCGCCGCCTGGATCGATGCGCTCGAGCGCGCCCGCGCCTATTCGCCCTTCCTCTCCTTGGCCATCGACCGGATTCCCGATCTCGTCCAGCTGCTGGAGGCTGGGAACGCAGAGGGCGCGCTCGCATTCGCGCGCCGGGCCGGCGATGGTGCCGATGACGTCGCGGTGGCGCTGCGGCGCGAGCGGCTGGCCCTGGCCCTGGCGCTCGCCGTCGGCGATCTTGCCGGGGCTTTCCCGCTGCTGACCGTGACCGGCGAGCTCTCCGATTTCGCCGACCGGGCGCTCGACGCCGCCATTGCCGACGCGATCCGCCGCCGGGTGCCCGACGCCGAGCCGGCCGGCTTCCTGGCGCTGGCGCTGGGCAAGCACGGCGCGCAGGAGCTCAACTACAGCTCCGATATCGATCCGATCCTGCTCTACGATCCGCAGCTGTTGCCCCGGCGCGAGCGCGACGAGCCCGGCGAAGCGGCCGAGCGCATTGCCCGCACCGTGGTCGAGACGCTGTCGCGCGTCACCGACGAGGGCTATGCCTTCCGCATCGACTTGCGGCTGCGGCCGGCTTCGGAAGTGAGCCCGCTCGCCATTTCGATCGACGCTGCCCTGACTCATTACGAAAGCTCGGCGCTCGCCTGGGAACGCGCCGCCTTCATCCGGGCTCGCGCCTGCGCCGGCGACATCGCCGCGGGCCAGGCGTTCCTGAATGCGATACGGCCCTTCGTCTGGCGCAAGAGCCTGGATTTCGGCGCCATAGCCGAGATCGGCCGGCTCACGGCGCAGATCCGCTCGAACACCAGGGGTGCCCTGCAGGTCGCCCCCGGCTTCGACCTCAAGAAAGGCCGCGGCGGCATCCGCGAGGTCGAATTCTACGCCCAGACGCATCAGCTGATCCACGGCGGGCGCAATCCCGCACTGCGCCTGCGCGGTACCCGGGCGACGCTCGACGCCCTGGCCGAAGCGGGCATCATCCCGCGCGACGACGCGGTGCTGCTGGGCGAATCCTACGATCGCCTGCGCGTGCTCGAGCATCGGCTGCAGATGGTCTCGGACCAGCAGACGCACCGCCTGCCGGTCGACCGCGCCGCGCTCGATGCCGTGGCCAGGCTCGACGGGCTGGACGACGGCGACGCGCTGCTGGCCGAGGTGACGCGTATCACCGATGCCGTCGGCCAACGCTACGATGCGCTGATCGCCGCCAATCCTGCGCCCGACGCCGGGCCGGTGTTCCCGGCCGAAGACGACAATCTCGCGGAGCAGCTGGCCCAGCTCGGCTTTGCCGAGGCGGACGAGCTTTCCGAACGTATCGCCGGCTGGCGGTCGGGCAAGCTGCGGGCCCTGCGCAGCGACGCGGCGCTGGCGGCGTTTGACGCGATCCAGCCGTCGCTGCTCGCCGCGCTCGCCGCTGCGCCCGAGCCGGAACGGGCTTTCCTGCGCTGGGAGCAGCTGCTGGCGAACCTGCCCAGCGCGATCAACCTGTTCAACCTGCTCGAAGCCCGCCCGGCCCTGCTGCAGCTGCTCGCGCGGATCCTGTCGCTGGCGCCGCCGCTGGCCGACGAGCTGGCAAGGCGCGCCGACCTGCTCGATCCGCTGATCGATTCGAGCGCCTTCGACTTGCCGCCCGACGTGCCGTCGCTGGTCGTGGATTTCGGCGCCGGCGAAAGCGACGACGACTACCAGCGCGTGCTCGACCGCGTGCGCCGGCGGGTGGGCGAGCTGCGCTTCGCGCTGGGCGTCCAGTTGATCGAAGGCGCGACCGATCCGCTGCTGATCTCGGAGGGCCTTTCGCGCGTGGCCGAAGCGGCGATCGAGATTCTCGCGCGCGCGACCATCGTCGAGTTCGAGCGGGCGCACGGGCGGGTGCCGGGAAGCGAGCTCGTCGTGCTCGGGCTCGGCCGGCTCGGCGGCGGGGCGCTTACCCATGCCTCGGACCTCGACCTCATCTACCTGTTCACCGGCGAACACACCGGCGATTCGGACGGCCCGCGGCCGCTGGGCGCATCGACCTATTTCAACCGCCTGGCCCAGCGCGTCAGCGCCGCGCTCAGCGTGCCGACCGCCGAGGGTGCGCTCTACGAAGTGGATACGCGGCTGCGGCCCTCGGGCACGCAGGGGCCGATCGCGGTCAGCTTCGCAAGCTTCGCGCGCTACCAGATGGAGCAGGCCTGGACCTGGGAGCACATGGCGCTGTGCCGTGCCCGGCCGCTGTTCGGATCGGACGCAGCGCGCAAGGCCCTGCAGGACATCGTCTGTACCGCGCTGCTGAAGCCGCGCGAGCCGGCGAAGCTGCGCGAGGATGTCCTCGAGATGCGCGGCGAGATGGCCCGTCACAAGCCGGCGAAGGGGCCGCTCGACGTCAAGCTGGCGCGCGGCGGCCTGGTCGACCTCGAATTCATCGTCCACCACCAGCAGTTGCGCCACGGCGAAGGGCTGGTGCCGGGGTTGGAAGTCGCGATCGAGCAGCTGGTCGCGGCAGGCCTCCTGCCCGCCCCGCTGATCGCCGCCCGCGAAGCGCTGGCCCGGCTGCTGGTCGCGGCGCGGCTGATCGCGCCCGACGGCGAGATGCCGCCGGCGGCGGCGCTCGACGTGCTTGCAAAGGCCTGCCTTTGCCGCGATTGGGACACGGTGATGACCGGGATCGCCGCCGCTCGGCGCGAGGTCGCAGCCGCCTGGACGCAGGTGTTCGGCGAAGCATTGGAGGTGACGCAATGAGCAGACATCCGGGCGTCGGCGACGCCATGCCCGACATCGCCCTGGAACTGCCCGACGGCGGCAGCGTGAAGCCGTCGGAGTTCGCCGGCCGCAAGTTGGTGATGTTCTTCTATCCCAAGGACGACACGCCGGGCTGCACGACCGAGAACAAGGACTTCTCGGCGCTGGCCGGGGAGTTCGAGAAGGCCGGCGTAGCTCTGCTGGGAATCAGCAAGGATCCGCCTGCAAAGCACCAGAAATTCATGGCCAGGCACGGCCTTACCGCGCCGCTCGCCAGCGATGCGCAAGCGGGCGGCCTGTCCGACGCGCTCGGCATCTGGACCGAGAAGCAGAACTACGGGCGGACCTACATGGGCATGGTGCGGACGACCTACCTGGTCGCGGCCGACGGGCGCATTGCCCGGGTCTGGGACAAGGTCAAGGTCAAGGGACACGCCGAAGACGTCCTGGCTGCGGCCAAGGCGCTCTAGGAGCGCCGGATTTGACGCTGCCGTCCGTCGCCGGGGCGATTCGCGCGGCGCTGCTCACCGGCGATGCCAGGGGCAAGGCGATGGCCGCCCGTGCCGTCGCTCGCGACTGGCGGCTGGGGCGCCTTGCCGAGGTGTTCGACGTCGCGATGCCCGACCGGCCGGCGCGGCCCGAGCGTCCCGAGCTGCTCCCGCCGAAGCAGATGCCCAAGCGCGGCCGCGGCCAGTCGCTGCGCGGCCGCATCGCCCTCATCCACGCCCTGGCGCATATCGAATTCGTCGCGATCGACCTCGCGCTCGACATGGCCGGGCGGTTCGGCGCCGAGATGGGGCGCGGCTTCGTCGGGGATTTCCTCGCCACCGCGGCGGACGAGGCCATGCACTTCGCCTTGCTCGACCGCCGGCTGCGGGAGCTCGGCGCCGGCTACGGGACGCTGCCGGCACACGATGGCCTGTGGGGCGCGGCCGAAGCGACGCGGCACGACGTCGCCGCGCGCCTCGCCGTGGTGCCGATGGTGCTCGAGGCGCGCGGGCTCGACATCACGCCGCTGACGATCGAGCGATTCCGCGCTGCCGGTGATTCGGCCACTGCGCGCATCCTCGAGCGCGTTCTAGCCGATGAAATCCGCCATGTCGGCTTCGGTTCCAGGCACTTCGCCGCAGTCTGTTCGCGGCGTCGAGTGGAGCCCGAGAATCACTGGAGAAGCTTGGTCCAGCGCCATTTTCGCGGAGGGGTTTCCGGTCCATTCAACAACTCGGCGCGTGCGGCAGCCGGTTTGCCGCGGACTTTCTACGAACCTATTGCCTCGTAAAGTTTTGCCCGGCTAACCCCTCCATCGAGACGGCGGGGGGGTACCGACCATCTCAAAGACTAGCGCGGTTCGCGACGTTTCGGCGTCCGGATTTGTGTCATGACTGTGTGATTGGCCCGATTGCGAAGCGATCAGGCGAATTGCCGGAACAAGGTATTTCGAGTGGTTGGTTTTGGCTTAAGCATGAAATTTCGCGCGGTTGCCGGTGCTCTTCTAGCGGCTGCGATTTCCCTGGCTGCCAGCCCGGCCCACGCCAACAGCAGCGCATCCGCCGATATCGCCGCCCCGCTGCGCGCGGCCCAGGCCGCCCGCGTCGCGCCTTCCGGCGGCGACGAAAAGTTCCGCAACCTGTTCAACAGCTGGCAGTCGCTTGAAAGCTCCGGCGTCCCGGCCCTGGCCGCCATTGCCGATGCTTCGGGCCAGGCCGGCCTCACCACCACTTCGCGCGGCACGACCACGCTGCATGCGATGGTCCCGATGCCTGCGGTGTCGATCCCCTCGCGCATGCCGGTCGAGGGTGTCCGCCTGACCAGCAACTACGGCATGCGCGAGCATCCGGTGCTCGGCGGCCGCCGCGCCCACAAGGGCATCGATCTCGCCGGACCGGTCGGCACTCCGGTCTATGCCACCGCCGACGGCGTCATCAGCAAGGCCGAATGGTTCAGCAGCTACGGCCTGTTCGTCTCGATCGAGCATGGCGGCGCGCTCCAGACCCGCTACGGCCACATGTCGCGCCTCAACGTCGCCTCGGGCCAGCAGGTCCAAAAGGGCGACCTCATCGGTTTCATCGGCAGCACCGGCCGCTCGACCGGCCCGCACCTGCACTACGAAGTCCGCGTGAACGGCGAGGCGGTCAATCCGCTGCCCTACATGCAGCAGGGCGAGCCCTATGCCGCCGGCACCGTGCAGCTGGCTACCAACAAGCCGCTGCGCTGATCCGCACGGCGGCACGTCCGCCGCACCATTACGAGCTTTGGAGAGGGGAAAGAGGCGGCGAGCCAATCGTCGCCCTTTTTCTTTTCGGCCTCCGGCCCTCTGTCCAGCACAGCGCCGCAGCTGCACGCCGCCGCCCGCTTAGCTATCGGATTCGGAACAGCAGGATGAGGAACGGTCTCGCTGCTCGCGCCTAGCCGACAGCGGGCCGCGGCAACCGAGGTCTCCGGCGGCTTCGCCAGCGCAGCAGTCCGGTGACGAACAGGACGAGCGGCAGGAGCCCGCACAGCGCCACCAGCAGGCGGCCGGCCAGGCCGCCCGCAGAGCCGTCATGCAGCGGATGGATCCAGTTGTTCACCGTGGTACCGCCGCGCGCGTGCCGCGCATCCTGGACGGCGATCGCCTTGCCGCTGCCGCCGTCGACCCAGACGAAGCTGTGCGGGAAACGGCGGCTGGGGTCGCCCGGCACCTGCATGCGCAGCCGATAGCTGCCGCCGCCGGCCGGGGGCGTCTCGATCCAGGCGAGCCGCGCTTGCGGAAGGGCGGCATGGCCCGCGCGGATCGCCGCGGCCACGCTGATCGCGGTCGCGCCCTGGCCCCCCGCCTCGAGCCGGACTTGCGGAGGCGGATCGAGGCCGAGGCCCGCGGCGGCGAGCGCGGCGTCGCTTTCCTCGGGCAGCTCCAGCATGATGCCCGTCAGCGTCAGCAGCGCCAGGACAAGCAGGCCCGCAAGCCCCGCCAGCTTGTGCCAGTCGCGCAGCGCGCGCTGGCCGGGCGCAGCGAGCTTCAGGCGCAGGGCCTTCGCCCACGAGCCGCGCGGCCACCAGGCCCACAGGCCGCTCAGCAGCAAGGCCAGCAGGACGAAGCCCGACCATCCCAGCAGGACCCGGCCCCTGTCCTCGAGCAGCAGGCGATAGTGGAGGTCATAGATGAAGGTCATCGCATATTCGCCCCAATAGTCCCGGCGCAGTACGCGCGAGCCGTCGGGAGACAGCCAGACCATCATCGGCGCGAAGGCGCGCCCGGCCCGCTCGGGTGGATCGTAGTAGCGCGCCGGGATCGCGCCGGGATCGCCGGTCACTTCGAAGCGCCACGGCCCGGCCTTGTCGGGAAAGCTGCGCCGCACCGTGGCCAGGGCGCGATCCCAGTCCGGCGGCGTCCTTGCCTCCGCGGCAGCCGCCGGCCGGCTCTCGGGATGCAGCAGGGCATCCAGTTCCGGATAGAACACAAGGATCGAGCCGGTCAGGCCGAGGAGGACAAGCAGGCCACCGGCGCCCAGACCCAGCCACAGGTGAAGCTCGCGCACCCGGCGGCGCAGCCTGTCTCCCCTCTGCCGCATCAGAAGCGCAGCCGCAGGCTGGCGGTCACATTGCGGCCGTTGGCCGGACTGTGCAGCGTCTGCGCGCCGTCCCACCAGGCATATTCGTAGAAATCGTCGCCGATGTTCTTCAGCGCCAGGCCGAGCACCACTCGCTCGCCGAGCTGGAAGAAAGCGCTGGCGTCGAACACTGTCATCCGGCCCCATTTCCCCTCGCTGTTGGCGCTCGACAGGAAATAGGAGCTCTGCCCGCGGCCGGTCAGCGTGAAAGTCAGCGTCTCGCTGGGCCTGTAGTCGATGCCGCCCGACCACAGCCAATGCGGCGTATGATCGATCTCGTGGCCGGCGAACTGCGGGCTGGCCGGTGGCGGGACGCTGATCACCGCTTTCTGCCAGGCGAGCGCTGCCCAGAGCGACAGGCCGCGGGCCGGCTCGACGTTCACCTGCAGGTCCACGCCCTTGCGGTCGGTGGCGCCCACGTTCTCGAAATCGCCGAGCGGGTCGTTGAGCTTGCGGGCGATCTCGCCGGTGGCGCTCTGCTCCCAGTAGGCGAGGCGTGCCTCCACGGTGCTGGCCAGCCGGTACGTGACGCCCAGCTCCCAGCCCTCGTTGATCGAAGGCTTCAGGTCCACGGCGCGCGGCGGGATCAGGTAGGCGCCCGAGCCGAGGCCGATCTGGAAGGTCTTGCCCCAGTTGCCGTAGAGCGTGACGCCGTCGAGCGGCATGATCGCGACCGAAAGCTTGGGCTGGTCGATGCTGCCGTAGTCGTTGATCGGGGCGGTCGTGTTGATGAGCCGATTGGCGAAATCGCCGCCCACCCAGTCGATGCGATAGGCCGGGGTGATGCGCAGCCACGGCGCCGGCTCGACGATCGCTTGGAGGTAGATGCCGCCGACCGACAGGTCGAACTGCTGGTTGCGAGTCTGGCTGGTCGGCACGCGCGCCGCCGAAAGCCAGCGCAGCGAGCGGTTGTCCTGCCATTCGACATTGCCGCCGGCCTCGAGCATGACCGAGGCTCCGGCGATCACGCCATGCCAGTGCAGCGTCGTGGCGAGCCCGTGATGATCCTCGCGCGTCAGCCGGCGCTGCTGGGAGGCGCCGGCGGAGAACTTGACGTAGCGGTCGTCGCGCAGCCGGTTGAACCAGGCCATGCTCGACCAGTCGAGCCGATCCGAGAAGGCGACGCCGAGCGTCAGCGCATATTGCTGCATGTCGCGCGTGTCGCCGTCGGAAACGTTGTAGCCGTTGGTCATGCGCGGATGGGCCCGGCTGTCGGCGAAAGTGAGATAGCCCGGCTCCTGGGCGTCGGCTTCGTAATAGCGCGCGACGGCGCCGAGCCTGACCTCGTCGCCGAGCGCCAGCCCCCATTTGCCCGACAGGCCGAAGCGGCGGGTATGGCCGTGCTTCCGGTAGCCGTCGCTCTCGCGGTAGCCCAGCGCGTAGTTCTGCGTCACCTTGCCGGTTTCGAGACCTGCAGCGAGCTGCCCCTCGAAGGTCGCATAGCTGCCGGCCGCACCGCGTGCATCCAGATAGGTGCCGCCGCTGCGCGTGACGATATCGGCGCTGCCGGCGATCGCATGCAGGCCGTAGCGCGGGTCCGAGGTGCCGCGCACCACTTCGATGGTCTCGACGTTCAGCGGGAAGACCATGTCGATGTAGGGCATGTTGCCGTCGTTGCTGTTGGACGGCACCCCGTCGATCAGCAGCTTGACGGCATTGATGTTCCCCTCGCCGTTGAAGCCGCGCATGGAGAACTTGCCGCTGGTCGTGCCCTGGTTGAAATCGGTGACCTGGATGCCGGGCATCTGGCCGACAAGCTCGTAGAGGTTGTCGACGTCCGCCGCCTGCGCGACGTCGCCGCCGAGCCGGTCGACCGAAGTCAGGACGTTGTCGGTGCTGCCCGCCATTCCCCTGGCGGTGACGACGATCTCGCCCACCGAAAAGCTGGTGTCGGCCCTGCGGCCCTCGGGCGCGGCTTCGGCGCGAGCGGCAGCCGGCATGGCGGCAAGGAAAAGCCCCGTCGACAGGGCAATGGTCGAACTCTTCATCGTGATATTCCGATCCGAAAGACAAGACTGGCTGGTTGGCTGGCTTGCGGCCGGATCGGAGGGGGCATTGCGAACAGCCGCGGCGCCGACTCGCGGTCGGGCGCTGGGCGTGCAAATCTGCGGGATTTCCGACGGGCCGCGTCAGGCGGCCGCGGGCGGACCTCGCAGCGGCGGGCGGATGCGCCGCTCGCCGTGCAGCTCGGGCAGGGCTTGCGGGCCGAAGCCCAGGGCCAGGATGAAGGCGAGCGCCAGCGACAGCAGGACGATGTCGGCCCCGGCGATCGCGCCCATGCTCAGCGCCGAGAACGGACAGGCATCGCCCGCATCCTGTCCGCGGCCGGGCTCGCCCTTGGCCGGGATGACGATCGCCCGTGTGAGATGCTCGCCGGTGGCGTCGGCGCAGATGCTGACGGTCAGGACCTGGCCCTGGCTGGAGACCATGTAGCCGGGCGGCGTCAGCGCCTTCAGGCACAGGCTCGCCAGCAGCAACCAGGCTGCGAACCAGCGATGCCGGCGAAGGAAACTGCGCAAAGCCGCCATGGCCGCGCCTCTAGGCCGATGCGTTTCGAACGGCAAGACCCGATGCGCCCTGGCGCACCCGACAGGATTCGAACCTGTGAAATTTTTTGCGTTCGCAACCGTTCGCCAAAATTCGCATTTATGCGCGGATAATGGCTGATTACCGAGGGTTTAGTCGCCAGAACGCCTCATTTACCGTTCGCGACCGTTCATTGAC